>NZ_JBIAQI010000013.1:0-287647 GCF_042888905.1 Streptosporangium sp. NPDC002721
GGGGCATCGCGATCCATCCCGGTTCATGTTCGTCGGCACCGTTCTGGCGGCATCAAGAACCAAATGCCCGAGCCGATCTTGCTGAGATCACCTCACTGAATTGTCTCAGGGCCTCGACCCGCCGAGGACGGCAGGGTTGTGCGATGAGACGCTCTCCAGCAAGAGCTTGGCGAACTACGCTCGGCGCCCTGCCGCGCCCTCGGAAGCCCTATGAAGAGCCAGGTGGTCCGCAAAGATTTCGGCGGGCGGGGAGCGTACGCGTACGACAGCCGGCGTCGCCGTGACCCGCGAGCAGCTTCACGTCGTCGAGTGCGGTGTCAGCCGGCTCAAGCGTCACTCGACATGACAGGCTCGCCGTCCGTTATCAGGCCACACTTCGTGTCACCGCTCCGGAGTGCCAGGACGGCCTGGACACGGTGTGGTCGGGCCGACATGATGAGCGGCGACCGCGATTCGGGAAGTGCGCATGCCGCGTCGGCCTCCTGCCGCCGTTCGGGCCACCCTTCGACGTCATCACCGGCGACGGCCGCAGGCTCCCTGGCACGCGCGCGGCGTCAGGGTTCGGGTGCTCGATGTGTGTGGCCTGTCCGCCTCGACGATGCGGCAGCTACGCGCGCTCGATCGCCTCCACGGGTGGCCGGACAACTGGACCGCCTCCGCCGTCGTGACCTGGTGCCGGCCGCCGCGTAAGCACCGCGACTACGGTTCCTCCCGCACCCAGGTCCCGTGGCACGGTGACCACGACTGGCGAGCCAACTCGGATGATCCGCGCCTCGTCATCGAGATCGCTCTCGGCCGGGTTTCCAGGAAGGCTCGCCGGGAGCTGCGTCGACTGGTCACTCCGGCCGACGAGAGGTTGCGGGCGTTACGGCTGAACAACCCTTTCGCCCCTTCGTACCTTCCGTGGTGGTTACGGACGTTCGACTACTGAATTCCGATGGACGTTCGACAGCGGCGCAACCGGGCGTACGGATTCGGTTGGGAAGCTCGGCGACGCGGTGTGGTGGGAGCGGGCCTCGTTGATCTCGGCCTCGTGGCGTACCGCCCAGTCGGCCAGGGTCGACAGGGGTTCCAGCAGGGTCCGGCCGAGGGGGGTGAGGCTGTACTCGACGCTGGGGGGCACGGTCGGGTGCACCTCGCGCAGCACCAGGCCGTCGGTTTCCAGGGCGCGCAGGGTGCGGGTCAGCATGCGCTGGCTGATGCCCTCGATCGCGCGGTGCAGCTCGTTGTACCGGTGGGGACGGCGGCCGAGCAGGACCAGCAGCAGCATGCTCCACTTGTCGCCCAGGCGCCGGAACAGGTCCCCGACCGGGCACGCTTCGAGCTCGTCGATCGGCACCGGACGAGGTAACCCGTGGGCCAGTACCGAGGGAACACCCGTGTGCGTACCGGACATGAAACTGCCTTCTTTCCGTCTCCGACGCGGCGGCCCGACGATTGGAGCAGCCGATCGCAAGCCTATGGAGGACACGATGCCGGGCCAACGACGGAAAACCGTGGTCATAAGTGGGGGGACCGACGGCATGGGGCGCGCGACCGCCCTGGAACGGCTGGCGAGGGGCGACCACGTCACCGTGATCGGCAGCAGCGAGGCCAAGGGGCGCGCGCTGCTCGACCATGCCGCGAACCCGAACCTGCGGTTCCTGCGCGCGGACCTGTCCTCGGTCGCCGAGGTCGAGCGGGTCGTCGCCGACATCGCCGGGCGCCACGACGCCGTCGACGCGCTGGCCCTGTTCGCCAACCGGGTGAGCCCGAGGCGCAGGGAGACCGTGGACGGGCTGGAGCACACGTTCGCCCTGTACTACCTGAGCCGCTATCTGCTCGGTTCCCGTCTGCGGGCGCTGCTGAACGCCGCCCCCGCTCCGGTCGTCGTCAACGTCGCCGGGGTCGGCACCACCGCGGGCCGGATCTTCTGGGAGGACCCCCAGCTGACCCGCGGGTACGGCCAGGTGCGTGCCCAGCTCCAGGCCGGACGGGCGAACGACCTGCTCGGCGTCGCCTTCGCCGGCCAGGCCGGGAACAGGGCCCGCTACGTCCTCTATCACCCCGGCTTCACCCGCAGCGGGGCCGGCAACCACCGGAATCCGCTGGTACGCGGGACGATCAAGCTGCTCGCGGCCCTCTTCGCGCGGCCGGTGGCCGACGCGGTCCGGCCGATCGTCGGGTGGATCGATCACCCGCCGACGGACCCGCTCTCCGCGATCGACCGGGGCAGGACGGTCGACAGGTCCCTGAGGACGCTCGACCCCGACGACGCCGTGCGCCTGGTCGCGTACACCGAGGACCGGCTTCGCCGTCTCCACGACCTCCGGACGCCGGAGGCACCTCAGGCCGGGTGACGCGATCACACGATGTGCGAGACGCGACCGTCCGCCGGAACGGCACGCGTCACCGGGACCACGCCGCCCGTGGTGACTGCTTCCCGGTCACGATTCCGGTCGCGGTCCTGGTCGTGACCCGGCGCCGTCCGGGGGCGGACGTGGATCGGTGGGATTCATGTGTTGTCCTCCTCCCGCAGGTGGAGCCGTACGAAATCGTCGGGTCAAGGGCGCCCGCGGCGTCACCGCGCGATCGGTTCCGCCACTCCGGGATTCCGGGGATTCCGGGGATTCCGGGGATTCCGGGGATTCCGGGGACTCCGGGGACTCCGGGGACTCCGGGAACTTTGGAGCCGACGTGACGAAGGACCCCGGGCGAATGCCCGGGGTCCTTCGTGTCGTGCTGTCAGGGGGTCATGTCGTGAGCGCTCGTGCCCGTGACCCGCGTGTTGTGCCCGCGGCGCCTCGTGACTTCTCAGGCGCCCTCTACTTGTTGACGTGCTTGTACAGGTAGACGGCCGTCTTCTTGAGCTGGGCGGACGTGCCGCCGGCGGTGCGGTACCGTTCGGCGACGCCGATGGCCTTGGTCAGCGTGGTGGCGCCGTGGACCTTGGTGGAGCCGTTGTGGACGCCGTGGGCGTAATTGAGCCAGGCGGCCAGCAGCTCGCGGTCGAGCAGGGCCTTGGCGGTCCTGCTCCTGGGGACGAGGACCTTGTACGCCCTGCCGAGGGAGCCGGCGTCGGTCACCTCGGGGAAGACCTTGCTGCCGTTCTGCGCGAGCGACAGGTAGCAGACGAGGGTCCTGTCGGACAGCGTCCCCTTCCCGCGGAGCATCTCGGTCGCCCACCGCTTGGCGTTCAGCGGCTTGGTGCCCTTGCCCCGCCTGCACGTGTCCGGGATCGGCAGGGGGTCGGCGACCGTGCCGAGGTCGCTGGGGGCGGTTGTCCGGCTCGGTGTCGGCGTCGGCGTCGGCGTGGCCGTGGGGGTCGGGGTCGAGGTCGCGGTCGGGGTGACGGCCGGCGTGGGGGTCGCGGTCGGCAGGGGCGGCAGGGCGGCGACGAGGTCGATTCGCTTGGTGGTCACCGTGGCGTCGCCGCTGCGGTAGGTGATGCTCTTGCCGGTGGTCTGCAGCTTCTCGACGAGCTTCTCGCCGGGCAGGTCCGGGTAGGCCTGCCGGAGCAGCGCCAGGGCCCCCGCGACGTGGGGGACGGCCATGGAGGTGCCGCTCAGGACGCCGAAGGTGCCGCCGGGCATGGCGGAGTCGATGGCCACGCCGGGTGCGAAGAGGTCGATCAGGGGGCCGCGGTTGCTGAAGGGCGCGGGAGTGTCGTGGTCGTCGGTCGCGCCGACGGTGACCGCCGCGGCGATGCAGCCGGGCCGGACGACGGCGTTCTCGAACCCGTTGTTGCCCGAGGAGATGACGGTGGTCACGCCGAAGTCCTTGAGCCAGAGGATCTCCGATTCGAGGGGGGCGCCGGCGCAGTGGACCTGGTATCCCGGACCGCCGCCGATGCTCATGTTGACCGCGACGACGTTCAGCGGCGCGTGCACCTCGTCGACGTACTGCAGCGCGCGCTTCTGGTCGGAGGTGAAGCTGAGGATGCAGGGGGCGGGGGTGTCCTGATCCGCGCAGATGGTGCCGTTGAACCGGCTGGACACCTGGATCGGCAGGATGCCCGCTCCCGGCGCGACGCCGCTGGAGGGCGCGGTCCCGGCCTTCTTGCCGGCCGCGATACCCGCGACGTGCGTGCCGTGGTAGCACTTGACCACGCCGTTCACGACGCACTGCGCGGTCTCGGCGTCGGCCGCGCCCGTGCCGGTCTGGGACGGCTGGCCGTTGGGGCACACCACGGTGGCCTGGTAGTACGGGTCGGGATCGGAGCTGGAGAAGCAGGCCTCGCCCACGATCCGCCCGGCGAAGAACGGGTGGTCCCGGTCGATGCCGGTGTCGAGGATCGCGATGGTGGAGCCCTTGCCGGTCCAGCCCGCCTGGTTGGCCCTGTCCGAACCGATCAGCTTGGTGCTGACGTCGAGCGTCGGCTTGCTCACCTCGTCCTCGTAGACGGCCTTCACCCGGCTGTCGGTCCTGAGCTCGGCGAGGGTCGGCTTGTCGACGGTGGCGACGATGAAACCGTCGGAACCGATCTTGCTGATGACCCTGGTCCTGCTCGAGGCCGCCTCGACGGTCCTGGCCACGTTCGCGAGGTTCTGGCCGCGCTCGATCTCGATGATCGCGCGTACCTTCTCGCCCTTCTGCACCTCGGCCGTGAGGCTCCTGGCCACAGCGGGGTCGTCGGCGGTTGCCTGGGCTGGTGACCCGACGGCCAGCGTGGCCGTCGTGACGATGGCGAGCACCGAGGCGCTCGCCAGCAGAGACCGTAGTCTCACTGATCCTCCGGGGGAGCGAGCCGTCCTGAGCTGGACGGGCTGAGGGATGGGAAGCTGTCGGCGGGCGGAGGGGGTGGACCGTGGAAGGCCCGGCTACTCGTCACTCCTGTCGCCGAAATCCTGAAATGTCCTCATGTTTGGTGAATGCGAAGGCCAAGAGTAGTGGGTGATCGTCAAGGTTCGCGGGAACGAGGTAGTACCGTTATCCGATTTTTCGGACATCCGGAACCGGATGCGGGCCTGTTCCGCGATCCGGCGGCGCGGGGCCACCCCGATGCGGGGCACCTCGCACGGCGGTGCGTCGTTCCCGGCTGTACGGCGGTGCGTCGTTCCCGGTTCGGGACGTACTTCGGGCCGTCGCGCCCGGTCACCCGCCGTGGACAGCGGGCGTCACCAGCTGTGGGCAGGAGCCGTTACCTGCTGCGGACAGGAGGCCGGGCCGCGTGGCAGATCGCTCGTACGGGTGAGGACTCCGTCGAGAGGGCTGGCGATACTTGGGCATCATGCCCTTCCCGCCGTTCCACCACCGACTGCGAGGACTCCCTTCGTTCCCGTCGCTCCGTCCTCGGTTGCGAGGACTCCCTCCGTCAGCCGTCGACATCGCCCTGACGGTCGTCGCTCTCGCGGGGCAGTCCGCGCCGTTCCTGTTCTCGCAGCCGGCGCCGGGGGCGCCGCCCTGGACGGTGGCGCAGTATCTGCCGGTGCTCGGGGCGTCGCTTCCACTGTTCTGGCGCCGGCGTGCCCCCGTGACGTGCCTGGTCGTCGTCGCCCTGTCGATGGGGGTGTACTCCCTCTTCGACCCGGTTCAGCCGTCGCAGCCCATCTGGTACGGCTCCCTGATCGCCATGTACACGGTCGCCGAGAAGAGCCCACCCCGGCGGCGCTTCGGCGCGGTCGCCTTCCTCTTCCTGGGGTTCCTGATCCAGACGGGGCCCGTCGCCGCGTCGCGCGGCATCGTGATGTGGGCGGGGGCGTACGCCGTGGGCCGGGCCGCCGCGATGCGTCAGGCCTACGCCGTCTCGCTGGAGATACGGGCGGAACAGCTCGAACGCCAGCGGGTCCTTGAGGCCGAGCGCGCGGAGGAGCGGGAACGAGCCCGGATCGCCCGCGACATGCATGACATCCTGGCGCACGCGGTCAGCCTGATGGTCGTCCAGGCCGAGGCGGGGCCGGTGGTCGTACGCGGTGACCCCGATCGCGCGGAGAAGGCGTTCGACGCGATCGCCTCCGCGGGCCGGGACGCGATGTCACAGCTCAGGCGGATGCTCGGGATCCTCAAGGACTCGGAGGCCTCCCCGGATCCCCAGCCGACCCTGGCGCGTGTCCCCGAACTGGTCGCCGTGGTGAGCTCCACCGGACCGCCGACGACCCTCACGGTCAGCGGGAGCCCCCTGCCCGTCCACCCCGATCTCGACGTGGCGGCCTACCGCATCGTCCAGGAGTCGCTGACCAATATCGTCAAACACGCCCGTGCCACCTCGGCCATGGTGGCGATCGACTGGGAGAACGACACACTCGCGATCACCGTGACCGACGACGGGCTCGGATCCGGCCGGCGACACGGGGCGACCGGACAGGGCGAGGGCAACGGGCTGATCGGCATCCGGGAGCGCGCCGCCGCCTACGGGGGTTCGGCCTCCTTCGGGCGGGGGGTGGGCGGCAGGGGTTTCCGGGTGTCGGTACGGCTCCCGCTGGCCGAGGCCGTGAGAGCCGGATGAACGACCCGACGAACACCTCGATGAGTGACCGGACGAGTGAGGAGTGCTCGATGGGCGGGCAGGGCGGTGCGACCGGTGGCGGGCCGACGCGGGTGAGCGGGCCGGTCCAGGTGGGCGGGGCGGCCCAGGTGGACAGGCCGGTAGGGGACGGGCCGGTCCAAGGGGAGGGATCGATCCGGGTGGTGGTCGCCGACGACCAGGAGCTGGTCCGTGGCGGCTTCGCGATGATCCTCGACGCCCAGCCGGACATCCAGGTGGTCGCCGAGGCGGATGACGGGCACGCCGCCGTCGCGGCCGTACGGGAGCACCGGCCCGACGTCCTCCTCCTCGACATCCGCATGCCGCGCATGAACGGCATCGAGGCGGCGGCCGTGGTGTGCGCGGAGACGTCGTGCCGGGTGCTCATGCTCACCACGTTCGACCAGGACGACTACGTCTACGACGCCCTGCACGCGGGGGCGAGCGGCTTCCTGCTGAAGGACGTGCGCCGCGCCGACCTCGTGCGCGCCGTACAGGTGGTCGCCGCGGGGGAATCGCTGCTCGCGCCTTCGGTCACCCGGCGCCTGATCGGCGACATGGTGCGCAAGGGGCCACGGCGGCGACCCGTGCCCACCGGCCTGGACGTGCTCACCGCCCGAGAGAGGGAGACCCTGGAACTGCTCGGCCGCGGGCTCTCCAACGCGGAGATCGCCGCGCGTCTCGTCGTCAGCGAGCACACCGTGAAGACCCACGTGAGCAACGTGCTGTCCAAGCTCGGCCTGCGCGACCGCGTCCAGGCCGTGATCCGTTCCTACGAGTCCGGTCTCATCCTCCCCGGCGAGTAGCTCCCTCGCGGGAGGGAGGCGGAAGACCGCTCACGCAGGCGATCTTTCCGGCGGGTTCGCTCCGAAACGATGGGATCACCTGCGGAGAGTCCCCAGTCCTCGCCAGTCCCCGCAGTCCCCGCAGTCCCCGCCAGTCCTCGCGAAGGAGCACGCCATGTTCAGACCGGTCGCCACGCTCGCCCTGACCACCGCCCTCACGAGCACCGCGCTCACGGGCACCGCCTCCCTCATGAGCACCGCGCTCACGGGCACCGCCTCCCTCACGGGCACCGCGCTCACGGGCACCGCGCTCACGGGCACCGCCTCCCCCGTGTCGGCGGCTTCCGCGGCGGCGACGGGGACCCCCGCCCCGACGTGTTCCGCGGCCACCCGCCCGGCGAGCGCGTCGTCGCTTCCCGCGCTGGACGCCGGGGCGCTCTGCCGGTCCATCTCCGGCCTCCCGAACGCCCAGGCGACCGGCTCCCTGGTCCAGGTGCGGGGCGCGGCGGGCACCTGGACGGGCAGGTCGGGCGTGGGCGACCTGCGGACCGGACGCCCGGTGCCCGGCAACGCCAGGATCCGGATCGGCAGCATCACCAAGGTGTTCACCGCCACCGTGATCCTCCAGCTCGTCGCCGAGGGGAAGATCGACCTGGAGGGCACCGTCCAGCACTATCTTCCCGGCCTGCTGCCCGCCACCTACGACGCGGTCACGGTCGGCGAGCTGCTCAACCACACCAGCGGCCTGCCCAGCCCGACCCTCCCGGACGACGACCGGTGGATCCTCGACCACCGCTACGACAGGTGGACCCCGCAACGGTGGATGGACGGCGTCGCCGCGAACCCGATGGAGTTCACGCCCGGCACCAGGCAGCACTATCTCAACACCAACTACATCGTCCTGGGGATGCTCATCGAGAAGGTCACCGGCACGTCGTACGGGAACGTCGTGCGCGAGCGCGTCATCCGCCCGCTCGGCCTCAGGCACACCACCCTGCCGGGCGACGACGTCCGGATCCGCGGCCCGCACGCCAGGGGCTACCTGGCCGTCACCGGCGACGACGGGAAGACCCGGCTGGTGGACGTCACGGAGATGAGCCAGACCATGAGCTGGGCCGCCGGTGAGATCATCTCCACCGCGGACGACCTGGACCGCTTCACGGTCGCCCTCTTCCGCGGCAGGCTCCTCAAGCCCGCCCAGCTGGAGAAGATGTTCACCGTCCCGGACGGGGTGAATCTCTTCGATGGAGACGACAATCCCGCCAACGACCAGCCCGCCGCCTACACCATGGGCATGTCGGCCATGAAACTTCCCGGCGGGGTGACCCTGTACGGCAAGACCGGCAGCCGTTACGGCTACAGCACCGGCATGTTCGCCACCCGTGACCTGAGGCGCCGGATCGTCGTCACGGCGAACTCCACGACCAAGGGGGACTCGGCTCTGATCCAGCGCGTCGGGCTGACCGCCTTCGCTCCCACCGCGGTGGAGTGATCGCGGAGGCGCCGGTCCCGAGCACCATGTCGCCGTCCTCCCGCTTCAACGGCGTTGCCGCGTGCAGGAACGTACGAAAAGGCCCGCGGCGGCGACGAGCAAAAAGACCAGCACGATGTCCAGGGGATTCACCATGCCCGCCCCCCTGCCCCGCGGTCGCGGAGCTATCCGTTCCACCGGCGGTTATTTGCTCGCGGCGAGAGAGAGCCGTCCGGATCGGGCGGACGAGGGGCGGTGGCCGACCGGCCGGGTCCTTCGAGTGAACCTTCCGGAAACCACCCGGACAGACGATCATGAGCTGAGTCGGCTGACCGTTTACCGGTAGGGCGGGTGAACCGTGATGAGCTATGTGATCTTGGGCTGTCGACTGGTGTTGCTGGGGATATTCCTCACGTCGCTGGTCGGCAAGGTGCGCAGTCGCCAGGCGTTCCGGGAGTTCGTCACGGCGACCGCGACCCTGCTGGCCGTCGCCCCCGGCCCGGCGCGCCGGTTCGCCGCGCTCGCGGTGGCGGCGGAGGCGGCGATCGTGGTGCTGATCGGTGTGCCGGCCACCGTGCCCGCCGGGTTCGCCCTGTCGGCCGTCACGCTCGGCGGTTTCGGTTACGCGCTCGTCCGTGCCCTGCGGCAGGAGAGGGCCGCCCCCTGCCGCTGCTTCGGTCCGTCGGCGACGCCCGTGGGCAGGCGTCACGTGATCCGCAACCTGGTGCTGATCGTCGCGGCGGCGACGGCGCTGGGGGCGACGGCCGGTGGCGTGCCGCAAGCCGTCGAGATCCCGGGCGCCGTGATCACCGGAGTGGCGGCGCTGGTCTGCGTGGTGCTCATCGTGCGCCTGGACGACATCGCGGAGCTGTTCCGCCCCACGGTCGCCGGACGCTGACCCGCGGCCGGTCCTGCTCGTTTCCGGTCTCGTCTGCTCAAGCGGTCCTGCTCGTTTCCGGTCTCGTCTGCTCAAGCGGTCCTGCCCGCTTCCGGTCTCGCCTGTTCGGGAGCACCACCGGGCGTCGTCCGTACCGCGAGAAGGTCACACGAGGCCGCGGCGGCTGGCCTGGGCGCCCGCCTGGAATCGGGTCTCCGCGTTCAGCTCGTCCAGCAGGTGGCGCAGGCGGCGGCGGAGGCTGCGCGGGCTGGTGCCGAGCTGGCGGGCGATGGCGTCGTCCTTGAGCCCGGCCGAGAGCAGCGTCAGGAGCCGGCGGTCCTCCTCGTCGAGTTCCGATCCTCCCTGCTCCTCGTCCCGGCAGGGTTCGCGGGCCGGCTTCGGCTCGCCGTCGCGGGGCGCGGGCTGCGGGTACATCGGAAGCGCCTCCTGCCACATGCGCTCGAACAGCTCCACCAGGGCCACCACCATGGTGGTCCCCCTGATCAGCACGCCGCGCGTCAGCGGCAGGTCCATGTGCAGCGGCACGACCGCCTGCCGCCGGTCGACGATCGCCATCTTGAACGGCAGCTCGGGCAGGACCCGCGCCTCCTCGCCCGCCTTGACCAGGTTGCCCACCTCGTCGAGCGCCCCCGCGTGGTCGAACGCCTCGGGCACGTAGATGGTCCGGTAGCGGACGCCCTTGCGGAGCAGGCCGGGCTGCACCGGGTTGTGGTAGTCCAGCACGTACGGGGGCCGGTCGAAGGTCAGCACCTCCTCCTTGGCCTCCTGCTGCAGCCGGACGTACGACCTGGCCTGGTCCTCGGGTCCCGCCAGGACCTCGAACTGGCCGCCCTCCTCCAGGTCCTGGCCGACGGTGCGGAAGGTCTCCTCCAGCTGGTCGGCCGTGTCGGTGAGCCGGTCCAGGTTGCTCTGCATGCCGCGTACCAGCGAGCGGATGGCGGTTCCCGGGTTCGTCGCCGTCCAGCGGGGAGACCGTCCCCACAGGCGGCTGATCAGGCCCTTGGCGCGGAGCCTGGTCAGCGACGCCTGGATGCGCCCGGAGCTCTCCCCGCTTCTCATGACGAGCTCCTGCACCGTGATGCCGGGGCAGGCCAGCACCTCACGGTAGATCCGCTCGTCGAACGCGCTGATCCCCACGACCGCCAGTGCCGGACCGTCATCAAGCATGCCTACGAGCTTGGCCAATTCCGGCAGTTGCCGCAATAGGCCACACGAACCACCTTGTCACCAAAATTCGCATACCGTTAGAAATCGGGATGTGCTTCAGAGAACCGTCCTTATCGGCAGTGTGGTAACGGCCCTGGTAGCGGCCGCCACGCCGGCCCAGGCGACCCCCACCCCCGCTCCCACCCCCCAGGCCTCGGCCTCCACCCCACAGGCCGGGCAGGCCGCCGCGAAGGCCGGACCGCCCAAGACGATCACTCTCATCACCGGGGACAAGGTCACCCTCCGCTCGCTCCCCGACAAGCAGACCCAGCTCGACGTCAAGCCGGGCCCGGGCAGGGAGAAGATCAACTTCATCCACCGCCGGGCCGGGGAAGGGCTCAGCATCGTCCCCGTGGACGCGATGCCCCTGCTGGCCGCGGGCAGGCTGGACCCCCGGCTGTTCGAGGTCACCCGGCTCGCCGAGCTCGGCTACGACGACGCCGCCAGCCCGGCGCTCCCGCTGATCGTGACGTACCCCGGCCAGACCGACGTCGCCACGCTGCGCGTCGCGGGCGGGCGCCCGCTGCCCGCGGTCAACGGCATCGCCCAGAGCGAGCCCCGCGCCGCCGCCGGAACGCTCTGGAAGTCCCTGAAGGCGTCCGGGCAGGCCAGGACGGCGA
The DNA here is from genome assembly GCF_042888905.1 of Streptosporangium sp. NPDC002721. NCBI lineage: Bacteria > Bacillati > Actinomycetota > Actinomycetes > Streptosporangiales > Streptosporangiaceae > Streptosporangium > Streptosporangium sp. NPDC002721. The sequence goes on from NZ_JBIAQI010000013.1 coordinate 11,423, forward strand.
CCGGGCCCGAGAAGATCTGGCTGGACGGCAAGGCCGAGATCTCCCTCGACGTCAGCGTCCCGCACATCGGCGCGCCCAAGGCCTGGGAGGCCGGCCACACCGGCAAGGACGTCACCGTCGCGGTGCTCGACAGCGGCTACGACCCCGACCACCCCGACCTGAAGGGGCTGGTCACCAAGACCCAGAACTTCACCGTCGAACCCGACGTCCGCGACCTCAACGGCCACGGCACCCACGTCGCCTCCACGATCGCCGGGTCCGGCGCGGCCTCCGGCGGCAAGTACAAGGGTGTCGCCCCCGGCGCGAAGCTGCTGATCGGCAAGGTCTGCGAGCAGAGCGGGTACTGCCCGGACTCGGGCATCATCGAGGCCATGACCTGGGCCGCGGAGAGCGGCGCCCGCATCGCCAACCTCAGCCTCGGCAGCCCCGACGCCCCCGGGATCGACCCGCTGGAGCAGGCCGTCAACACGCTCTCGGAGCGGTACGGCACGCTGTTCGTCATCGCGTCCGGCAACGAGGGCCCCCAGGCGCTCGGCTCGCCGAGCAGCGCGGACCGCGCGCTGTCGGTCGGCGCCTCCTACCGCGACGCCGACACGGTCGTCCAGTTCAGCAGCACCGGCCCGCGCCCCGGCGACGCCGCGGTCAAGCCCGACCTGATCGCGCCCGGCGTGGGCATCGTCGCGGCCAGGGCCGGGGGCACCTCGGCGGACGACTCGTACACGGAGATGAGCGGCACGTCCATGGCCACCCCGCACGTGGCGGGAGCGGCGGCGATCGTCGCGGGTCTGCACCCCGACTGGAAGGCCGACCGGATCAAGGCGGCGCTGATGGCCTCCACCGCGCCCGGCGAGGAGCTCGGCGCCTACGTCCAGGGCTCCGGCCGCGTGGACGTCGCCCGCGCCGTCGGCCAGCAGGTCACGGCCGAGCCCGCCTCGCTGAGCCTGGGCGAGGTCGAGCTGCCCGCCTCCGGGCCCGAGAAGAGCACGCTCACCTACCGCAACGACGGCGACGCCGCCGTACGGCTGGACCTGAGCGTGAAGGCCAGGGACGGCCAGGGTGAGACGGTGACGCCGTTCAAGCTCGGCGCCACCACGGTGGAGGTCCCCGCCAACGGCACCGCGCAGGTCGAGGTGACCGCCGAGCCGGGCGCGGTCGGCATGTACAGCGGCACGGTCATCGCCGCCAACGCCGAGGTCTCCGTGCGTACCGGCATCGGCATGCGGGTCGAGCCGGAGAAGCGCGGGCTCAAGCTGGCCTTCGACGGCTCGGACGGGAAGCCCGCCCAGAACGCCTTCGCCGGGGTGATCGACCTCGAAACCAAGAAGCAGGTCAACTACGACATCTCCGGCGGCACGCTGGACCTCAGGCTGCAGAAGGGACACCGCTACACGGTCGTCGCCCTCATGCTCGACCACGACGGCACCCTGGTGATGTCCGCGGAGCCGGAGTTCACCCTCGACGCCGACCGTACCGTCACCGCCGACGCCCGCAAGGCCAAGCCGGTGGACGTACGCACCGAGGAGCCGACCGCGAGACTCGCCATCGGCATGCTCGGCATGCTCCAGCTCGCCGACGGCGTCCAGACCATGGGCGTGGACGTCGAGCTGGCGGACAGGTGGGGCGCGGACCGCATCGAGGGCATCAAGGCCATCCCCACGACCCGCACGGCGAGCAAGAAGTTCGCCTACTACCGCTGGACGCAGTGGGCCAAGCCGAACGGTGACGGCACCTATGACAACAGCCCGTACTTCTACCACCTGATGAAGGCCGAGCCGCGCATCCCCGCCGACCCCGGCTACCGCCCGCGCGGCCGTGACCTGGCCAAGGTCACCTCCACGTACGCCACCCAGCAGGACGCCAAGTTCGGCGAGCACTTCGCCCTGCCCGTGCTGTACGGGACGGAGCTGGCCTGGATGCCGTACGGCGACGTGTCCCACTTCCCGCTCCCGTTCCAGCGGACCGAGTACTACACGCCCGGCGACACCGGCTGGTACCCGTCCTTCATCCAGTACAAGGCACTGGACGTCGTGGAGAACATCGACCAGTTCTTCTTCGGCGAGACCACGGTCTACCGTGCCGGTCAGAAGACCTCCGACCGCTGGAACGGCGGCGTCTTCGCGGCCGGGCTCATGCCCGGCGGGGACTACTCCAGGCGCGAGGACAACATGCTCCAGTTCGCCACCGGGCTGTTCGAGGACAGCGTGACCGAACGCCGCTCCTTCGGCGAGTACGTCAACCCGCAGGCCAAGCTCTACCGCGACGGCAAGGAGATCTACAGCGACACCATTCTGCCCGGCGTCGTCGACGTGCCCGCCGACAAGAAGGAGAGCGAGTACCGGCTCGTCGTCTCCGCCGACCGCGACCCGGCCATGACCAGGTTCTCCACGCGGGTCGGCGCCGAGTGGCGGTTCAGGTCGAAGACCCCCGAGCAGGGCAAGATGCCCGCGCTTCCGCTGATGGTCGTCAGGATGAGCCCTGAGCTGGACGACCGCAACCGCGCGGGCACCGGCCATATGCGCATCCCGCTGCGGGTCCAGCGCCAGGAGGGTTCACCCGACCTGAGGGTGAACAAGATCTCCGCGGAGATCTCCTACGACGACGGCCGCACCTGGTGGCCCACGCTGGTGATCCCGACCGGCAAGGGCACCTGGTCCGCCGAGACCTGGCACCCGGTCAGCACGCGCGGGAAGTTCGCCTCCCTGCGTGTCAAGGTCGCCGACACCGGCGGCAACACCTTCACCGAGACCGTGACCAGGGCGTACGGGATCAAGTGAGTCAGGGAGACCCCGCCGCGCCTCCCGGGTGCGGCGGGGTCTCCGCTTTTCGGCCGGTGTCCCGGTGATGTCCCGGTGATGTGTCTCTGCGGTGTACGCGTGGCCGATGTCACGCGTACACCGCTTTCTCGGGCGTCCTACGGTGTGGCGAGTGCCTCCGTCGGGGCGAGCCGGGAGGCGCGGACGGCGGGGTAGAGGCCGGCGAGGGCGCCGACGACCAGGGTCGTCACGACGCCGCCGACCGTCGCCCACGCGGGAAGCACCACCGGCCAGCCCTGGTAGAGCGCGTATCCGGCGGTGACACCGGTACCGAGGAGGACCCCGCCCGCCCCGCCCAGCGCCGAGAGCAGCAGCGACTCCGCGAGGAACTGCGTGCGGACCTGCCCGCGCGTCGCACCGAGCGAGCGGCGCAGGCCGATCTCCGGGCGCCGTTCCAGCACCGAGATGACCATGGTGTTGGCCACCCCGACGCCGCCGACGAGCAGCGCGACCGCGCCGACCCCGAGGAGGAGCCCGGTGAACGCCTGGCTGGTGGCCTGCTTGGCGGCGAGGGCGTCGGACGGGCGCGAGACCTCGACCTCGTTGGGCGCCCGCGGGTTCGCCGTACCGGCCAGGACCGAGCGGACGGACTCCAGCCGCGACTCGTCCGAGCGGGTGTAGAGGGTCGTGGGGTGCCCGTCGAAGCCGAGCGCCGTCTCCGCGATCGGCCAGCCGACCAGCGCCGCGTCGTCCAGCTCGGTGGCGAGCGGCACCGGGGCGAGGATGCCGACGACGGTGAACCGCGTGCCGCCGACGACCACCTGGGCGTCGGGTGCCGCCGCGCCCACCCCGAGCCGCTCCGCCGCCCGCGACCCGAGCACCACGGCCGGGTAGCGTTCGGTGGCCCCGTTGAGCCAGGTGCCGTCGCGCACCGTCGCGCCCACCGTGGACAGGAGGTCGAGGCGGGCCGCGTGGGTGGCGATCCCCCCGGTCTGCGCCTCGGGGATCTCCTCGGACCGGTAGACCTTCGCGTCACCGACGCGCCCGGCCGCGGACACGGACTCCACGGGGCCGATCCGCTCGATCATCGCCTCCGCGTCCACCGGCATCCTGGCCGTCTCGCCCAGCAGCGTCCGGCCGGACGAGACGGTGAGCAGGTTCGTGCCCAGCGCCGAGAGCGTACGGTCGAGTTCGGCGCCCGACGAGGAGGAGATGCCGACCACGCCGACCATCGCGGCGATGCCGATGGCCACGCCGAGCGCGGACAGGAACGCCCGCAGCGGGCGGGTACGCAGGCCGACCGCGCCGACCCGCATCACGTCGCGGGGCCGCATCCTGGCCGGGACCAGTCTCGGCGGGTCCGCCCGATCGATCACGGCCATCACGCCACCCCGGATCCGGCGCGCGGTGACGCTCCGGCCGCCGAGGTCGCCGAGGTCGCAGAGGTCGAGGGATTCGCGGAGTCGGAGACGATCCGGCCGTCGCGCATCCGCACCTGACGGGGCAGGCTCGCGGCGATCTCCCGGTCGTGCGTGATGATCATGACGGTGGTGCCCGAGGCGTTCAGGTCGCGCAGCAGCTCCATCACCCCGGCCCCGGAGACGGAGTCCAGGGCGCCGGTCGGCTCGTCGGCGAGGAGCAGCGGGGGATTCCCGGCCACGGCCCGGGCGATGGCGACGCGCTGCCGCTCGCCACCGGACAGCTCGTGCGGCTCGTGGTCGAGGCGGTGACCGAGCCCGACCCGTTCCAGCGAGGCCGAGGCCCGGCGCCGCCGGTCGGACAGGCCGAGGCCGGTGTAGAGGAGACCGTCGGCCACGTTGTCCAGCGCCGGGACCCCGGCGGCGAGGTGGAAGTGCTGGAAGACGAAGCCGATCCGCGTCGCCCGCAACGCGGAGAGCCCGCCGTCCGACAACTTCGAGACGTCGTACCCGTCGATGCGCACGGTTCCCGAGGAGGGGCGGTCGAGCGTGCCCACGACGTTGAGCATCGTCGACTTGCCCGAGCCGGAGGGACCCGCGACGGCGACGAGCTCGCCGCGCCCGATCTCCAGGGAGACCGCGGCCAGCGCGGTGACCCCGCCGGGATAGACCCTGGTCACGTCCGACAACGAGATCATTTCGGCATCCCCACCGTCATGCCCTCGGCGAGGCCGTCCCCGGAGATCTCGACCCGTCCGCCGGAGAACAGGCCCGTCCGCACCGCGAGATAGCGGGACCCGGTGCCCTCGACGACCTCGACGCCGAACCCGCCCTCCCTCAGCGCCACGAGCGCGGAGACCGGCACGGTCAGCACGTCCTCGCGCCTGGACGCCGTGAAGGTCACGTCCACCGCGGCCTGGTCGAGACCGGACGCCGCCTTCTGGCGGCGGAGCGAGACGAGCGCCTCAAGCCTCGTCTCCGGGTCCGCGTCCGGGCCCTCCCCGGGCTCGATGACCGTGGCGACCTCGGTGACCTCGCCGGCCACGCTCTTGCCGTCCGGCATGGTGACCGACACCTCGGCCCCCTTCCTCGCCATCCGCCGGTCCTCCGCCCCCAGCTGTACGGTGATCACCTTGGTGGTCCCGGTGTAGGTCAGCACCTTCTGGCCGGGGGCGACGGGCTGGCCCGCCTCGGCCTCCAGGCTGTCCACGCGGACCTTGCCGGGGGCGAAGACGACCCGGCCGAGCTCGACGACGCCGGTCTCCTCCAGGCCCCGGTCGTCCTGCCACCGCGCGACCGCCGAGGCGGTGGCACCGGTGTACTCGTCGTCCACGGTGAAGCCGGTGTATCCCAGCTTGCGGAGGTTGCGCTCCAGGCGTGCGACGTCCGGCCCCTCGGTGCCGATCCGCAGGTCGCGGTAGGCCGGTGTCGAGCCGTACATCAGCACCACCGGCCTGTCGTCCACCCGGTAGAGCGGCTTGCCGCGGGTGATCCGGGCGCCGCTGTCCGGGAGCCAGGTGATCGTGCCGGGCCGACGGCTCACCGCGGTGGTGGCCGGGCCGTAGCCGAGCTCGCCGTCGGCGTCCCGCGTGTCGGTGAGCGTCTGCCGCTTCACCGTGGTGGTGGCCGGGGGCAGGGCACCCGCCGTCCTGTCCGTTCCGGCGCCGCTCGGACCGGCCATGCCGACCATGCCGCTCATGGCCGCGGCGGCCGTTCCGAGGACGACGACGGCGACGACCAGTCCGGCGATCCTCCCGGCACGGCCGGGGCCGCGGCGTCGCCGCGCGCGGGGAGGGGACGCGTCCATGTCCGTCCCGTCGTCGAGGGTGGCCGTTCCCATCAGAAGCCCTCCTGACGGTCCGGCCGAGGGCGGGCGCCCCTCGGCAGGAGCCTGCCCAGGTGAACGCGCCTCGAGGAGAGCGTGGTCGTGTTCATCAGGAGTCTCCGCGGAGGGTGAGCGCGTCCCAGGGGGAGCGCCGCCGTGTCCATGAGCCTTCCCGGAGGGTGAGCGCGTCCCAGGGGGAGCGTCGCCGTGTCCATGAGCCTTCCCGGAGGGTGAGCGCGTCCGGAGGAGAACGTGGTCGTGACCATCAGGAGCCTCCCAGGCTCGCTTCGGGCAGGAACTTCTTCGCGCACTTCTCCTGCGCCGCCTGGAAGTCCGGGTCCTCGCCGACGGCTCCGGTCACGCGCAGCGCGCCGCCATCGGGGTCGGGGAAGTCCTCCACGCCGCCGTCCCGCATGCACTGCGCGAACTTGCGCATCGACTCCGTCCTTCGCGGGTCCAGCCCTTCCGGACCGGAACCGCCCATCGGGGAGAACTCCTTGCAGGCCGCCGTGGCCCTGTCCACCGTCTCCTTGCCGACGCTCTTGTCGATCCGGATGGTGACGCCCTTGCCGGGTTCGGGATCCGCCATGTCGACGCCGTTCTCCCGCATGCACTGGGCGAACTTGAGCCCCTTCTCGTGCTGGCTCAGGCTCGGCGCGGCGCTGCTCACGGCGGGCTTTCCGCCGCCGCTGCCGTCACCCGCGGACGCCACCTCCCCGCCGCCGCCGGTCGTACCGCACCCTGCCAGGACCAGGGCGAGCGCCAGCGCGCCGAGAACTCTCATGCTCTTCTCCCTCTTCCGCCGGCCGGTTCTCCGCCGGCCGTTCGAGAGGCGATGCAACAGGGGAGCGCGTTTCGGTCGCGTTTCCGCCGGTGCTAACGGCGAGCAAACACGGCGTACGTCACCATCACCTCGTCTGTGTACGAAGCCGCACGTGAGGCCGTACACGAAGCCGAACACGACGCCGTACACGACGAGGGGGCGCGAGAACGCGATGCGAGTGCTGGTGGTGGAGGACGAGCGCGTGCTGGCCGGTGCGATAGCCGAGTGGCTGCGCGGCGAGACGCACGCGGTCGACACCGCGCACGACGGCGAGGCGGCGCTGGAGCGCATCGCGGTCAACGACTACGACGTGGTCGTCCTCGACCGCGACCTGCCCCTCGTGCACGGCGACGACGTCTGCCGGGAACTGGTCGAGTCGGAGTCGACCGCGCGGGTGCTGATGCTCACCGCCGCCGCGGAGATCGGCGACCGGGTGGCCGGGCTGTCCTTGGGGGCCGACGACTACCTGGCCAAGCCGTTCGCCTTCGCCGAACTCGCCGCCCGCGTCCAGGCGCTGGGACGGCGCTCGCGCCCGGCCGCGCCGCCGGTGCTGCGGCGGGCCGGGATCACCCTCGACCCCGCGCGCCGGGAGGTGTTCAGGAACGGGCGGTACGTGCCGCTGTCGAAGAAGGAGTTCGCCGTGCTGACCGAACTGCTGCGCGCCGACGGGGCGCTCGTCCCCGCCGAGCGGCTGCTGGAGAAGGCGTGGGACGAGCACGCCGACCCGTTCACCGGCGTGGTGCGCCTCACCATACTCAAGCTCCGGCGCAAGCTCGGGGAGCCGCCGGTCGTCGAGACGATGCCGGGAGAGGGGTACCGGATCGCATGATCGTCGACAGGTTGCCGCGCCTCACGCTGAGGATCCGGCTCACCCTCGTGTACGGCGCCCTGTTCCTCGTCGCGGGCCTGACCCTGCTCGGCGTCACCTACCTGCTGTTCAACCAGCAGCTGGCCCGGTCCTTCGCCGACAGGCACGGGAACCCCGGGGACGGGCAGCGGAAAACGTTCTTCATCAGCACGAACGGCGACGTGCTCACGGGGCCCGAGGCGGTCCGGTGGTTGCAGAGGCAGGAGGAGGAACTGCGCACCGCCGCGGCCACCTCGCTGCTCACCCAGGGGGCGGTCGCGCTGTCCGCGGTCGGTGCCGCCGCCGGGGGTCTCGGGTGGGTGGTAGCGGGGCGGGTGCTCGCCCCGCTGCGCCGGGTGACCGACACGGCACGGCGGATCGCGGTCGCCACGGTCGCCGACCACGGCCTGCACGCGCGGATCGCCCTGCGCGGGCCGGAGGACGAGGTGAAGGAGCTCGCCGACGCCTTCGACACCATGGTCGAGCGGCTCGACCACTCCTTCGACGGCCAGCGCCGGTTCGTCGCCAACGCCTCGCACGAGCTGCGCACACCGCTGACGCTCAACCGGGCGCTGGTCGAGCTGGCCATGCACCGCAGGGCGGCGTCGCCCGACGTCAGGCAGCTCGGCGAGAGCCTGCTGGAGATCAACGCCCGGCACGAGCAGCTCATCTCGGGACTGCTGCTGCTGGCCCGCGCCGAACACGAGATCGGCGACCGGTCACCGGTGGACATGGCCGACGTGGTGTCCCACGTGATCGCGCAGACCGCCGGGCAGGCGGAGGACGCGAGGGTCACCGTGCACGAGGTGGCGGGCCCCGCGCCCACCAGCGGGGACGCGCTCCTGCTCGAACGCCTGGTGCACAACCTGGTCGAGAACGGGATCCGGCACAACACCGGCGACGGCACCGGCTGGGTGCGGGTCGTCAGCCGTACCGCGCCCGGCGGGCGCGTCGAGGTGGAGGTGAGCAACACCGGGCCCGCCGTACCGCCCTACGACGTCCAGAAACTGTTCGAGCCCTTCCGCCGTCTGGGCGCCGACCGCCTGGTCACGGCGAAGAGCGCGGGCCTGGGCCTGTCCATCGTGCGCTCCGTGGCCCGGGCCCACGGCGGCGACGTCACGGCCCGCCCGCGCGGGGGCGGCGGCCTGGTCATGACGGCCGTCCTGCCCCGATCCGGGGAGTGAGCCACGCGTCCCGTGACCGCGGGCTCACCCCGGCCCTGCCTGGTCTGCTCACGCCGCCAGCGGTCCCCGGAGGGTCCGCACCTGCTTGGCGTACTGGCGGCGGCCGACGGTTCTCCAGAGCAACCGGGCGACGGCCGGCAGCTTGCCGAGGAAGAACCTGCGCTCCTCCGGCGAGGCCTCCTCCAGGATCGCGCCCATCGAGATCAGCAGCTTCTGCTTGGGGATCTGCTCCACCGCGCGTGCGCCGACGGCCTCCCACTCCGCGACCGACATGTGCTCGGCGACGAGCGCCAGCACGTAGCGCTCCTCGTCGTCCAGGTGCTCGACCAGGGCGGCGCCGTGCTCCTCCATCGCGATCGCGAGTTTCTCACCGGCCCCCTTCGAGGCCGTACGCCGCCACTCGGGCAGCACCTCGCCGATCCGGGTCAGGGTCTCGGAGATCCGGTCGTGCTGGTCCTCCATCCGCACGACCATGTCCTTCTCCAGGCGGACACGCTTCAACAGCAGCGGCCACACCAGCTCGTCCTCGGCGCTGTGGTGATGGTGCAGACCCTCGGCGTAGTCGAGGTAGTGTTCGGCGATCAGGGCCGCGCGAGCCGTGTCGCCTTCGGGCACCGCCCGGACGAACCGTGGCATCAGACCGGACTCTCGCCGGAAGACGCGGTGGACTACCACCATCTCGTGGGTGTACGGGCGGTCTGTGGCATTCATCGCAGGTATCTCTCGTCCTTTTCGCCAGGGTCGGCGGACAAAGTCTGCGATAACCGTCTTGAGGGTGACTTGTCATGCTCTTGGAGACGACCGTGCTCTCATCGGGATGTTCCCGGCGAGGCGGTCGCGTTCTCGGGGGGCGACGCTCTCAGGGAGGTGGCGACGTCCTCGGGGCGGCGGTCGCGCCTTCGTGGATGTGGTCGCGCTCTCCTGGAGACGCGACGCTCGGCCGCCGGGGCGTGACACCGCACCGGCACGGCCACCGGGTGATCTCCGGTCCTCACCCCGGAGATCACATCGATGGCCGTGCCGGTCGGTTACGGCCGCGCCGTCACCGGGCCTCGGGGCGACACGCTCCGATGCCGTACGGACTGCGCTCCCGTTCTCGCTTCCGCTCCTGCTTCCGCGAGGTCGTTCCCGTATCGAAGCGGCCCGCGTCCTGTCCCGTACGGGTCACGAGAGCACGCCGCCTCGCCACGGGCTACACGCATCCGACGCCTCCTGTCGTGTGGATGACACTGACGGGGCCGACCGGACCCGGGAGACAGAGAGGTCCGGGGAGGACCGGAGCGATGGGAAGGCCGACCGGAGCGACAGGGAAGCTGACGGGAAGGATCGGAAGGCTGACCGGGGCGACGGCGCACACGGAAACGAGCAGAGGGCTCCCCGTGGTGCAGTCCGGTGGGCTGGGCGGAGCCACCAACGGCCCCGGTCCAGGAGGTCCTACCGGTCCTGCCGGTCCCACGGGTCCCACCGGACCCGCCGGCCCGGCAAGGCCGTTCGCTCCAGGTAGGCCCGCCGGTCCCGCGGGGCCCGGAAGGCCGTCCGCTCCATCCGCTCCATCCGCTCCGGCCGGTCCCGCGGGTCCTGCGGGTCCTGCCGGTCCCGGAGGCCCTGCCGGTCCCGCCGGTCCCGCCGGTCCCGGAGGCCCTGCCGGTCCCGGAGGCCCTGCCGGTCCCGCGGGACCGGGAGTGGCCACGGTGGGATTTCCGGTGGGAGTCCTGGTGGGCAGGATGGGCGGGCGGATGGGGAGGGCGATCACTGCGTCGTCGTCATCGTCGTCCCAGTCGCGGTCGCGGTCGCGGTCGCGATCCCGGTCACGATCGCCGTTCCTGCCGCACCCGTTCCCGTTCCCGTTCCCGCCGCGACCGCCGGGGCAGTCGCAGTCACGGGCCCCCCGAGGGCACCGGCAGGGCCGGCACGGCCGGAGCAGTGGCTTCTCGCCAGGATGCGCGGACTGTTGAAGACGGGCTTTGCTGCCGGCCCCCCCGGTGTCGCTGTAGGGGACGAGGTCGAGAAGGTTCGTCCCCCCGGTGGCGTTCGCCGGCACCTGATTCGACGAGATCATCAGGATGCCGGCCATCGCCGCGACGGCCAGAGCGCCGGCGCGCTTGCCGGAAAGGGGTGGCGCCCATTTGCTACTACGAGGAAGCACGTTATTTCCCCATATCGTTATTGATTCCGAAATTATTCGAATCTGTCATGAGGTCACAGAAGTGACGACGGACAGGAGATACCCGAGGCTTATGTAGATAACGCGCCGCCATAGTTCGGGAAGGGCAAATAAACAGTGTTGTGAAGGAAAACCTGCATCTCATCTATGATTTGGTAGTATTTGTAATGATTATTCATCCATGGTGTTCAAGGGATGATTTCAGATGGCCGCCGAAAGGGGGCGACGGCAGGGGAAGGGCCGTCGGAAGAAGGTGGGCCGATGTAAGCCGATGGGTGCCGTACCGGTGTCCACCGGTACGGCACCCGCGTTTTCTCCCCGGCTCGACGGCACCCGATCCGGTGCCGTGCTCATTTCTCGCGGATGATGATCTCCGGGAACGACGGGTCCTCCTGGAGTTCCCTCATCATCCGCTCGGAGCGGGTGAGGCGCTCGCGCCCGTGGGCCGCGTTGTCGCCCTTGCGGCCGCGGTAGCGGTCGTAGGGACGTCCCTGGTGGCGCTGCGACCTGCCCCGCCACCTGTCGGAGGGCCTTGTCTCGTATCCGCGGTGCTGGCGGCGGGAGGGGTCCGGGCGGCCGGAGAACCGGTCGCCGGTGGTGCTGTCGGCATTCAGCTGTGAGATCGATCCCGGTGCCGGGGTCTGCCCCATATCGGCATTGGCCGGTACCTGATTCGACGTCATGAGGATGCCGGCGACTGCCGCGATGGCGAGGACGCCCACCTGCCCGCCGGAGTTCGCCCCCGGTGTCCGTCCGCTCTTTCGAGGAAGCACGTTATTTCCCCATCTCATTTCTGGTTCCGAAAACATCTGATATCCCTCGTTGCCCCATAAGTGGCAACAGGTAGGAGATACCCCTCGGACCATGAGATAGCGCATTGAAACGGTTGGGCCAGAGCAAATAAATGACGCTGTGAAGGCTGATGGGATCTTATCTATTGCTATTTGCTGTTTTGTCGTAATTGTTCGTACGGCGAGAGAAGGGAGAGCCCTCCCTCCCGGAAAGGGAGGGAGGGCTCGCGGACGCCACAGGTAATCGTGGGTGTCACAGGTAGACGCGGATGTCCGCCTGGAGCGGGCGCGTGAGGCGCACGGTGATGAACTCGTTGTTGTCGGGCTTGCCCGGGGTGCGGCCGGCCGAGGACGGGAAGTTGTTGTCGTCCAGCACGCCCAGGGTCCGGTCGTCGAGGATCACGACGTCCTCGATGGTCTGGAACGGGAAGCGGAAGGTCTCCCCGAACCCGCCCAGGCCGCGCGGGTTGGCCAGGTCGAGCAGGTCGGCGACGAGGGTCTTGCGCAGGTCCGCGTGGCGGGTGTCCACCATGTAGACGCGCTTCGTCCTGGCCGCGTCCCCCTGGAGGTTGTCGCGCTCGATGACGAGGAACCGGTGCCGGTCAACCGCGATCATGTCGCCGATCGCGTTGTCGGGGCTCTCCAGCCGGTAGGTCCAGCGCTTGCCGGTGTAGGTCCGCCTGCGCAGATCGAACTCGTTCATCCGCAGCGTCCCGGCCTCGTCGCCGGTCACGGTGCCCTCGAGCAGCGGGTACAGCGTGCGGCCGTCGACCGAGCGCGCCATGCCCTCGAAGCCCTTGCTCCGCCCCAGGTTCGGCTGCTCGCCGTTGAGGGCGGGGTTCTCCGGGGCCTTCACGCCGGGCAGCGGGATCGGAGCCTCCAGCAGCCTGCCCGAGGAGGAGAAGTGCAGCAGGAACGGGCCGAACTCGTCCCCGATCCAGTAGGTGCCGTCGACGGTCCGCACGATCGACTCCACGTCGAAGTCGGCGCCGGTCAGCTTCCGGTCCGGCCGGGTCAGCGGCCAGCCGACGCGCCTGTCGGGGTCGCTCAGGTTGAACCCGCCCAGCACCGACACCTTCTCGCGGCGGAAGTCGGGCTTCACCCGGTGCACCCGCAGCAGGAAGTCGGCGCTGTTGTCCTTGGCGCCGAAGCCGTTGTCGGACAGCACGTCGAAGGTGCCGTCGTGCCGCCGCACGATGCCGCTGAAGCCCTGCACCGGCTGCCCGGCGAACGGCGGGGTCACCCCGTTGACGGGAGCCGTGCCGAGCTGGGACCCCGACGGCTCGCTGCCGGGGACGAAGGTCAGCGCGGGCAGGGAGGCGAACCCGGTGAGCGTGGCCCGCCCGAATCCGGGGTGACCGGAGCCGGGGTGACCGGAGCCCGGCCGCTGTGAATCGGCCTGCTGTGAGCCCGCCTGCGGTGAGTCAGCCTGCTGGGTTCCGGCCTGCTGGGTCCCGGCGCCGTCGGGGGTGGGCTGCCCGGGGTCGGCCACCGCCGGTGCGGACACCGCCAGTGCCAGTACGGCCGCGCCGATGGTGATCGTCATGCGTCGTCTCATGGCGGCACGCTAGGGAGCCCGCGTGAACGGCCGGTGTTGCACTGCGGGCCGTACAGCGAAAACAAGATGCGGACCGTACGAAAAGCTGGCAGAGGGCAGCCGGAAAGCGGTACGCCAGAGACAGCTGAAAAGGGATGCAACAGAACGCGTCCCTGAAGCGTCCCTGGATGCGTGGAGTTCACCGATTTCGTCGCCGCACGGGGCAGAGCGCTGTACCGGTACGGCTACGTACTCACCGGGAACGCCGAGGACGCCGCCGACCTGACACAGGAGGCCCTCATGCGTCTGGGGGACGCGTGGCCGAGAGTGCGCAGGAGGGAGGATCCGGAAGGGTACGTCCGCACGACCATGGCCCGCCTGCACATCAGCGTCTGGCGGCGGCTGCACCGGGAACGGCTGGTCGCGACGGTGCCCGAGGCGGCCTACACCGACGACCATCTCGGGGACGACGTCGGCCTGTGGAACGAGCTCGAGCGCCTGCCCCCCAAACAGCGGGCGGTGCTGGTCCTGCGCTACTACGAGGACCTCTCCGACCAGGAGATCGCCGATCTCCTCGGGGTCTCGCGAGGCACGGTGCGCAGCCAGGCGGCCCGCGCGCTGGACAAGCTGAGGATCAGGGCGGCCGCTCTTGAGGGGGAGCGAGTGTGATGAGCCACAGGGACGAGGAGGCACTGGTCCGTACGCTGGCGAAGGCGGCGCGGTCCGCGCCCGAGCCGGTCGAGGACCTGGTGGTGACGATCGGCAGGCGGCGCGGGCGGCGCAGGCGCGTGCGGGCGCAGTCGGTGCTCGCGGTCGCCGCGATGATCGCGGTGGTCGGCGGCATGGCGGTGGTCAGGGACACCCTCCCCAACAGGGGCGGAGAGGGTGCGGACATGACCCAGGCGGCGCCGCCGGGCGACGCCGGCGAGGACACCGGGCAGCCGTTCCTGAACGGAGCGGGCGGGCCGGGGAACCCGCGGGAGCCCGCGCCGGTCGACGTCCGGCCTGCCGCGGAGGTCTGGCCCGCGGCGGTCTCCACGATCCCCGTCCGGACCGCGGACGGCCACAGGTACCGCCCGGTCACCGGGCTGAGCGCCACCCGGCTGCTGCTCTCGGCCGAGTCGTCGTTCGAGAGATCGGGCCGCCTGGAGGTGTACGACACGGCCGACCGGAGCAGCACCGTGCTCACGACCATGCCCGTCACGGGGGTGAAGGGCTATTTCGTGCAGAGCTTCGAGGTGGGATCCGACTACATCGCCTGGTGGGGGGAGACGCCCAACGACCCCGACGAATGGGCCGACTTCTGGGTCGTCCCCCGCTCCGGCGGCGTCGCGAAGCGGGTCGGCGAGGTCACCGGTGACCTCTCGAAGGTGACGCGGATCGCCGTCACCTCGGACTTCCTCCTGTGGTCGGTGAGCGGAGGGGGGATCTACCGGATGCCGGTGGGCGGCGGAGCCCCGGAGAGGCTCGGGAACACCGACGGGCTCCACCTGCTGGCCTGGCCGCTGGCCGCCGACGTCGGGGAGAGGGAGGGCGAGGGCGGGACGGGGAACCAGACCAGGACGGTCAACCTGGAGACGGGGCAGACCACCGAGCTGAGCCTCCCCGAAGGGGGAAGGGGTTTCCGGTGCGGCCCCCTCTGGTGTTTCGGGCAGCAGGGGGGCGCGGCGGTGGTCCAGCGGCCGGACGGTTCGGACCGCAGGCTCCTGCCGGAGTTCAGCTCGGGAGGAGTCTTCGACAGGTTCGGGGTGATGGGGACCTTCGCCGGCGAGGAGCCGGACGCGTACGTTCCCGTGGCGACGGTGTACGACGCGGTCACCGGCCTCGCCGCCGGGATATCGCGGATGCGGGAGGGCGGCGGGGGCTACGGGAGGGGAATCTCCTCCTCGCCCAGCTCGATCCTCTACTGGGACGCCGGAGAGAGGACCGTCGAGGAGTGCGAGACGGTCGACGCCCGTCGCCTCCCCCGCCCGTCGGGCGCGCCCGTCCCCACCGGCGAGGCCACGGCGTGCACGACGAGGGAAGTGGGCGGCGGCGAGGAGTTCACGGTGGTGAACCTTCTCGCCGTACCCTCAACGAAATAAAGTTCCGGACATGAGAACCTTCGCCAGCATCACCGAGTTCAAGACCGCCGTCGGGGAGCACCTGGGCCACACCGAGTGGCGCGAGATCACCCAGGAGCAGGTCAACCTGTTCGCCGACGCGACCGGCGACCACCAGTGGATACACGTGGACGTGGAACGGGCGAAGCGGGGGCCGTTCGGCGCCACCATCGCCCACGGGTACCTGAGCCTGTCGTTGCTGCCCGTCCTGATGTCGGAGCTGTTCCAGATCGGCGGCCTGGCCATGGGCATCAACTACGGGCTCAACAAGGTCCGCTTCCCCTCACCGGTCCCGGTCGGCGCCCGGATCCGCGCCGGGGCCGAGATCGTCGACCTCAAGGGCACCCCCTCGGGCTACCTGTCGAACGTGCGCATGACCGTGGAGATCGAGGGCGGGAAGAAACCGGCCTGCGTCGCGGAGACCCTCTCCCTGTACGTCCCCGCGGAGACTTCCTGACCCTGCCCTGGATCCCCGGGCCGGAACGGGTCACTCTTTAACAGGAAATTTCAGAACACGCCGGATCACTTCTCGGTGGAGAGCTCCCGGGCCAGGATCGCGGCCTGAACGCGACTGCGAAGACCCAGCTTGTTCAGCAACCGGCTGACATGGGTCTTCGTCGTCGCCTCCGCCATGTCCAGCTCCGCGGAGATCTCCGCGTTCGACAACCCCCGCCCGATGCAGGCCAGCACCTCGCGCTCGCGCGGGGTGAGACCGCCGATCTCGTACGACCTGCGCTCGGGCACCGACGCGCCGAAGGCGGAGATCAGCCGCCGGGTGACCGCGGGCGCGATGAGCCCCTCGCCCCTGGCCACCACCCGCACCGCGTCCACCAGGGCGTCGGCGTCGGTGTTCTTGAGCAGGAACCCGGCGGCCCCGGCCCGCAGCGCCCCGAAGACGTACTCGTCGAGGTCGAACGTGGTCAGGATCAGCACGTCGGCGATCCCGCTCAGCTCGCGCGTCGCGGAGATCCCGTCGAGCTTCGGCATCCGGATGTCCATCAGGACCACGTCGGGACGGAGGTCGAGGGCCATCGCGACGGCCTGTTCCCCGTTGGCCGCCTGGCCGACGACCTCGACGTCCTCGTGGCCGTCGAGGATGAGGACGATCCCGGCCCGGACCGCCGCGTGGTCGTCGGCGACGAGGACTCGGATGGTCATGTGATCTCCGGGCTGGACGGTCGGACGGTCATGTGATCTTCCTCGCGGCCGTGCTTTCTCGGACCGGGCGGCCATGTGATCGCCCGGGTCGGCCGGCGGGCGGTCGTGGGTTTCCCCGGGCGGCCGGGCGTGCACTTCCCCACTCGAGTGATCATGTGACCTCCCGCGTGGGCAGCTCGGCGTGGACGCGCCAGCCGTCGTCGTGCGGCCCGGCCTCGAAGGCCCCGCCCACGAGGGTCGTACGCTCCCGCATGCCGATGATCCCCGCACCCGCGCCGGGAAGCCCCCGCCCCACGCCGTCGATCGGGTTGTCCACGGTCAGAGTGATCGCCCCCGTCCGGTAGCCGATCACCACGTCGGCGGCCCCGCCGCCGTGCTTGAGCGCGTTGGTCAGCGATTCCTGGACGATCCGGTAACCGGCCAGGTCGACCGAGGCGGGCAGCTCCCTGGCCTCGCCGTCCACGCGCATCCGGACGTCGAGGCCCGCCTCCCGGGCCCGCTCGGCCAGCTCCCCGGCCTCGGCCACCCGCCGCCTGGTCGCCTCCGGCTCCTCGCCGTCCTGCCGGAGCAGCCCGATCATGGCGCGCATCTCCGCCATGCCCTCGACGCTGTTCTCCCTGATGGACGCCAGCACCTCCCGTACGGCCCGCGCGTCCAGGTCCCTGCGGGAGAGGACGGCGGTGGACTGGATGGCGATCGCGCTGAAGTGGTTGGCGATCATGTCGTGCAGCTCCCGCGCCATCCGGGTCCGCTCGGCCTGCACCGCCGCCGCCCGATCCAGCTCCGCCAGCCGCGCCACCTGCTCGGCCCTCGCGCGCTCCGACAGCGCCTGGTCCTGCAGCTGCCTCGTGAGCATGGCGGTGAAGACGGGAGTCACCCCGACCAGGCCGCCCTGGACGAGGAAGATGGCGGCGGCCGACCAGTGCCTGAAGAGGGCACCCGCGATTACACCCGCCACGACGGCGATCACCGAGGTGATGCCGAGCATCCACCTGCCCAGCGCCCGCGGACCGTACCTGACCCCCGCGTAGAGGTTGTCCGTGACGATCAGGATCGTGCCCAGGGACGGGCCCATCGCGAAGTCGCCGAGGAAGGCCACGACCCCCAGTCCCAGAGAGAGCAGCGGCCTGCTCCGCCGTACCGCCACCCCCGCGCACGAGATCGCCAGCGGGGCGACGAACAGCGGGGCGGGCGCCCACCGGTGCTGGTAGGCGCCCGCGGCGAGCAGGAGGAGACCACCGACGAAGCACGCCGCGGCCCACAGCGCGTCGTCTCGTCTCATGCCCCCCATCTCACCACCCCGTCGCGGCCGACGGGTCCGGCGCGGGACGGGTCACCCGTACACACAAGGATGTATCCGGCTCATCGGCATCTCATCAGCGCCGACGATGTCCCTCCCCGAGGAGAGCGGCCCGGGAGAGCCGTCTGAGGGCGTTCCGAGGGCCGTTCGAGGAGAGCGTCCAGGGGAGACCGCCCTGAGAGGGTGTCCTGTGAAGAGCGTCTCCCAGGGAGAGCCACTGATGCCAAGGCCGGGACAATCGGAGATCTCAGCGCGTGACCCCTTCCACCGGCCCCCTACGCGGGGCGGTTTCCGCCGCCACGGGCTCCGCCGCGCCGAGATGGAAATCCGACCTCCCGCGTGCTCCACCTTGATCCTCCAGGCCGCCTGACCCATGCCCCCTCCGGAACCCCGTCCCCATAGGCGAACCCGGCACCGACCGGCGGATCGGAGGGCGATCGTTTAACCGGTTCGAGGCATCGCCCAAAACCCGCTATGCTTGCTTACGCAGCGAGCGGCCGTAGCTCAATGGATAGAGCATCTGACTACGGATCAGAAGGTTGGGGTTTCGAGTACCTCCGGCCGCACACGTCTGACCAAGGCGTTCCTTGATCACCAGGGAACGCCTTGGTCATTTTGTAGCAAGCGGGTGTAGCAACGCGCTCACGACGCCTCTTTCCCCTGCTTTGTCCGTCGTGTCGTCAGGTCGGACAGGGGTCCGGCCATGCTTTCGGCCGCACCTCGCTTCACCTCCTCCAGCAGATGCACATAGCTGTCGGATGTAATCGCCTGCCGAGTGTGCCGGAGCACGCCCTGGATTGTCTTGATATCGGTGCCCTCGGCGAACAGGAACGACCCGCAGGCGTGCCGCAGATCATGAATACGCACCAGCCGCCCGATCTGTGTGCGCTTACATAACGTGTCCCAGGAACGGTTGACGTTGCGCGGCTCCAGTGCCGTCCCTCGGCCCGCAACGCGCGATCTGCACCGTCAAGCCCTGTGCGCGCAGGGCCGCGGTGACCTCCCGCACCGCGGCGTCGATCGCGCGCCGCGCGGTGGACTCCTCGACGCTCATCTGCACGCTCATTCGGTCGGCCACGCGCCGACACGCGACGTAGGCGGCTGGCCCCGCGCAGAACAGGAAGGCCCAACCTCTTACGGTGCGGTCTGATCGCAGGAGAAACTCATGGCGGATCCCTGCCAAATCGTTGGAAACACCGAACCTGCCGCCAGCGCGGTGCGCTACGTTCCGTGCGTGCGCGATGACCAGGATCAATTGCTGCTCGATCTGGGCGAACCGACCGCCCAGGACGCCGGGGCGATTCGCGCCGTCCGCGTGGGCTCGCGCACGCTGCAACTGCGCGGCGCGGTCATCGACAC
The DNA here is from genome assembly GCF_042888905.1 of Streptosporangium sp. NPDC002721. Lineage (NCBI taxonomy): Bacteria > Bacillati > Actinomycetota > Actinomycetes > Streptosporangiales > Streptosporangiaceae > Streptosporangium > Streptosporangium sp. NPDC002721. Next base: position 30,684 of record NZ_JBIAQI010000013.1, read on the forward strand.
CTACTGGCGCTTCGCGGTCGCCCGGCAGCAGGTCTTCCACCTTCGCGCCGCCGGGGCGCCGCCGCCCTGGACCACCGACCCGATCATCGGCCGGCACAAATTCACCAACGTCTACCGAGCGGCCGACCGGGTGTCGCAGTACCTGATCCGGGACGTCATCTACAACGGGTCGCAGGACGCCGAGGAGCTGGTGTTCCGGGTCCTGCTGTTCAAGATCTTCAACAAGATCGAGACGTGGGAGCTGCTGACGCGTGAGCTCGGCGGCCGGCCGACGTGGGACGGCTACGACTTCGCGACGTACGAGCGGATCCTCGGCGCGGCGATGGGGCGTGGTGAGCGGATCTACTCGGCCGCCTACATCGTGCCGAACCCCGCCTTCGGCGAGGCGCGCAAGGCCGGCAACCACCTGGCCTTGTTGTTGATGCCCCGCTCGCCGTTTCCCCGTTGTACCGACGATGACAAGCGGCTTGCCTCGGCTCTCACGGTGCTCGGCATCCTTGACGCTCGTCCGGCCGAGGCGACGCCGGACGGGAAACGTCTCGGGGGGTGCGACGACGATGACCGGCTCGCGTATGCCGAGCAGTCCTATCGGATTTCGGCGTCGCGTGTCGACGTGCCGTCCTTCTACCGTGAGGCTGCGATCAGGGACGGCTGGAAGCAGGCGCCTGTGCCGGAACAGGAGGAGGGGGTGACGCAGATTTGCCTCACCAAGGTGATCAACAGCCGGAATGTCTACCTGTCGGTGCGGTACTCCGGCAGGCCGGAAGAGAAAGACGGCGGTGAATACTTCCTGCAGGCCAGTTCCGGGCCCAGCGGGGGCAATCTGTGCTGATGTCCGGGAGGGGTGCTCGCCCGGTCTCGGTTTTGGAACGTGAGTGGTCGACGTCAACGGTGGCGACGCGGTGACGTAAATGATCTTGAAGTGTGGGAGGTTTCGACGGCGACGCCGCCCGCCGGGTTGAGGTGGAGCCGACCGCCGTCGATCCTCGCCCCCGTCTGCAAGCTTCCCGTTGTCCGTCCAAGGGCCTCCCTTCTCGTAGCGGCCCCGTCCGGGGTTTTTGTGGTGCTCTCACCTGGGCTCTTTTCGGGCGGCTGAGGCGGGCGGGAAGAACAAGACTGTTGTCCGCGGGTTTTCTCGTGCACGGTTGTCGGCGTCTCCATCACATGCCGACAGGAGTTCCAGCATGTCCGAAACCGTGCCGCTGCACCTCGCGGGCAACAACGCGCCGGTCGCCGAGGAGGTGACCCTGAAGCCGTCGAAGGTCGTCGGTGAGATCCCGGCCGAACTGAGCGGGCAGTTCTTCCGCAACGGGCCCAACCCGCGTACCGGCTGGTCACCGCACTCCTTCGCGGGTGACGGTATGGTCCACACCATCGCGCTCGACGGCGGCGGGGCGCGCTGGTACCGCAACCGGTACGTGCGCACGCCGCTGTACGAGCACCTCGGCGAGTCCCGTTTCGCCCTCGCCTTCGACCGGGAGACGGGCCGGATCGACTATCGGGTCACCACGGCCAACACCCACCTGATCGCGCACGCGGGCAGGTTGTTCGCCCTGGAAGAGGGCGGCTTCCCGTACGAGGTGACGCCGGACCTCGCCACGATCGGGGCACACACCTTCGACGGGGCCCTCCAGACCCCGATGACCGCGCACCCCAAGACCTGCCCGATCACGGGTGAGCTGCTGTTCTTCGGCTATCAGGTGCGCCCGCCGTACCTGACCTGTTACCGCGCCTCGGCCGCCGGGGAGGTGGTGCAGACGCGGGTCGTGGACGTGCCGCGCGCGACGATGACGCACGACTTCGCCATCACCCGGAACCACATGATCTTCATGGACCTGCCGGTCGTCTTCGACGCCGCCCAGGCCGCGGCGGGCGGGCCGCCGTGGCGCTGGGACGACGCGCACCGCGCCCGGTTCGGCGTGCTGGCGCGTACGGCCGGCGACGACGCGCCCGTACGCTGGTTCGACGTCGCCCCCTGCTACGTGTGGCACACCATGAACGCTTTCGAGGATCCCGAAGGCGACACGATCACCGTCACCGGCACCCGAGTTCCCACACTGTGGCGCGGTGGCACCGACGACCTGGAGGGCGGGCTCCCGGTCGCGTACCGCTGGACGCTGGACCTGAGGTCGGGCGCGGTCGCCGAGGAACCGCTCGACGACGCGCCCAGCGAATACCCCCGGGTGGCCGACTCGATGCTCGGCCTCCCCCACCGTTACGGCTACACGACGAGCTTCTCCCTCGACGCCGAGCCCGAGCGGTCGGAGATCTACGCCTACGACCTCACCGGCGGCGGCGAACGGGCGGTGCACCGCCTGCCTCCAGGCCACACCTGCGGCGAGGCCGTCTTCGTACCCCGGGCCGGGACCGGTGAGAACGAGGGCTACCTGATGACGTTCGCCCACGATCGCGGCGCCGGCACGAGCTACCTGGCCATCCTGGACGCCACCGACGTGGCCGCGCCCCCGCTCGCCGAGGTACATGTCCCGGTGCGCATCCCCACGGGCTTCCACGGCAACTGGATCCCGGTCTGAGCATCGGGATCATCCGTACGCCGATCGGTAGTCGCGAGCATCTCATCGGCCGCTTCGAGAAGACCCTCCCCTCAAGCCGGTACTTCGACAGAGGTTATGGAGCCTCGTCCTTCCTCCACGGGCTGACGCCGAGTTTCCCGGTGGTGCCGAGATCGAGTTCCGGTGTCACCGTCACAGGACGAGCACCGGCCTTCGCGTTCACCCTGACGTACGGCAGGTGTATGGGGGTGTCGTCGGTGACGGTGTTGCGCCACATCAGGCCGGCGGACGCGCTCTCGCCCGGTTTCAGGGTCACCGCCTGAGGCGGGTCGTCGAAGCCGGTCACCGTGGAGATGCCGCCGCTGCCGTGCAGGACCCTGACGCCGGTGACGGGCTTTCTGTCTTTGTCGAGGAGCTGGAGCAGCGGGTAGCCGTCGACGTGGTATGCGCGGGTCGAGCAGTTCTCCAGACGGAGTCCCACCACGCGGAGTCCCATGGCGGCGTTGACGTCGCCGGAGGTGACGCGGATGCCGGAGGGCGGGCAGGGGCCTGCCGGGGCGGGAGCCTCGTCCGCCGGGACGCTTCTGACCTTGGCGATTCGCACGTGCACCCCGGCGGACGCCTGCGGGAGAAGCCCGGCCGTGTCGATCGTGCGCTTCACGGTCCGGCCGGGCCCGACCGATGGAACCGTCTGTTTCGCAGTCGCCAGCACCCCTCCGAGACCGGACAGGAACTCGAAGGTGACGGTGTACGTGAAAGGTTCGGTCTCGTGACCGGTGACCTGGAACTCGGCGGAGAAGAGGTCGCAGGTTCGGGACCATTCACCCAGGCCGATGATCTTGACGCTGTCCCTCTCCGGATCCGTGGAGCCGCCGGGAGGTACCGAAGTGCCGGACGTGGGTGGCGTACCGGTGGACGGGGCGCACGAGGAGGTGCCGCCGGGCCCCTGGGTCCGCTGCGGGCCGCCGCCTGGCGCGGCGGCCCTCTCCCATCCGCACGCGGTGAGGAGCAGGACCCCGGCGAGCACCGCGGGAAGGCTGAGGGGAGTGGTACGCATCCGGTCGTGACGCACAGCGAACCTCAGATCGTGACGATGGGGAACAGGCTGCCGAGGCTCCGCAGGGCGTGATCATATGAGCCCGGAGATATGGGGTCAACGAGGTGAGCCCGCCTCTCGACGTCGGCGGGGGTGACGGGCACCGGCCGGAGACGTCGAGTCGCGCGAGAACCACCTGGGGTGGTCGCGACCTCGCGGGAGACTCCCGCTCCGCGGCCGGAGGCCGGATAATCCAGTCGAAGTGGAGCGTGGCCGACCGGGATGATGACCTCATGAAGTTCCGCCATGACAGTGCTCACCCGTCCCGCAGGGAGATCCTGGTCGAGCTGCACGCCTCGCTCGACCGCCGTTACCGGCCCGAGGACGTCGCAGATCTGGTGCTTCAGGCGCTGGACGGGCGGCTGACGCGGCGGGAGCGCGTGGTGCTGGAGCGCGCGGCCAAGCACGCGTTGCGGCGGCGGGGCGGGTTCTCCTCGATGTCCACCGACTACGCCCGCCCGGTCGGCGGGGCGCGGCAGGTCGCGGCGGCCACCCGGCTGTTCGGGCGGTCGGTGGAGGTCGATCCCGACGATCCGGAGTCGCTGCTGGAGTTCGCGGCGGCCATGGGGCGCGAGATGAAGTGGACGCCCGAGCGCACCGACTTCCTGGCCGACCGGCTGAACCGGGACGCCCGGGAGGCGGCGGGCCTGGACGTGACCAAGCGGGAGTACAACCGCCGTTTCCGGGTGCTGCGCAGGCTCGCGGCCAAGGCGAGCACGATCGTCGCCGAGCATGACAAGCGGCGCCTGCTCATGGTGGGCGTCACCGGCTTCGGGGCGGACATCGAGCTGGAGAGGTTCGCCGCCGACGTCGACGCGGCGTGCTTCGTGGCGTACTACACCGCGAGGCGCAAGTTGCGCCGGGAGTTCAGCCTGTCGGGACGGGAGAACCCGTTCGACGAGATCGCCTCCATGCTGCTCGACCGGTGCGGGGCCGGTGGCGACTGGTGGATGATCGCCCAGGTGCGGACCACTCCCGACGTCCTGGAGCGGCTGACCGAGCGGGAACGGGGACGGCTGCTGGGCCAGTGGTCGGCGGTCATGCGGCACAGCGCGGAACTGCTGCGCGACCGCTGGAACCCGCACACCGAACGCGCGACGATGGTCGTCAGGCGCGGTGACGACTCCACCACCTGGAACAACCTGGCGGTCGCCTACAACGCGGCCCGCGCGGGCTGGCTGGCCTGCCTGGCCTCGCTGAACGCGCTGGATCTGCTGGACGTGGCGTGTCCGGGCAAGGCGATGCGGCTGATGGCCGCCGACCTGGTCAGCTGGCACGGCGAAAGCGGCGGTGGCGTCGACCCGAACACGGCGGTGTGGGCGGCGTTGCCGCTGCCGTGGGAGGTCCTGGACGGGAGCGCGGCCTGTGCCCGCGCCGACGTCGAGGCGGCGTGCCGTACGGCGAAGCTGGACCCGGAGCGGTCGGGCTGGACCGTGCCCGCGCCCGGACGCGGGGTGGCGGTGTTCCGGCCGACGCCCGAGCTGGTGCACGGGGTGAGCGTCGCCGACCCGGTCTGGGCCGCCCTGCTCCGGCGGGCGGGGGCGTTCAGCGGCAAGCACGTCAAGCCCGAGATGATCGACGATGTCCGTCACGGGCTGGCCTCCGGGGTGGTCGTCAGCGATCTGCCCGTCCGGGACCACGATCGTTAATTCCGTGGCGCTCATCGGACGGCGTCGAGGAGAATGGACTCGCGGCCCGCTGTAGTTCAGTGGTAGAACGCCTGGCTCTTCATCCAGGTGGGCGCCGGTTCGAGCCCGGCCGGAGGTGCCGTGTGTTGTGAGCGTGGCCTCGTTGTAGCTCAGTGGTAGAGCTCCCGGCTCCAGACCGGGTGGACGCCGGTTCGAGCCCGGTCGACGAGGCCACCGCCCACCGGCCCTCCGCTCGGGGCCTCGCCTCGTCCGGGCGTGACTGTCCGAACGTCCGCGATGATCACGCCTCGCGAGCGGCGGTCGAAGGAGAGGTGCCGGGGTCGTGCGACGGGCGGCCGGTCAGGGGGACCGGTGTGCTCCGGACCCGCCGGGGCTTCCTGTCATGTGCCGCCCCACTCGTCCTTCTCCGGGGTGATGTCGGTCGCGGTCTTGAGGACGACGGGCTCCTCGAGGGGCATGGGCCAGATCTGAAGGTAGTGGTCATCGACGGCGTCCTGGGTGCCCTCCCCGTCCATGCCCTTGACGTGGTACCGGACGCGGTAGACCCCCGGCCCGGCCGGGAGAGGGGGAAGGGGGGACATCACGTGCTCGTCGAAGGTGAACCCGGTCATCTCCAGCAGGCCGGAGAAGGACCCGAAGCTGACCTCCACGATGTCCTCGTAACCGGCGAGATCCGCCCCCGGATCCCGGTCGGCGATCGTCACGGTGAAGTCGGCCGGTCCCCACTGGGGGGCGATGCGGAGGGTGGCGTGGCCCTCCACGGTCTTGATGATCCCGGTGGACTGGGCCGGTGTCCCGGCGTATCCGCGGAGCTCCTTGTCGGCCAGATAAACGATGCCGCAGTCCTCCACTTCGATCTGCAGGCGTACGGTGCGGGGCTCGTCGTCTCCCATGGGAGGAAAGCCTAGGGATCGCCACTGCCAAGAACGATCGGGTCGGGGTGACGCCGATGCGAGCCTGCCGGCTCGCTGTCCGGCTCGGTTTGAAGCCTCAACTCGGCGGATCTGCTCACCTCGTCGGTCTGGCGGGGACAGATGACGGCGTTCTCGTCCGGCCGTGCTCGTCCGCCTCCTGCACCTGGCCGTCGCCGGGTTCGTGGCCCTGCTGGCGGTCGTCGCGGCGTCGGTGTCGTCCGTCTCCCCTCCGAGGAGGATCAGATGAACCGATGGACGTTGATCGCCGCCGTCGTCGCCGTCGCCGTGAGTGGGTTGTCCGCCTGCGCCACGGGCGGGGGGGTTACGGGCAGGGAGGCCACGGGTGGGGAGACCGCCACCGCGTCCGCCACCGCCGCGCCGACGGCGCAGGTGCTGCTCGACGCGTCGCAACTGCCCGGTGGCCCGTGGACGGCCGAGAGAACCGGCGACGTGCGCTGGGCCGACCTCGACGAGGCGCTGGTGCCGTGCGGGAAACGGCTCATCGCCCCGGAGACGGCCCGGGTGCGGTTCCGGGTGTTCGCGTCGGCTGACGGGGTGTCGATCTCGGAGATCGTGGTCTCCGGTACGGACACCACCCAGACCTTCAAGCGCTTCTACGCCGAGTGCTCCTCCGCGGGGAAGGTGGAGGGGCGGCCCGGCCCGGCCAACGTGGTGCTGCGCGGCGACACGACGGAGGTCGCCGTGTTCACGGACGACCACCTGGTCGTCGTCAACGGCCCCACGGCCGGGGACGACCTCGGGGCGATCGCCGCCACCGCGCGCGACCAGGCCGCGAAAGCGGGCTGAGACGCCGGGCCGCCGCCGGCACGTGCCGGCACGCGCCCGTACGCGCCCGTACGCGGAGTGAACCGGGCCCCTGTCAGGAGGGCCCGGTTCGGATCCGGATGTCGGCGTCGGCGTCGGCGAGTTCAGGCCGATGTGCTCAGGCCGATGTGAGCGGGCCGGTCGACTTCGAGCGGGTTCGCCGTCGCGGTGACGGCGTCGGCGGTCGCCGTGTTCGCGGACCGGTCGTGAGAGACATGCCCACGGGGAGTGGGGATGGGAGAACCGTGGGCACACGTCTCACAGGAACCTCCGTCTTACAGGAACCTCCAGAGATTGTTGTTCGAGCCGTTGTCGTCGGCGAGCACGATCTGCGCGCCCTGGGCGGTGCCGGCCAGGCCGAGGACCCGGCCGCCGTTGGCGCACTGGATGCGGAAGGCGGCGTTGCTCCCGTGGCGCAGCCGCCAGCGGTGGTCGGCGGTGCCGTTGTCGGCCCACTGCACGATCCGGGAACCCGCGGCGGTGGCGGCGTTCTCCACCCCCAGCACCTTCTGGCTGTTGGAGTTGCGCAGGCGCAGGTAGCCGCCGGTGTCGACGACGGCCGTCCAGAAGTGGTCGGCGGTGCCGGTGTCGCCCCACTGGACGACGAGCGCGCCGTCGGCGGTGGACATGTCGGTGACTCCGAGCACCATGCCGGTCGCCACGTTCTGGACGCGGCGCGCGCCGTTGGGCACGAACCGCCAATGGTTGTCGGCCGAGCCGTTGTCGGGGTCCTGGACCGCCTGGGCGCCGTTGGCGGTGGAGCCGTTCAGGATGCCCAGCAGCTTGCCGCTGTTGGCGTTGCGAATCCTGACCGAGCCGTCACCGACGTCGGTGAGCGTCCAGCGGTGGTCGGCGGTGCCGTTGTCGGCCCACTGCATGACCCGGGCGTTGTCGGCCGTCGACATGTTCTCCACGCCCAGCACCTTGCCGCTGTTGACGTTGCGGAACCGCAGCCCGTTGCCGTCCACGATCGGCACCCAGTCGTGGTCGGCGGTGCCGTTGTCGGTCCACTGCAACGCCAGGCCGCCGTCCGCGGTCGACATGTTCTGGATGCCGAGTGCCAGCCCGCTGGCCGCGTTGATCAGCCGGAAGCTCGCCTCGCCGCCCCCGCCCTGCCCCGAGGTGTTCCAGTAGACGACGTAGTTGTGGTTGGCGGCGTCGTAGAACGGACCCAGGTTCACCGGCGCCCCGTTGGCCGTGGCCGTGAACGCCAGTGCCGAGGTGCCGGTCCGGGCGATCGTCGAGGGGGTCAGCGTCGGCGCCGCCGACAGGGAGGTGTTCCCGTAGTTGCCCGACAGCACGACCGGGCCGTAGGTGACGGCCTGCAGGTTCGGGTTGTCGTTGGCGGCCTTGAGGACCACCCGCATCGGGAGCCGTACGGTCACCGTGTCGCCCGACGTCCACGACCGGGTGATCGAGGCGTAGGTGCCCGGGGTGGTGGCGATGGCCTGCTGGACGCCGTTGACGCTGATCGTCGCGCCCTGGGTCCAGCCCGGGATACGGACCCGCATCGTCCACGACCCGCTCACGTTGCCGGTGACCTGCAACGACGTGGTGTCGCTCACCGGGTACGACGTCGTCTGGGTGACCGTGATGCCACGCTGCGACCAGTTGAGCGTGGAGGGCGCGAACAGGTTCACGAACAGCGTGGTGTCGTTGTGGAAGTAGATCGAGTCCATCAGCTTGGTGTTGGTCTCGATGCCGGTTCCCTGGCAGCACCACATCGAGTTGTAGTCGGTGCTCCACGTGCCGCCGCCCCAGGCCGGGCCGACGCCCCTCCTGCCGCCGGGGTTGAGCGGGGTGAAGTAGGTGACGTGGCCACGGCCGTCGGCCGGGTTCTGCTGGCCGAGCAGGTGGTTGACCAGGGCGTTCTCGTAGTAGTCGAAGTAGTCGGCCCGGTTCGGCGACAGCGTCCACAGCTCCCGGGTGAGCTTGAGCATGTTGTAGGTGTTGCAGGCCTCGCCGGTGTCCCTGCTCAGGTAGGCGGCGATGGCGTTGGGGGCGCGGAAGTGCTCGGCCTGGCTGTTGGAGCCGTTGGCGTAGGTGTGGGCGTTGATCGTGATGGCCCAGGCGTTGGCGGCGATGTCGCGGTAGCGGGTGGTCCCGGTCGCCTTGTACTCCCGCGCGGCGCCGATCCACTTGGGCACCTGCGTGTTGGCGTGCAGGCCGTTGAGCCGGTCCTGGTTGGAGGCGAGCGGGTCGAACACGGAGGCGTGGTCGAAGCGCTGGGCGACCGCCAGCCAGCGGGAGTCGCCGGTCATCTGGTACAGGTCGGTGAGCACGGCGTTCATGCCTCCGAACTCGGTGCCCAGCATGGCCTGCATCTGGCCGGAGGACAGGCGGCCGGTCCGGGTGTCCACCCAGCCGGCGAGGGCGAGGAGCACGGTCCTGGCCTGGGTGTTGCCGATGTGCCGCCACACGTCCAGCAGCCCGGCGAGGGTCTTGTGGACGCAGTAGTACGGGACGTTGCCGTTGCTCAGCGTACGGTTCTCGACCGCGGTGATGTCCGACTCCGGGAAGCCCGACAGGTAGCCGGCGGTGAACCCGGCCGCGCCGTTGTTGGCCTGGCACCTGGCCAGCTCGGCGACCATCTGGTTGGCCTTGTCCCGGCAGGTGGTGTCCCCGAGTACGGCGTAGGCCTGCGCCCAGGCCGTCAGGAAGTGGCCCTGCATGTGGGACCGGAACGGGAAGGTGGGCGCGTCCCAGCCGCCGTTGGCCGCCGCGCCGTTGGTGGACAGGCGGTGGTTGGCGCGGAAGACGTAGAGCAGCCGGTCGACGTCGACGAAGCGCAGGTAGTTGAGGGCGCGGTTCTGGTTGTCCAGCCAGCGGCCGGAGGTCAGCCGGACCTGGCCGAGGTCGAACTCGTAGGCCGAGACACCGATCTCGGATCTGGCCCACGGGAGCGCGGCCAGGGCGTGGGGCGTGCCCACCACCTGGCCGACGGCCGAGAGCGCGGCGGTCGCGCCCGCGGCCCGGAAGAGCTGGCGACGACTCAGGGTCATGGGGGGCTCCTTGGGGTGGGGGGTGTGGTGACCGGGCCGAAGCCACTACGGCCGGCCGCCCTTTCTCGCGTGGCCGGGCCGTCGGAGCGGCCGGCCACGGCTTCCGGCGCGGAGACGCCGAGCTCGGCGGAAAGCGCCGGCTTCTCCTCGTGAGGTGATCCGGGACGTCGTGTCCTGGCGCCCGGCGGCCACGGTCGCGCGAGACGCCGGTGAGGGGGAGGCGTTCGGGAGGAGTTCCGGGAGAAGTCTCGGGAGGGGTTGCGGGAGAAATCTCAGGAGGGGTTCCGGGAGGGGAAAGGCGTCCGGCGCCCCTCGGTCAGAACGAGGAAGAAGGGGCCGCCGAAATCTGTTATCGCTAACATTTTTCATCGCAGATCTCCCCGGTCTGTTCCTGCGGGCGCGCTGTCGCGGAGTACATCCGACTGTCCGGCCGGGCGTCAACGAGTCGCGAACCCCGTTGACCCGGGCGTGCCGCCGAAACGCTTCCCTGTCTGTGTTTTCGTGCGCCGGGAGCTAACATTTCGGGGCCCGCGCATGTGAAAATTTCACAGAAGTCACCGCTTGGCAAGCATCGGGCCCAGGTTGAGGCCAGGCGGTGCCCCGACCGGCTTTACGGTGCCGATGATGTGTTAGCGCAAACAGATTTCACCGCCCGCATCCCGTCCAGCCGGTTCGGAACCATGTTCTTGACCGACCCCGGCGGCCGCGTCCGTATCATCTCGGCATGGTGCTGAACCCGGAGCCACGGCTCGGCCGGCGGGCGGTGCTCCTGGCCGCCGGAGGGCTGCTCGTCGGTTGCTCCCGGCGGCCCGAGGCCGACAGGGTCCACCTGCGCCTGGCCACCGGTCCGGCCGGCGCGGTGTACCGCCGCATCGGCGGCGCGCTGGCCGAGCACATCTCCGAGCAGGTGCCGGGGGCGACGGTGACCACCGTGCCGAGCGGGGCGTCCACCGACAACATCCGGATGCTGCGGGCCGGTGAGGTGCACCTCGGGCTGACCAGCCTGGATGCGCTGATCACGACCGACGGCAGCGCGCCCGGAGGGCTCTCGGCGATATGCAGGCTCTACGACAGCCACCTGCATCTCGTGGTCATGGCCGGTTCGGCGATCGAGGAGTTCCGGGACCTCAAGGGTAAGCGCGTGTCCCTCGGCGCCCACGACTCGGGCACCGAGTTCACGTCGCTGCGGGCTCTGGAGCACGGTGGGGTGAAGGCCGACGGTCAATACCTCAGCCAGGCCGAGTCGGCGGCGGCGCTGCGCGACGGCGAGATCGACGCGATGTTCTCCCTGACCGGCGTCCCGACACCCGCCATCACGGAGCTGGCACGGCGGCACCCGATCCGGCTGATCCCGCTGGACGCGCAGGCGGACGTGCTCTTCACCGCGTTCCCGGGTTCCTACGCCCCGGCCACGATCCCCGCGACCGCCTACGCCGGTGTCCCGGCCACCCCCAGCGTCGCCGTCCCGAACCTGCTCCTCGTACGCGACGACCTGCCCGGTGACCTGGTCCGCGCCATCACCGACACGATCTTCACGCACACCGGCACGATCACCTCCGCCGGTCGCGACGACACGGAAGCCGTTCCCGAGGCGTGGCAGATCAACGTGCGTACCGGGATCTCCACCGCGTCGGTCCCGCTCCACCCGGGCGCGGCCGCCTGGTTCCGCGACCGCAAGCGCTGACCCGGGGAAGCCTCACGCCTGTGACGGGGCCGGGAGTCTCGGGGTTCTGTGACGGAGCCGAAAAGCCTTGGGTCTGTGACGGGGCCGGGAGTCTCAGGGGCTGGGAGGGAGTCGAAAGCCTCACGTCTGTGGCGGGGTTCGAATGTCTCAGACCTGCGAAGGTTCCACGGTGCCGGACGATGACGCCGCTCGCGGAACGACCGGCAGCCTGACCACCGCGGCGAATCCGTGCCCGGACCCGTCCGGGCGTGGCAGGCCGTCCTCCAGCCGCAGCTCGCCCCCGGCCGCCCCGACCAGGTCGGCGCAGATCGCCAGCCCCAGGCCGGTCCCGGACACGTTCTGGTGCCGTGGCGACCGCCAGAACCGTCGTAGCGCCTGGGCCCGCTCGGACTCGTCGATCCCCTGGCCGTCGTCGCGGACGGCGATGACGACCACGTCTCCGGCCGCGGACGTGTCGCCGGGGCCGGTGCCCGTGGCGGCACCGCCGGGGCCGGTGCCCGCCGTGACGTTTCGGGGACCGGCGCTCGCCGTGACGGGACCGGCGTTCGTGCCGCCGGAGACGAGCCAGGCGGCGGTGTTCGTGCCTCCCGAGGCGACCCGGGCGGCGTTCACACCTCCCGAGGCGACCCGGGCGGTCACCTCCACCGCCCGCGCGTCCGACAGCCGTAACGCGTTGCTGATCAGCTCGTCCAGGACGCTGCCCAGCCCGCCAGGAGGCTCCAGCAGGCGTAGCCCCGGCGGGACGTCGACCGTCAGTGTCTGTCCCGCCGTCGCCGTCAACGCCCGCCAGCGGTTCACCCGGGTTGCCAGCACCGCGTCGAGATCAACCGGCGACGCCGTCCGTATGCTCTCCATCCGCGCGCTGGCCTGCAGCGAGTTCAGCAGCCGCTGCATCGCCTTCAGCTCGTCGACGGCCATGTCGTACACCTGCCGCCCGTCGCCGCTCGCGCGCAGGTGCGGTTCCAGACTCTCCACGGCGAGCCGGAGGCTGGTCAGCGGGTTGCGCAGCTGGTGCGAGGCGTCGGACACGAACGCCCGCTGCCGCTGCACGGCGTTCTCGACCGCGTCCATCATGGTGTTGAACGACTCCGCCAGCCGCCGCAGCTCGACCGGGCCGGCCTCGGCGTCCGCCCGGATGGTGAGGTCGCCCCGGGAGATCCGCGAGCTCGCCGCGTCCAGCTCGCGCACCGGCCGCAGCACCCACGCCGACACCGGCCAGGCGACGGCCACCAGCGCGACCAGCGGCAGCAGCCCGAGCGCGGCGAGCTGGGCCCATCGCACGAGGATGCGGTAGCGCGTCTTCGACAGGTCGGAGATCGTCACGACGGTGCCGACGACCTCGCTGTCCCGGCCCACCGGCTCCGCGACCACGAGCGCGGAGTCGTCCCACGGCGCCCATTCCCCGGACGGCTCCGACCTCGCCCCGGCCAGCGCCGCGGTCACGATCCGGGGCAGCGCGGGCTCGGCCCCCGCCGCCCGCTGGTAGGCGCCGGCCGGTCCGAGCAGCACCGTGCCCGAGGTGTCGATCACCGCGGCCGGGATGCCGTACAGCTCGTGGTAATGCGCCAGCTCGCGGTGGAGCGCCTCGGTCCGGCCGGTCGACAGCGCGGTCTCGGCCAGCGACGCGAACCGGCCGACGTCGTTGAGCCGGTCGACGTAGGTCTCCTGCATCTCCCGTTCGGCCACGGTGACGCTGAGCGGCACCCCGAGCGCCGCGACGAGCAGCACCGCGAGGGGCACCAGGACGGCGAGCAGGCGACGGTGCACGGCGTGTCAGCCGATCAGCTCCGGCTGGTCGGCCAGGAGCCGATAGCCGACCCCGTGGACCGTGCGGATGAGCACGGCCGGTCCGATCTTGTTCCGTAACGCCGCGATGTGGGTGTCGAGGGTGCGGCTCGACGACTCCCAGGTCGCGCCCCAGATCTGGTCGAGGATGACGTCGCGGCTCACCACGTTCGGCGCCCGCCGGGCCAGCAGCAGGAGCAGCTCGAACTCCTTGCGGGTCAGCGTCACGGGCGTGCCGTCGACGGTGACCTCGCGGGTGCCGACGACGATCCGCATCGGGCCGAGGACGAGCGACTCGTCCGGATGGTTCAGGGAGCGGGCGACCCGGGTGCGCCGCAGGACGGCGTCGATCCGGGCGAGCAGTTCCGGGATGCCGAACGGCTTCACGATGTAGTCGTCCGCGCCGGCGCGCAGGCCGCGGACGCGCTCGTGCTCCTCGGAGCGCGCCGTCACGGCGATGACGGCGGTCTCCGGGCGGTCGCGCAGCCTGCGGATCACGTCGAGCCCGTCGCCGTCGGGCAGGCCCAGGTCGACGAGGACGACGTCGGAGGGGGCGGCCCGCACCGCCTCCGCGGCGGTGGCGATGCGGTGGACCTCGAAGCCCGCCTGGGCGAGGACGGTCACCAGTCCCCGCGCCACGCGGTCGTCATCCTCGATGATGGTGATCCGCATACCGGCGGATTGTACGGCCACCACCGGCGCTTGGTCAGCCCTCTGCTTCCTGCAATTTCTCCGGCATTCATCGCATTCTTAAGATCTCTCTGACATTCATCACATTCTTGGGATTTCTCTGACACCATCCGCGTCCTCGCCAGCCGAAACTGATGCCGCGCACTCACCGAACCAGCGCGCGTGCGCAGAAAGAGGAGGCAGCGACATGAGAACGACCAGCAGCTACCGGGCCGTCGGACGGATGGTCGCCGCGATCGGTGTCGTCTCGCTTGTCGCCGCCTGCTCGGGTAACGGGGGCGCCCCCGGCGCGGGCGCCACCGGCGCGAGCGGCGCCGGGGGCTACCCCGACAAGAACATCACGTTCGTCGTGCCGTTCAGCGCGGGCGGCCCGACGGACACCGTCACCCGCATGATCGCCGAGCCGATGGCCGCCAAGCTCGGCGCCAAGGTCGTCGTCCAGAACGCCGAGGGCGCGGGCGGCACGATCGGCGCGGGCGAGGTCGCGCGGGCCGACCCCGACGGCTACACCGTGCTCATGCACCACATCGGCATGTCGACGGCGCCCGCCCTCTACCAGAACCTGAGCTACAAGCCGCTGGAGAGCTTCGAGACGGTCGGGCTCGTCACCGAGGTGCCGATGACGATCGTCGCCCGCAAGGACTTCGCGCCCGCGACCCTCCAGGACCTCGTGACCCACGTGAAGGCGAACGCGGGCAAGGTCACGCTGGCCAACGCCGGCATCGGCGCCGCGTCCCACCTGTGCGGCCTGCTGTTCCAGTCCGCCACGGGGGTCAAGCTCCAGGAGGTCCCGTACGAGGGCACCGGCCCCGCGCTGACCGACCTCGTCGGCGGCCAGGTCGACTTCATGTGCGACCAGACGACCAACACCAGCGGCCAGATCTCCGCGGGCGAGGTGAAGGCGTACGCGGTCACCACGCCCGAGCGCGTGAAGAGCCTGCCCGACCTGCCCACCACGACCGAGGCCGGGCTGCCCCAGCTCCAGGTCAGCGTGTGGCACGGCCTCTACGTCCCGAAGGGCACGCCGCCGGACGTCGTGCAGAAGCTGTCCGACGCGCTGAAGGTGGCGCTGGCCGACAAGGGGGTCGTCGACCAGATGGCCAAGCTCGGCACCGCGCCGGTCGCGGCCGAGGACGCGACCTCGCAGGCGCACCGGGCCAAGCTGGAGGAGCAGCTCGGCACCTGGGCGAAGGTCATCGCCGACGCGGGCGTCAGGGCCTCCTGAGGTGGAGCGTCGCCGGTCCCTCCCCGACGTCCTCGCCGGGGGAGTCTTCGTCCTGATCGGCGGCGCGTTCGCGGTGGGGGCGCTCGGCTACGAGCTGGGCACCCCGCTGCGGATGGGCCCCGGAGCCTTCCCGCTGCTGGTCGGCGCGATCGTGGCCGCCCTGGGCCTGGCGATCGTCGTCAAGGGGCTCGTCGCCGGCGAGGTGATCGAGTTCGGGCCGATCCCCTGGCGCGCGGTCGGCGCCATCGTGCTCGCGGTCCTGTTCTTCGGGCTCACCGTCCGGGGCCTCGGGTTCGTCCCGACGTCGGTGGTGACCGCCCTGCTCACCGCGCTGGCCAGCTCGCGCGTACGGCCGCTCACGGCCGTCGCCGTGGCCGCCGGGCTCACCGCGGCCGCCACGCTCATCTTCGTCGTCGGACTTCAGCTGCGCATCCCGCTCCTGGGCCCGTGGCTGGGATTCTGACGCGGCATCCGGATTGAGGCATGGAACTTCTCGACAACCTCGTACTGGGCCTCTCGACCGCCCTCCTGCTCCAGAACGTCCTCTACTGCTTCGTGGGGGTGCTGCTCGGGACGGCGGTCGGCGTGCTGCCCGGCATCGGGCCGACGGCGACGGTGGCGATGCTGCTGCCGATCACCTTCAGCTTCGAGCCGGTGACGGCGCTGATCATGCTGGCCGGCATCTACTACGGCGCGCAGTACGGCGGCTCGACGACCGCCATCCTGATCAACCTGCCCGGTGAGTCGTCGGCGGCGGTCACCGCGCTGGACGGGCACGAGATGGCCAGGCAGGGCCGGGCCGGGGCGGCGCTGGCCGCCGCCGCGATCGGGTCCTTCTTCGCGGGCACGGTGGCCACGGTCGTGCTGGCCGTCGCCGCCCCGCCGCTGGCCCGCGTCGCGCTGAACTTCGGCGCGCCCGAGTACTTCTCGCTGGTGCTGCTCGGCCTGATCGTGTCGATCGCGCTGGCGCGCGGCGCGACGCTCAAGGCACTGGCGATGATCGCGCTCGGCGTGCTGTTCGGCACGGTCGGCCAGGACCTCTACACCGGCACCCCCCGGTTCGTGTTCGACCAGCGCGAGCTGTACGGCGGCATCGACTTCGTGTCGGTCGCCGTCGGCATGTTCGGGGTGGCCGAGATCCTGCGCAACCTGGAGAACGAGCAGACCCGCACGGCGATCGTCGACAAGGTGAAGAACCTCTGGCCGACCCGCGAGGACCGGCGCCGGATCGTCGGCCCGATCCTGCGCGGTACCGGCCTCGGCGCCGCGCTCGGCATCCTGCCCGGCGGTGGCCACGTGCTCGCCTCGTTCACCTCCTACGCCGTCGAGAAGCGGATCTCGAAGCGGCGGCAGGAGTTCGGGCGCGGCGCGATCGAGGGCGTCGCCGGTCCCGAGTCGGCGAACAACGCCGCCGCGCAGACGTCGTTCATCCCGCTGCTCACCCTGGGACTGCCCGCCCACCCGGTGATGGCGCTGATGGTCGGCGCGTTCATCGTCCACGGGATCACCCCCGGCCCGAACGTCATCGTCGACGAACCGGCGCTGTTCTGGGGCCTGATCGCGTCGATGTGGATCGGCAACGTGCTGCTCGTGCTGCTGAACCTGCCGCTGATCGGGCTGTGGGTGCGCATGCTGCGCATCCCGTACCAGGTGCTGTTCCCGATGATCATCCTGTTCGCCGCGATCGGCACGTACTCCCTGGAGTTCAACGCCTACGACGTCTACGCGATCGTTTTCTTCGGGATCCTGGGCTACGTCCTGATCAAGTGCGGGTGCGAGCCGGCGCCGCTGCTGCTCGGGTTCGTCCTCGGACCCCTGCTGGAGGAGAACCTGCGGCGGGCGCTCATCATCTCCCGCGGCGACGCGACGGTCTTCCTGACCAGGCCGATCTCCGCGGTGCTCCTGGCCGTGGCGGTGGCGGCGCTCGTCGTCACGGTCCTGCCGGCGGTCCGCAGGCGTCGCGAGGTCGTGTTCACCGAGGAGGACTAGAGGTCCTCGACGAGCCGACCTCGCCACGCCGGACCGCCGGACACGCTTCGGGCGGGTCCGGTGGATTCACCGGTAACCGGTGGGACGGGTGTGGCCGCCCACCTGTTCCGCCTGCTCGCGAGCCTGGTCGTGAGCCTGGTCGCCCGTCTGGTGGGCGGCCTCCGTGGCGGTCTCCTTCACCTGCTGGGCGGCCTGCTGGGCCGCCTCCTTGGCCTCCTGGCCGAGGGTCTGGGCCGACTCCCGCACCGCCTGCTTGACCGGCTGGATCACCCCGTCGGCCTGCCGCACGAGCTGCTCCGCGGCGCGCTCCTCGGTCTCGGTCCGGGGAACGAGGGCGGACGCCAGCAACCCGGCCCCCAGAGCGATCATCCCGGCGGCCAGCGGGTTGCCCTGCGCGCCGTGCATCGCCCGCCGCGGCGCGTTGTGCACCGCCTCGGCGGCCTGGTGGGCACCGTGCCTGACGGTGCCGGCGGTGTCGGAGGCGACCCCACGGACGGTGTCCGCGGTGCCGGAGGCCGTGTCACGCACGCTGCCCGCGGCGTGTGCGGCCTGCCGGCCGACCGCGTGGGCGGCGTGGGACGGGGTCCCCATCACCCGCTCGCGCACCGACCGCAGGCGCCGGCGCACGGTGGCGGTACGGCGCCGTGCGATCCGCGCCGGGCTGGTGCGGTCGGCCAGCCGCTCCACGTCCATGGCCAGTTCGGCCCTGGTGGTGTCGATCTCGGCTCTTATCTCGTCAGGTCCCGTGCCCATCGCGCGTCCTCCTTGAGTGTTTCGACGGTACGTTCCGGTGTGGGGTCCACCCGGCGCATCCGGGTGCGCCCGGTCGTGTACAGGATCGCGCCGGCCACCGCCCAGACGGCGGCGACGACGAGCGCGGCCCAGCCCAGGTCCATGACGTTGCCCAGGCCGAACACGACGGCCAGCGTCACCAGGACGGCGACCATGTATCCGGCGAACCCCGCGCCGCCGAGCAGCCCGGCGGCCTTGCCGGCCTTGCCCGTCTCCTGGCGGACCTCGGCCTTGGCCAGCCGCAGCTCCTGGCGGACCAGGGTGGACAGGTCCTCGCCGATCTCCCCGACCAGCTGCCCCAGCGACGGCTCCCGCGCCCCGGGGCTGAGCTGGGTCATCGGATCTCACCGCCCGGGTTTCCCGGCGTGGCCGGGGTGCCGAAACCGTCGTACTCCTCCGGCGGTCCCTGCGCCGTGACCGGTCGCGTGCGGTACGGCTCGGCCGACGACGGCGGCGGCGGCATGGGCTGCTCCGGTATCGGCGGCATCGTGGCCGCCGGGCCGGGAGCCGGGACGTCCGGCGCGTACGAGCCGTCGCCTCCGGTGCCGGGAGAGCCCCTGGAGGTGGTGCCCCCCGAGGCCTTGGCGATCCGGCCGATGAGGAAACCGGCGGCCGCGACGCCGGCCAGGAAGGCCCCGGGGCGGCGGCGCGCGAAGTTCTGGATCTCCTGGGCGACCCCGTTCAGACCGTTCTGGTCCAGATAGTCGGCCGCCCGCCGCCCCTGGTCGGCGACCTGCCGCACCACTCCGGAGACCTGCGAGTCGGGCTCGGCTCCCTCGCCCATCGAGGCCAGGTCGTCGGCCCACCGGCGGATCCCCTGGGCCGCGCGCCGGCTCTGCTGCCGGGTCTGGTCACCGACCCGGTCCCGCAGCTGATCGACCACATGGTGAGTCTGCTGTCTGGCCTCACCGGCCATCGCCTGGGCCTGCCCCTTGGCGGTGCCGACCATCTCCCCGACGGCGGATCCGGTCTGCTGAGGGGTGTTCCGGGACTCCTGATCGTGACCTGAGCGCTCTTCCGTTCCGTTCGGATACTCACTCATCGATGCCTCCAGAAGTTGCGAATCTTCGACTGAGGCTCCAGTTCCCCCGTATGCCGACCCATTCGCAAAACGCCCAGAAGTTACCAAAACATCTATAAACCCCCGAAAGCTTGACCTTCTGTCTGCCTTCCGGTGTCGCGGGATGTTTTCGGGTGCTCAGCCTTGCCGCGGGCCGGTGCCCGCTCCGGGGCGGGGAAAGCGCGCCCGCCGTCCAGGAGCGGGCGGCTCCGTCACGACGAGGGCGCGAGCGCGGGCAGGGCGAGGTGCTCGCGGAGCGTCGTCCCCTCGTACGCGGTGCGGTAGGCGCCGCGCTCCTGCAGTTCCGGCACCAGCTTGTCGACGATGTCCTCCAGCGACGACGGGACCAGGTGCGGGATGATGTTGAAACCGTCGACCGCGCGGGTGCGGACGTAGTGCGTCCACTCGTCGGCGACCTGCGACGGCGTGCCCACGAACGAGCGGTGCTCGGGTGTGACGCGGCGTACGAGCTCCACGATCGACAGGTTCTCCGCCGCGGCCTGCTCGCGCCACCGGGCGATGAGCGCGAGCTTGCCGGTGCGCCGCTCGATCGGGATCGTGCCGCGCGACGGGTCGAGCTCCGCCTCGCCGGGCTCGATGCCGGGCAGCGGGCCGTGCGGGTCGTAGGCGGACAGGTCGGTGCCCCAGTACTGCTCCAGGAAAGCGATCGCCCGCGCAGGGGAGATCTGCTCGCCGCGCACCCACTCGGCGCGCTCCCTGGCCTCCTCGGGCGTGTCGCCGAGGATCACCGAGGTGCCGGGCAGGATCCGCAGCGAGTCGGGCGAGCGGCCGTGGCGCGCCAGCCTGGCGCGCAGGTCCGCGGCGTAGGCGACCGCCTTGTCGTACTCGGTGTTGGCGGAGAACACGACGTCGGCGTGCCGCGCCGCGAGCTCGCGCCCGCCGTCCGAGTCCCCGGCCTGAAACAGCACCGGGCGGCCCTGCCCGCCGGCCGGAACGGTGGCGCGTGCGCGCAGCCGGACCAGGCCGGTGTCCCGCTCGACGTCGCGGATCGCCCCGGGCCGCGCCCAGGACTTGGCCTCGCCCGACCCGGCGACGGCGTCCGGCTCCCAGGACGCCCACAGCTCCTTCGCGGCCTCGACGAACTCCGTGGCCCGCTCGTAGCGCCGCTCGTGCGGGAGCCAGCCGCCGTGGCGGAAGTTGGCGCCGGTCCAGGCGTTGTCGGTGGTGACGATGTTCCAGCCGGCCCGCCCGCCGGAGAGCAGGTCGAGGCTGGCCAGGCGGCGCGCGAGGTCGGCGGGGAAGTTGTACGTGGTGTTCTGGGTGGCGACGAGCCCGATGCGCTCGGTGACGGCGGCGAGCGCGGCCAGCTGCGTGATCGCGTCGGGACGTCCGGCGACGTCGAGGTCGTAGACGCGGCCCCGGTTCTCGCGCACGCGCAGGCCCTCGCCGAGGAAGAAGGCGTCGAAGAGCCCCCGCTCCAGCAGCCGCGCCAGCCCCGAGAAGGTCTCGAAGGCGACGTGCGGGGCGGCGGACGGGCCGGTCCAGATGAGTTGCGGGCCGACCCCGGTGTAGAACACGCCGAGGTGCACCTGGGCGGCCGGGTCGTACGGGGCCCCGGCCGGGCCGGCCGATGTGGTGGTGGTCATGGTCGCGTCACCTCAGGCGGTCGTGCTCGCCGGGGCGGCGAGGCGGTTGGCGAAGCGGTCGGCGAAGCGGTTGGCGGGGCGGGACAGGCCCAGTGTGGAGCGCAGGGTGGCGCCGGGCTCGGGCGCCCGGTGCAGCCCGGTCGCCGCGAGCGCCGGAAGCACCTGCCCGGCGAGCACCGGCAGGTCGGCGGCGAGCACCGCGGGATGCAGCCGCACCCCGTCGACGCCCGGCGCCAGGGACCGGAGCAGATCCACGAGCCCGCGCGCGGGCCCGGCGTACCGCAGCCGTCCCGAGTCCGGCCACGGCGTGGCCGCGTCCAGGGCGGCGAGCCGCCGCTCCCCGGGCTCGCCGGCGTCGAGGACCACCTCCACCTCGGCGAAGGCGAGCGCCGCGCCGGAGTCCCTGGCCCGCTCGGCCCGCCGGGCGAGCGCGCCGGCGTCGGGCCCGCCGACGAGCACGACGTCGGCGTGGGCGTCGATCTCCAGCTCGGCCGGGGCGAGCACGACGACCTGCCCCTGCGGCGGGCGCGGGGTGATGAGCGGCCCGGTCACCGAGAAGGTGGCTCCGGCGAAGTTCACGTGGTGAACGCGGTCGGGGTCGAGGTAGCGGCCGGTGGCGACGTCCTTGATCACCGCGTCGTCCTGCCAGGAGTCCCACAGCAGGCGCGCGACGTCGACGACGTCGGCGGTCTCACGCCGTACGGCGTCACCGGCCGGCGTGTCCGCCCCGATCGTCGCGAGATCGTCGGCGTCGTGCGCCGCGCCGACCACCCAGCCCGCGCGGCCCCGGCTGGCGTGGTCGAGGCTCGCCAGCTGGGTGGCGAGGTGGAACGGCTCGGTCGTGGTCACGTGCAGGGTGGGTGCCAGCCCGATCCGGCCGGTCAGCGGCGCGGCGAACGCGGCACGGGTGCCCGCCTCCAGCCGTCCGGCGGAGTCCAGCCCGCGGCTCGGCGGCACCGGCGCGTCGGCGAAGGTCGCCAGCGCGAAGCCCGCGTCCTCCGCCGCGCCGACGGCACCGCGCAACGCGGCGGCGGTCAGGACGTCCCCGGGCGGGCGGCCGCTGTGGCGCCAGGCGGCCGGGTGGGCGCCGTCCCCGTCCAGGTCGACGGCGAGCAACAGGGTGCGGTGGTCGTCGCTCATCGGTCGGCTCTCCTCTCTCGCGGGGTTCTCGGAGGCACGGCCTCGGAGGGATCTCGGAGTAATTACCTCTATTATTGGTAGGGATACTCTAAAAAGCCAGTCCGTTCTCGCCTCAAGCGCCGGAATCCCGGCCCGCGGGGGCCTCCGTCGCGATCCGGGCGTCGGGAGGCGGGCCGCCCGGCCGCCCGCGCGGTCCCGGGAGCGAGACGAGCAGCGCGAAGGCGGCGACGCCCGCGCAGGTGAGGACCGCGTACCAGTAGGCCAGGCGGTGCCCGGACGCGCCCGCGGAGGAGCCGTGCAGGTAGATGCCCGACACCGCCGAGATGCAGACCGCGGCCGCGATGCGCTGGGACATCTGCAGGATGCTCCCCGCCACCCCGGCCGCCTCCGCGGGCGCGTGCTGGAGGACCGACGCCTGGAGGGGGGAGATGACGAGCCCCGAGGCGGCGCCCGCGCACAAGCCGCACAGCGCCAGCAGGACGGGCAGGTGGGGTCTTGGGGCCAGCAGGCCGACCAGGCCGCTCACCAGCATGAGGCCCGCCGACAGCGCGACCCCCACCGAGACGGTGTACCGGCCGAACCGCCGGGCCGCGCGCCAGGCCAGCGCGGAACTGACCACCATCGACAGCGCCGAGGGCAGCGTGACGGCGGCGGCCACGAGGGCCGACAGCCCGAGGCCCTCCTGCAGGAACATCACCAGGACCAGCGAGAACGCCAGCCCGGAGCCGAAGGACCCCATCGCCACCACGGTGCCCGCCGCGAACGGGGCCGACCGCGCCAGCGCCGGATGCACCAGTGGGCGGCGTCCCGACCGCGCGTAGTGGTGCTGCCACAGCAAGAACGACACGGCCAGGACGCCCACGACGGGAAGCCAGAGGAGTCCGGTCGCGCCGGGTGAGGGCTGGACGAACGGCAGCATCAGCGACAGGGTCAGGCCGCCCACCAGCAGCAGCCCCACCGCGTCGAGGTCGGCGGAGCCCGCCCGGGGCCGCGCGGGAGGCAGGTGGCGCGCCGCGAGCGCCAGCGTGACCACGCCGAACGGTACGGCGAGGAGGAGGACGAGCCGCCATCCGATGTCAGGGCCGAAGGCCGCGATGACGGCGCCGCCCAGCGGCGGCCCGAGCCCGCTCGCCACGCCGCCCGTCACCGCGTACAGGCCGAGGGCCCGCGTCCTGGCGTGCCCGGTGAACGTGTCCTGCATCGTGCCGATCATCTGGGAGTTGACCAGGCCGCCGCCGAGCCCCTGGAGCAGGCGCGCCGCGACGAGCGCCCAGGGGTGGTGGGACGCCCCGGCCAGCGCGGCACCCGCGGTGAAGACCGCCATCCCCGCGAGGAAGAACGGCCTGCGGCCCCGGACGTCGCCGAGCCGGCCGCCGGGGATGAGGGCGAGGCCGAAGGCCAGGGAGTATCCGGCCACCATCCACTGCACCTGGGTGGCGTCCGCGCCCAACGAGCCGCGCAGCGCCGGGATGGCGACGTTCAGGACGGAGTTGTCGAGCAGCGTGGTGAACCCGCCGAGTGCGCAGACCACGAGCACGCGGCGCCCGGCGGCGTCGAAGCCGCTGGTCACGGGCCGGTCCGGGCGGCGGTGCCGCCGGCGGCCCTCCACCCGCTCGGCCCGGCCGCGCGCCCGGATGGTCCCACCGGGTGACCGGCCATGCGACGCCCCCTGTAATTACCTGTATTACCAGTAGGGAAACTTAGTATTTATTCGCCCATCAGGCAACGCGCCGATCGCCGGGAGGGGGTGCCGGGTGAGGCCGGCGTGGTGCCGGACGGGGTCAGCGGGGGGCCGCGAGGACGTCGCGGAGCACGTCCTCCAGGGTGACGCGGGCCAGCTCGCGTCGCAGGGTCTCCTCGATGCCCTCGTAGATGCCGCGCATCGCGGGCTGGATGCCGTACCCCACCACGCACTCCTGGTTCGGGGCGGCGCGGTGCATCGCGAAGAGCGGGCCGGGCTCCACCGCCTCGTACACGTCGAGCAGGGTCATCGACTCCAGGTCGCGCGCCAGCGACCAGCCCGCGCCCGCGCCCCGCCGGGACTCCACGAGCCCCGCCTCGCGCAGCTCGCCGAGCAGCCGCCTGATCACCACGGGGTTGGTGTTCGCGCTGCTCGCGATCTGCTCCGAGGTCGCGACCTCGTGACCCTGGCGCTGGTAGAGGCTGATCCAGGCCAGCGCGTGGGCGGCGATGGTCAACCTGCTGTTGGCGCTCATCAATCCTCTTCTCCTGGCCGCGCCGTTGCATGGTACGGCGGCCCAGTCGTAACAGCAAATGTTGCGACCATGCTGTCGTAACCATTAGCGTTACGACCATCGGGTGGATCGATCAGTGAGGTGGGAAGAATGGACAAGCCGCTCAAGGGCAAGGTCGCCCTGGTCACCGGGGGTTCGCGCGGACTGGGAGCCGCGACCGTACGGCTGCTGGCCGAGCAGGGCGCTGACGTCGCGTTCACCTATGTCAGCTCCGAGGAACGGGCGCGGGCCGTCGTCGAGGAGGTGCGCGGCAAGGGAGTCAAGGTCGTCGCCCTCAGGTCCGACCAGGCGGACACGAGCGGGGCGCAGGCGCTGATCGACGACGTGGTCGCGCACTTCGGCGGCCTGGACATCCTCGTCAACAACGCGGCGATCTCGGTGAGCCACAGGGTGGACGACCCGGACGCCGACACCGCCGCGCTGGACCGAATGCACGCCACCAACTACCTCGGCGTGATCGCCGTCATCCGGGCCGCCTCCCGGGTGCTGCGCGAGGGGGGCCGGATCATCACGGTGAGTTCCGGGCTGGGCTCCCGGGTCGGGCTCCCGGGCCTCGCCGACTACTCGGCGACCAAGTCGGGGGTCGAGAGATACACCATGGGCGTCGCGCGGGACCTCGGGCCCCGGGGCATCACGGCCAACGTCGTGGAGGCCGGGCTGATGGAGAGCGGGATGGAGCCGCCGGACGCGGAGACCCTCAAGGCCCTGGTCAGCTCGCTGTCCCTGCAGCGCATGGGCCACCCCGACGAGATCGCCGTGGCGATCGCCTTCCTGGCGAGCCCCGCCGCGTCGTACGTCACGGGGGCGGTGCTGGACGCCCACGGCGGCTACAACGCCTGAACCGGGCGGACCCCCGACGGCTCAGGAGCGGTCGTGGCGCAGGACCGTCCGCCGGCCGTCGCCCGGGGTGGTCACGATGAGACGGCTCGCCATCGCGGTGACGTCCTCCTTCGTGAGGCTCGCCCCCATGGTCGTGGCCTCGTCGTACGTCTCCGGCGAGAGGGCGGCGCGCACGACGGCCACGTTGCGGGGGCCGTCCAGCGGGTCCATGAGCTCGGGGGAGTAGCCCACCCGGGAGCCGATGGCCGAGACAGCGCCGAGCAGCACCGCGCCGTCCACCCCCCGGCCGGCCATGCCGAGCGCTCCGGCGAGCACGTGGGCGCAGGCCAGCCAGGAGGTCACGTCCTGTACGCGGTCGAGGTGCACGACCAGGCGGGCCGCCTGCTGCACGGCCCGGCCGGCGTCGCCCGTGTCCATGGCGACCTTCGCCCCGATCCAGCCCGAGGAGCAGTACGCCCAGTCGTGGCCGCAGGCCTCGGCGATGTCGGCGGCCTGCACGAGCTGCCCGGCGGCGAGCAGCGGATCGCCCGCCACCCTGGTGATCTGCCCGCGCACCATCATCAGCTCGGCCTCGATCCAGGACAGCCCCGTCGCCCGCACCCGCGCCCAGCCCTCTGCGAGGGTGAGCTGCGCCTTGTCCGGGTCGCCGCTGAGCTGGAGGAAGTACGCCCGGTAGGGCAGGCCCCGGGCCATCACCTCGATGTCGCCGGTGGCCTCGGCCTCCCGCAGCGCCAGCTCGACGTCGTCGTTCCCGGCGAACGGATCGCCCGCCAGGTAGCGGAGCAGCGCCCGCCCGATCAGCGCCTGCCCCCGCCCGGGGTGGCCGGCGCCCGCGCGGTCGAGGGCCTCGGACAGCCGCGCGATGCCCTCGTGCACGTTGCCGTTGCGGTACCAGAACCACGACAGCGCGCCGGCGAGGCGCAGCGCGGAGTCCCCGTCGCCCGTGGCCAGGGCGTGGCCGAGCGCGGCCCGGGTGTTCGCCTGCTCGTACCGGAGCCTGCGCAGCCACAGTTCCCCGTCGAAGGTGCGCAGGCGCCGGCCGGCCGTCTCGGCCAGCTCCACCGTCCACGCGAGATGGCGGCCCGCCCAGCGGGCCCGCTCGTCGCCGGACAGGGCGCGCAGGGCGTACTGCCGGATGGTCTCCAGCATCCGGTAGCGCCGGGGCGCGGCGGAGCCGTCCACGGTGACCAGCGACTTGGCGACGAGGCCGCCCAGCCTGTGCAGCACCTCCGGGGACCCCGCCATCCGCTCGGCCGCCTCCAGGTCGAACCCGCCCTCGAAGAGGCTCAGGCAGCCGAGCAGTTCCCTCTCCGGCGGGGTGAGCAGGCGCACGCTCGACGCGATCACCGCCTCCAGGCTCCGATGGCGCTCGGGGGCGGTACGGGAGCCGGTGGCCAGCAGCGCGAACCGGTCGTCGAGCCCGTCCGCGATCTGTTCGAGGGACAGCACCCGGGTCTGGGCCGCCGCGAGCTCGACCGCCAGGGGGAGGCCGTCCAGCTCCCGGCAGATCCGGGAGATCAGCTCACGCTCGTCGTGGCGCGGCCGGCGGCCGGGACGTGCCGGGAGAGAACGTTCCAGGAAGAGCTCGACGGCCGCCCCGTCGGGATCCAGCGGCGGCAGGTCCCAGGTCGCCTCCCCCGTGACGGCCAGCGGTTCCCGGCTCGTGGCGAGCAGCCGCAGGCCGGGGCAGCGGGACAGCAACGTCTCGGCCAGCGGCGCGACCGCGTCGACCAGGTGCTCGCAGTTGTCGAGGACCAGCAGCGTCTCCCGGTCGCCGATCGACGCGGCGAGATGGTCGGTGCCGCTCGTGGTGGCCGCGCCCATCGCCGCGCCGATCGCGACCGGCAGCAGTTCCGCGTCCGTCACGTCCGCGAGGAGGGCGAGCCACGGGCCGTCCTCGTCCTCGTCCCCGTCCCCGTCCCCGATCCGGTACCCCCGGGCGGCCTCCAGGGCCACGCGGCTCTTGCCGGTGCCGCCGGGGCCGGCGATCGTCACCAGCCGGTGCGCGGCGAGCAGGTCCCTCACCGCGTCCACGGCGTCGTCACGCCCGATGAGCCGGGTGAGCGGCACCGGAAGCCGGGGGCGGACGGGCTCTCTCGGCTCGGGACGCTCGGCGGCCGTCGCGGCCTTCTCCGGGGGGTGCGGGGCCAGGGCGGGGTCCTGCCGGAGGATCGCCGCCTCCACGGCGCGCAGCGAGGGGCCGGGGTCCACGCCGAGCTCCTCGATCAGCCGCTCGCGTGCCGTGCGGAGGGTGGCCAGCGCGTCCGCCTGCCGCCCGTTCCGGTACAGGGCGAGCGCGAGCAGTTCCCAGGACCGCTCCGCCAGGGGGTGCTCGCGGACCAGCGACTCCAGCTCGCCGACGGCCTGGACGTCCGCGCCCGTCGCGAGGCGGGCCGCCGCGTGATCCTGGCGCGCGGTCAGCCGGGCGTTCTCCAGGCGGGCGATCTCGGCACCCGCCACGTCGGTGTCGCCGAGGTCGGCGTACGCGGGACCGTGCCAGAGCGCGAGCGCGGCCGCGAGGCTCTCCGCCGCCGCCGACGGGTCGTCGCTCAGCAGTCTCGCGCCGCGCTCCGCCAGGGCGGCGAAGCGCTCCGAGTCCACCGATTCCGGCCTGACGCGCAGGACGTACCCCGGCCCCTGCCGGTCGAGGAGGCCGGTGGCGGTACGGGGAGGCCGGTCCGGTTCCAGGACCCTTCTCAGCTTGGTGATGTACGAGTACAGGGTGGCGACGCCGCTGGCCGGGGCATTCTCCCCCCACACCGCGTCGACGAGGCGGTCGCTCGTCACCATCTTGCCCTGCGCGATGAGCAGGGTCGCGACGAGGGCCTTGACGCGGGGGCCTCCGAGGTCGAGCCGTTCCCCGTCGCGGGTCACCGTCAGCGGACCCAGGACGGAGAAGTGAAGCCCGGATGGTTCAGCGCTCACCTGACAGCCCGCCCTCTTCGCCACCACCTCCGCCCGAATACGGACTTATCGCGATTATGCCCCAAAATCACAATAAGGACAGAGCGTTCCTCGCCGGGGGACGCGGGCGCCGGAGAGCGCCGGTTGCCGTTGGGGCCGTGTGTGCGGGGGCCGTGCATGCGGGGTTGTGCGTGCCGGGGTCGTGCGTGCGGGGCCGTGCATGCGGGGTTGTGCGTGCCGGGGTCGTGCGTGCGGGGCCGTGCATGCGGGGTCGTGCGTGCGGGGGCCGTCCGTGCGGGAGACGGCCCCCGGCGGCCGTCACCGGGTCGTGCAGACGGTCCCGTTGAGGGTGAAGACGGCGGGCAGCGTGTTCGGGCCGCTGTAGTTGCCGACGAAGCCGACCGTGGCCGACGCGCCCGTGGGCAGCGAGCCGTTGCCGGGGTCGTTGACGACCTTGACGTCCCGCCCGTCCTGCGTCCAGACGGCGCCCCAGCCGCTGCCCAGGCTCTGCCAGGTGTTGGGCCAGCTGAAGTTCAGGGTCCAGCCGCTGACCGGCGCGCCGTCGTTGGTGATGTCGATGGCGCCGACGTAGCCGCTGGCCCAGTCGGACTGCTTGGTCAGGCGTACCGAGCACGAGCTGGAGGCGGGCGTGCCGGTCGTGAACGTCAGAGGCGAGGAGGGCGCCGAGACGCCGCCGCCGCTGTCGCGGGCGATCACGTTGACCGTGTGGCGGGTGCCCGGCCTCAGGTTGCGCACGGTGAGGGAGGTGCCGCCGGTCTCGCCGATCTGCTCGGTGACGGCCCCGTTCTGGCGGTGGATCTCGTACTTCGCGATCGGGCGCGTACCGGCGGAGGCGGCGGGCCAGGAGATGGTGGCGGTCCTGTCCGTCACCGCGGAGACCGTGGGCTGTCCGGGCAGGCCCGGCAGGCCGGTCTGGGCGGAGGCGGGACGCAGGACGACCGTGGTCAGCGAGAGCGGCGGCAGCGTCTGGCCGGTCGCGCTGCCCGCCGTCGAGGTGGTGATGCTCGTGGCGCCGTTGGTGTGGGTCAGCACGGTGGGAGCCCCGGGCGCCGGGCTGAACCCGGAGTAGCCGATCGTGACGGGGTAGGACGTGTCGGACGAGGTGTTGACCAGCAGGACGGCCAGCTCGCCGCCGGGGCGGCGTACGGCGTGCGCGACGACCTTCGCCTGGTCGGTCGCGGCCCGGACGAACCGGTCACCGGGGCGGGCGAACCTGCTCACCATCTGGAGCGCGTAGTACGGCGCGAAGGGCGTGTTCGCCGCCGGTTCGCAGACGCCGCCGTCGGAGGTGCACGTCCCGCTCGACAGCAGGCCGAAGTCGCCGTAGTCGGTGTGTCCCTCGACCTGCGTGACGTTGCCGATGCCGTTGTGGACGTTCCACCAGTCGACCGTGAACACCCCGTTGGCCAGCAGCGTCGCGTAGGCGTCGGCGGCGGCCAGCGCGCCCGGCTGGGTCGTCGTGCCGCCGCTGTTCGAGCCGGTGTTGAACTCGGTCATCGCGATGCCGATCCGCTCGGAGCCGGCCCCCACGTGCTTCGCGATCTGCTGACGGGTGAGGTGGATCATGTCGGGGACGTGCGCGGCCCTGTCGAAGGCACCGGGGTACCAGTGCAGGATCACGAAGTCGATCTTCGATCCGGCGGCGGCCAGGACGACGTCGTTCCAGGTCCCGGCGTCGCCGTCGGCGACGATCCCGTCGGGCCAGTTGGCCGGGGTGGTGAGCACCGCGCCGATCTTGATGGTCGGGTCGACGGCCTTCATCGCGTCGGAGTAGGCCACGACGTGGCGCGCGTACTCGGCCGGGCTCTTGTCGGGGTGGTCGTCGGCCTCCCAGACGGCACCGTAGTGGCCGTTGCCGTAGTTCTCGTTGCCGATCTCCCAGTACTTGACGCCGTAGCCCTTCACGACGTTGGCGTGCCGCACCCAGGCCGCGGCCTCCGCCGCCGTACCGGTGCCGTAGTTGGCGGTCACCATCGGCTGCGCCCCGGTGCGCCGCACGCCGCGCATGAAGGTGTCGAAGTCGGTGTCGGGAGCCACGTAGCCGCCGGGAGCGGTGTGGTCGGCCCAGTGGTAGATGTCGGAGTACGAGCCGCCGGGGTAGCGCAGCACCTTCATGCCCGCGCCCTTGAGCAGGTCGGCGGTCTCGTCGGTGCCCAGACGGCTGTCCCAGATGGCGTGGTTGGTGCCGAGGCCGGTCTCGGGGACGGTGGCGAGCGCGGCGCGGGCGTTGACGGTCACCGCGACCGGGGCGGCCTCGTCGGCGTGCGCCGCGAGGACGGCCGGGGCGGCCTCGTCGGCGTGGGCGGTGGGGACGGTCAGGGCGGCCAGCGCCAGCAGGATCGCTGACGCGGCCCGTAACGGAGTTCTTGGCATCGATGCACCTCGCGACGGATAAGTGACGTTCACTCGACGCCCCGGCCCTGACCCGGAGGCAACGTGATCGTCAGCGGTCGTCTCCCGTTCGTCAACCGGCGTTGAAACTTTCACGCCGGCGGACCCGCGTTCAGGTCTTTCGTCGTGGATGCAACACTTCGCGGCCCGATTCCATCTGGGATGTGACGGAGCCGACGAAAGGCGAAGGCGTTGGAAGCAGATCCGCGGTTCGCGGAGTTCGTCGCCGAACGTGGTGATGCGCTGTTGCGCTACGGCTATGTGCTCGCCGGAAACCCGCACGACGCGGCGGACCTGGTGCAGGAGGCGCTGCTGAGGCTTCGCGCCGCCTGGCCGGGGCTCGTGGCCAAGGAGAATCCCGAGGGCTACGTGCGAACCATCATGGCCAGGCTGCACACGGTCACCTGGCGGTTGCGGCGTCGCGAGTCGCTCAGCTGGGAGTTGCCCGAACAGGGTCACCACGACGCGCTGCCCAGCGGTGACGAGCGGGCGATGTGGGAGGCGCTGACCGGGCTGCCGCGCAAGCAGCGGGTGGTGCTGGTCCTGCGGTACTACGAGGAGCTCAGCGACGCGGAGATCGCGGCGGTCCTGGGGATCTCGCGCGGAACCGTGCGGAGCCAGGCGTCGCGGGCGATCGACAGGTCACGGACCGGTCCGGCCGGCTCATGACCTACCGGCTCGGGGACGACATCCACCTGATCGACCTGAACAAGATCCCGTAGCCGCCGCCCATGTCAGCCACCGACCAGCGGGACGAGCTTGATGAACGACACCACCGGGTCGGCGGTCAGGTCGATCGTCTCGGACAGGTCGTCGATCTGCCGCTCCCCGACCAGCAGCACGAACCCGTTGCGCCGGAACGCCCGCTCGGCGACGTCCGCCTGCCTCTCCCAGTCGACGCGCCGCCCGGCACCGTCGTTCGTCCGGTAGCCGTTCAGCTCCGCCTCGGCGTCCAGGGGGCGGACCAGGCCGTTGAACCTGGCGGAGGGGGCGGCGTTGAACCGGGCGACCTCCTCGCGGACGCGCAGCCGTACGAGCTCACGTGCCGAGATGCTCTCGGGAAGATCGGGAAGGGCGAACTCGTTCAGCGGTCTGCCCGTTGCCGTCTCGTCGCGAAAGGTGACCGTCGCCATCCTGAGCCTCCCTGGATCGGTGGAAACACTGCAGGGCTATCGGTACCAGGCGGAACCGACAAGATGGATCTTCCTGGACGCGGGTGCCGGCGGTCCCCGTCCGCGTCCGCGTCCGAGATGACCGTGCCGTTCTCGCCGCGCACCGGGTCGCGGCGCATGAGGCCGCGCAGGCCGTGACAGGGCTGTGGACAGGCCGTGACAGGGCCGCGCACAGGGCCGTGGCCGGGCCGTGGCCGGTCTCGCGGCCGTCGGTCGCGCCGGAGAATGGCTACTTGTCCGCCCAGCGACCGGGGACGGGCAGACACCCCGGCCGTCGGCCGGAGCGGAGCCACGGCAGGGCATGGCGACATCTCCATCGTCCCGTGTCACATGGGCATATAGGCTGGACGGCGAAATGCCACATGCTTGATTGATCTGTCCGGATGCCGGTCCCCTGCGGAGGGGGCCGCCCCGTGACAGCCCGTCGTGAGGAGTCGGTGAATGCCGCGCGAAGGCGTCGGACCGGATTTCATCGAGGCACTGGCCCGGGGGCTGGAGGTCGTCACCGCCTTCCAGCCACGCCGCCCGGTGATGTCGCTGACCCAGGTGGCCACCGCGACCGGCCTGGCCAGGCCCACCACCCGGCGCATCCTGCTCACCCTCCAGGAGCTGGGTTACGTGCGCTCGTGCGAGGGCGGGTTCGCGCTGACCCCCCGGGTGCTGGAGCTGGGAGTGGCCTACGTGCGCTCGATGGGACTGTGGGACGTCGCCCGCCCGCACCTGGAGAAACTCGTCGCCCGTACGGGTGAGTCGTGCTCGATCGCCCAGCTCGACGGCTCCGACATCGTCTACGTCGCCAGGGTCGCGGTGCCCAAGATCGTGGGGCTGGCCGTGCAGATCGGCACCCGGTTCCCGGCGCGGGCGACCTCGCTGGGCAAGATCTGCCTGGCCGCGCTGTCTCCCGAGGAGGTGGACCGCGTGCTGGCCGAGCCGTCCAGGTCCGGCATCGAACTCCGGGAGATCGGCCGCGAGGAGCTGCACGCCGAGCTGCGCGAGGTCCGCGCGCGCGGCTGGGCGTTCACCGACGAGCAGCTCGCTCCCGGCATCCGTTCGGTCGCCGCGCCGCTGCGCGACGGGTCGGGGCGGGTGATCGCCGGGATCAACGTCAACAGCCACGCCGCGGAGACCTCCCTGGAACGGCTGCTGGAGGAGCACCTTCCGCCGCTGCTCCAGACCGCGGGGGAGATCAGCGCGGACTTCGCCCGGCTGGAGACGGTCCCCCACGTGACCCGGCCGACCGCGTCGTAACCGGTCAGCCGGGTCGTTCAGGGGATGAGGACGATCCGGCCGGTCGCGGTGCCCTCGTGCTGGCGCCGCCACGCCTCCCCCGCCTCCCGCAGCGGCATGATCTCGTGGGTGACGGACAGGGTGCCGAGCAGGGCCTGCTCGGCGACGAACGTGAGCGAGGCGGCGCGCCGCTCCGGGCCCAGCTCGTTGTTGGTGTAGCCGAGCAGGCGCAGCGACCCGCCGCGCAGGGTGGCCGAGTCGATCGGGCAGGTCTCGCCCGCCGAGCCGCCCAGGTTGACCAGCCTGCCGCCGGGACGCAGGGTGCGCGCGGCGGCGGCGGCCGGTACGCCGAACAGCGGGTCGAGCACCAGGTCGACCGGCCCGTCGGCGACGGCGGTGAAGCGCGCCGCCAGCTCGGCGACGTCCTGGGTGTCGAGCGCGACGACGGCGTCGGCACCGGCCCGCCCGGCCCGGTCCCGGGCGGCGGCGGACCGCGCGGCCGCGATCACCCTGCGGGCACCGGCGGCGCGGGCGAGCTGGACGGCCGCCTGGCCGACCACGCCCCCGGCCCCGAGCACCAGCACCTGTTCCCCGGCGGCCAGCTCGCCGCGCCAGGTCAGCGCCTGGTGCGCGGCGACGGCCGACAGCCCCAGCGCGGCGATCGCCACCGGATCGACTCCGGCGGGGAGCCGCACCACGTCGCGCGCCGGCACGCGGGCGACCTCGGCCATGCTCCCGTCGCCCGGTGCCATCCCCGCCGAGGTCGCGAACCACACGGGCTCGCCCCCGACGGTCCCGACCCCCTGCACGCCCGGCACGTACGGGGTCCGGGGTCTCCCGAAGTAGGACGTGCCGCTCGCGCACAGCAGGTCCAGCGGGGTGACGGGAGCGGCCGTGACCGTGACCAGTGTCTCGCCGGGTACGGCCGGGGGCGCGTCCCGCTCGACCGGCACGGGCGGGCGGCCGGGTTCCCGGATCTCCACGGCGCGCACGGGCTCAGGTGGCGATGTCGGGATAGGGGAGCGCGAAGCGCGCGAGCCGTTCGGCGTACTGGAGCTGGAAACCGAGCGGCTCCTCGTGGTCGCGTTCGAACATCGCGATGAAGAGGGTGAGGGTGAGGAACGGGTGCGCCCCGAGCTCGAACAGCGTGGGGTAGTCGTGCTCGGCGAGCGCGGCGCGTTCGGTGTCGTCGAAGCGCAGCCAGGTGCTCGACTCGCCGTCGACGCAGTTGAGGATGAGGTTGGCCCGCTCCCTCTCCCACCACTCCACGGTGCCCCGGGGGTCCTCGCGGTAGCGCTCGACGAGCTCGGGGTCGCGGTCGACGGTGTAGAGGAACTTGTTCAGCAGGTACTTGCTCATCGGCCGGCTCCGTTCGGGTACCAGGTGAAGTAGGCCTCCATGGTGTGGAAGAGGTCGTAGGTGTCGACGTAGTCGGCCTTCATCCCCTCGCCCGCGACGCCCATCATCAGCATGAAGTCCATGAATCCGTGGGTGGCGTTGCCCGGCGCGTGCAGGCTGTCCAGCGTCACCTCCGACAGGCAGCCTTCGAGGTCGCCGGTGGAGATCCACTCCACGGCCCGCCGGTCGAACTCCGGGTCGGGGCCGTGCGGCCCGAACTGCCGGGGCCCGCCCAGCTCCAGCGACAGGTGCCCGGTGCCGATGACGGCGACCCGCACGTCCTGCGGCCAGGACTCCACCAGCTCGCGGATCGTCCTCCCGAGCTGTACGAAGCGTTTGGGCTGCGGCAGCGGCGGGGCGAAGATGTTGGTGTAGATCGGCACGATCGGCAGGTCGTTCTGCGGGCGCAGCGTGATGATCGGGCAGGTGATCGAGTGGTCGATCCGCAGCTCGTTGGAGAACGCCAGGTCGAACCCCGCGTCCATGCCCTCGCGCAGCAGGTAGGACGAGAGGTCCTCCTGACCTTTGAGCAGCATGCGCGGCAGCCCGAACTCGCGTTCCTCGTTGTAGAAGTTGGCGTCGTAGAACGGCGCCTTGCCGATGAGGAACTGCGGCATGTTGTCCAGCCACAGCTGGTGGAAGTGGTCCGAGCCCACCATCACCAGCACGTCGGGGCGCGCCCTGGTCAGGGTCTCGCGGAAGGCCTCGACCTTGCGTACCCACTCGTC
This sequence comes from Streptosporangium sp. NPDC002721, assembly GCF_042888905.1. NCBI lineage: Bacteria > Bacillati > Actinomycetota > Actinomycetes > Streptosporangiales > Streptosporangiaceae > Streptosporangium > Streptosporangium sp. NPDC002721. The sequence goes on from NZ_JBIAQI010000013.1 coordinate 65,591, forward strand.
GGCGAACGGCGGGCGGTCCGCGCCCGTCGCGGTGCTGGCCCGGTAGTAGAACGGGTGGTGCGTGGACGCGACCACCGCGACCAGTTCGGCCATCGGATCTCCTTGTCAGAGGGTCTGTGAGGTTAGGGGCGCTCTTCCGGGGCGCCCGGGGTGTACGGCACGGGCTCGACGGACCGGTTGTTGAGGTCCACCGAGAGGAAGATGTCGTTGCCGACCGGGTCGCGTATCTCCTCGGCGAGCTGCCCGATCAGCCCGGCGGTCCTGGCGAGCAGGGCGAACCCGCGCAGCAGCTCCAGCGGCAGGCCCAGGTCGGCCAGCGCGGCGCCGCACACCCCGGCCCCGTTCAGCGGCAGCGTCCGGCCCAGCACCCGGGGGTGCACCCGGCCGATCGCGGCGAACAGCGACAGGTGCGGCCCGAACAGCCCCTCCTCGGTGGCGATCTCCATCAACCGGGGGGTGCGCGGGTCGCCCTCCTTGTGGACGTGGTGGCCGAGGCCGGGGACGAACCTTCTGGCCGCGCGCCGGTCCTGGACGGTCCTCAGGGCGAGGGCGTCCCAGCCGTCGTCGCCGTCCGGCAGGTCGCCGTCCACCGAGGTCAGCACGTCGTGCAGGAAGCGGCCGGTGTCCTCGGTGACGCCCAGGAACCTCGAACCGCCGCCCAGCAGGCCCGCCGCGAGCGCGCCCTGCACCGAGTCGGGCGCCGACAGGTAGGTGAGGCGGGTGACGATCGCGGTCGGGGTGAAGCCGTGGTCGGCGAGCGCGGCCAGCACGGCCTCGAACACCCGCACCTCGCCGCGCCCCGGCCGCCGCTGGGTCGCCAGCCAGAACGCCAGCTCGCCGAACCCGACCTCGCCCATGACGTCCGCCGCCAGGTCGTGGCCGAGCAGGGTGATCGTCCTCAGGCTGGACGCGCCGAGCGCGGTCGGGTACTCGGGCCTGTCGATCCGCTCAGCCACGGTCGTCCCTTCCCGCGAGCCGTTCGCGCGGCTCGGTGCCGTGCGTGCCCTGATCAGTCGCGAGCCGTTCGCGCGGCTCGGTGCCGTGCGTGCCCTGATCAACCGCGCGCCGTTCGCGCGGCTCCGCGCCGTGCGTGCCCTGATCAACCGCGAGCCGTTCGCGCGGCTCCGCGCGGTGCCCGTGCATGCCCGGTTCAGCCACGGTCGTCCTCCCCCGCGAGCCACGCGCGCAGCTCCGCGCCGTGCTCGTCCAGCTCGGGCGGCGGCAGCCGGTAGCCGGCCGGGGTCCGCGAGAACCTGATCGGATGCCGCGTCGTCGGCACCGCCCGATCGCCCTCACCCACCTCCACGACCGGATCCAGCTCGAAGCGCTCGGCCATCGCGAACCCGCCGTCGACGGTGTTGATCGGGCCGCTGGGCACCCCGGCCTTCACCAGCAGCTCGAACCACTCGACCGCGCCCCGCCCGGCCAGCCGCTCGACGAGGATCGGGCGCAGCTCGTCGCGGTGCGCGGTGCGGTCGGCGTTGCGGGCGAACCGCGGGTCGTCGGCGATCTCCGGGATGTCCAGGACCTCGCACAGCCTGCGGAACTGGCCGTCGTTGGCGGCGGTGACGATCAGGTCGTTGTCGGCGGTCGGCAGCGGCTCGTACGGGAACACGCTGGGGTGCGCGTTGCCCATCCGGTAGGGCACGACCCCGCCGGCCACGTAGGCGGAACCGTGGTTGACCAGCCCGGTCAGCGCCGACGACAGCAGGTTCACCTCGACGTGCTGCCCCTGGCCGGTCGCGTCCCGGTGGCGCAGCGCCGCGAGGACGCCGATCACGACGTGGTTGCCGGCCATCACGTCGAACGCCGACATCCCCGCGCGGTAGGGCGGCCCGTCCGGATCCCCGGTCAGGCTCATCAGGCCGGAGATGGCCTGCACCATCAGGTCGTACCCGGGCACGTCGCGCCCCTTGCCCGAACCGAAGCCGCTGATCGAGCCGTAGACCACGCCCGGGTTGGCCGCGCGGACGCTGTCGTAGTCGAGGCCGTACTTGGCCAGGCCGCCGGGCCTGAAGTTCTCCACCACCACGTCCGCCCTGCGGGCCAGCTCGCGGGCGAGCGCGGCGTCGGTCTCGTCGCGCAGGTTCAGCGCGATCGAGCGCTTGCCGCGGTTGACGCCCAGGTAGTACGTCGACACGTCGCCGCGGACCGGCGGCGTCCACGACCGGGTCTCGTCGCCTCCCGGGCCCTCGACCTTCACCACCTGGGCGCCCAGGTCCGCGAGCAGCATGGTGGCGTACGGCCCGGCCAGCACCCGCGAGAAGTCCGCGACCAGCACCCCCGACAGCGGCCCGCCGGTCGTCCCGTCCGGCGAAGCAACGCTCACTGACATCCAACTCCCTCGTTGGTCCGCTCAATGGACACATGTCCGCTAGCCAGCTTCTGGCAAACATGGGTCTCCGTCAAGGCAAGCCTAGGTAAAAAAGATCTATTGACAGCCGAAGTACGAAGCGTGACAGTACGGAGAAACGTGTTGACCGCAAAGCGGACACACGTCCGTTCACCTGATCCGTATGCGCGGTAAGGAGTTCTGGTCATGAGCGAACGGATTCGTTTCGAGGCCGACCGGCCGGTGGTGCTGCGCGGAGGCACGGTGCTGCCGATGGACGACGGGCGCCGGGTGCTCACCGGCACCGACGTCCTGGTCGTCGGTGACCGGATCGCGGCCGTCGGGCCCGGACTGCCCGTACCGGAGGGCACCGCCGAGATCGACGCGACCGACGGCATCGTGATGCCCGGGATGATCGACACCCACCGGCACATGTGGCAGACCGCCATGCGCGGCTACGGCGCCGACTGGACCCTGACGCAGTACTTCATCTGGTACTACCTGGAGCACGGCAGGCTCTTCCGGCCCGAGGACATCCACGCCGGCAACGTGCTGGCCGCCGCCGAGGCCCTCGACGCCGGCGTCACGACCGTCGTCGACTGGTCACACGGCCTCCAGACGGCCGACCACGCCGACGCCGCGGTCGACGCGCTGCGGTCGGTGCCCGGCCGGTTCGTGCTCGCCTACGGCAACATCCAGCGGGCGCCCGCCGACTGGACCGCCGCGCCGGAGTTCCGCGACTTCGTCCGGCGGCGGATCACCGGGGACGACATGCTGGGCTTCCAGCTCGCCTTCGACGTCACCGGCGACCCGGAGTTCCCCGAGAGGCCCGCCTTCGAGGTCGCCCGCGACCTCGGCGTCGCGGTCACCACCCACGCCGGCGTGTGGGGCGCCACCTCCGACGACGGCATCCGGCTCATGTACGACCACGGCTTCATGAACGCCGACACGGTGTACGTCCACGCCGCCTCGCTGTCCGCGGACTCCTACCACCGCATCGCGGCCACCGGCGGCTCCGTCTCGATCTCCACCGAGAGCGAGCAGAGCGCGGGCCAGGGCTACCCGCCCACCTGGGGCATCCGGGCACACGGCATCCCGGTGTCGCTGTCGATGGACACCAGCGTCTGGTGGAGCGGCGACCTCTTCTCCGCCATGCGCTCCACGCTCGGCGCCGACCGTTCCCGCGAGCACCTGGAGGCCCACGCCAAGGGCGACACCGTCACGCACAGCGGCCTGCGCGCCGAACAGGTCGTCGACTGGGCCACCCGTGGCGGCGCGCGGGCCCTCGGCCGCGACGGCGACCTCGGCGCCCTGGAGGCCGGCCGCAAGGCCGACGTCGTCCTCATCAAGAACGAGCACTCACCGGTGTCGTTCCCCCTGCTCAACCCCTACGGCCACGTCGCGTTCCAGGCGCAGCGGGGCGATGTGCACACCGTCCTGGTCAACGGCCGCGTCGTCAAGCACGAGCACCGCCTGCTCGGCGTCGACCTGGCCGCCGCCCGCCGCGCGGTCGAGCGGACCGTCGAGCACCTGCGGAGCACGATGGGAGAGGCGGAGTGGCGCAAGGGCATGAACCCCGACATCCCCCAGACCACCCTTCTCGACAACCCGTACACCTACACCGACTACCACAGCGACGTGACCCACACCCGCCGGGAGTCCTCTGGATAGGGCCGGGGCGGTTCCGGTCAGCCGTGCCTTTTCCGCTGGAAGAACCGGAGGAGGGAGTGCCTCTCGCGAGGCGCTTCGGGGGCGGGGGCGGGCTTCTCCTCGGCCGGATGGCGGGCCCGCCAGTCGGCGACGACCTTCTCCACGTCGATGAGGGGCTGGAAGAGCGGCGGGCCGGACAGGGTCTTCCCGTGGCTCTCGCGGATCCTGTCGTTCATGCCGCCGACGATCGCGCGGGCCTGTGCCTCCGTACGCGCGCCCATCGCCTCCGCCACGGACTCCTCGACCTCCTTGCGCAACGCGAGCGTCCCCGGCAGCGGGAACGACAGGTTCTCCTCAAGCATCTTCTGCTTGATCCACCACATCTCGTCGTGCGGCTTCCCCTCGCCGGGGAGGGGCTTGCCCGTGCCCGGCAGGTTGTCGAACTCCCCGCGTTCGGTGGCCTCCCGGATCTGGCGGTCGATCCACGTCTCGAAGCTGACCCCAAGTGGCTTGCGTTCCGTCATGGATCTCACCCCTCATGCCGCGACAGCACCACTTCGAGGATAACGAGGGGGTACGGCGAGGGCCGGATGGGCTCGGACAGGTTCGGACGGTGACCAGGCTCGCGCGGGATGATCTATCGCTTTTTTTCGCTATTAGCCAGCATTTCCAGGACCTTGTCGAGCCGGACCTTCCTGTTCTCCGGTGTGAGCGCCTGGAGCAGCGGCAGGATCACCAGGTAACGCCCGGTCTTGTCGAGCGCCTCGAACGCCTTCCCGGCCTCCGGGTTCGTGTCGAGCGCCGCCGCGAGGTCGGGGGGCACCGTCGCCGTCCTCTGCGACTCGTAGGCCACCGCCCAGCGCCCGTCCTCCTGCGCCTTGCGCACCTCGGCCAGCCCGGGTTCGCGCATCCGCCCGGCGGCCGTCAGCATCGCGACCTTGTCGACGTTCACCTGCGACCACAGGCTCCTGGGCCGGCGCGGCACGTACTTCTGCAGGTAGTACCGCTCGTCGAGGGGAAGCCGCTGCCCGGAGACCCAGCCGTAGCACAGCCCGACGTCGACCAGCTCGTCGGAGGTGACCGTCGGAATGCCGGTCTTCTTCTTGGCCAGCTTGATCCACAGACCCTCGTGGCGCGTGTGATTCTCGGCGAGCCAGCTCTCGAACGCCTCGGCGTCCACGAAGGCGATGATCTCCACTCCGTCGCGCTCGTCCATGTGGATCAGGCTAACCCCGCGACCGGCCCGGCGCCCCGCGACCTCGGCCACCGGGATCCGGGAGATCCGTTTTCCGGCCGGGCAGGCGGTCCGGAAGTGACCTCCTCCCGGGCCGCCACGCTCGGGTGGGTCACGCCGTGCGTACGGCGATCCCGGGGTAGTCGAGTACGAGACCGGACTCGTCGTAGACCAGGCGGCATGCGAAGTCGAAGACCGGGGCGCTGTAGTCGTAGCGCTGCCGGGTGCCCTCGTCGGCGACACGGACGTAGTCCTGGTCAAGGCGTTCGACGGTGAGGTCGGTGGCGCGTACGTAGGCGGCGGGGGCGGCCGACCTCTCGCCGACGCGGAGGCCCATCCGGTGCGCGGGGAGGGCGTTGGTCATCGCCGAGGACTCCAGGTCGACGTCCAGGCAGCCGTCCAGGTGAGGGGCCGGGGTGCCGTCGACCCGCCAGTGGCCGGCGCCGTCGGTCTCCAGCACGGTGTGCCGGGTCCCCGAGGCCGAACGCCCCGTGATCCGCGCGCTTCGCGTGGTCCAGGAGGCGTCCAGCTCGATGGAGTAGCCGACGATCCAGGTTTCGCCCTCCTCGACCGCCGTCGTGCACCCCTCGCTGAGAAGGCCGTCGCCCGAGTACCGGAAGTAGGTCACCTCGAAGCCGTCCCGCGCGTCGAGGTGCCGCCAGGCGGTCGTCGGCGGTGCCGTGAAGGTCATCGTTCGATTCTGCCCGCTGAACGGTGGACCCGCCGCCGGGGTCAGCGCGCGACGCGGAAGAACTCGCGCAGGTCGCCGACGAACAGGTCGGGTACCTCCATCGCCGGGAAGTGGCCACCCCGGTCGAACTCCGACCAGTGGTCGACGGTGTTCGCCGGGTCGGCGAGTGCGCGGATCGTCATGTCCGCCGCGAACACCGCGACCCCCTGCGGTGGCATCGGCGCGGACGGCCACCCGGCCTGCTCGCCGCCGGTCTGGTCGTCACCGGTCTGGTCGTCACCGGTCTGGCCGTCATCGGTCTGGTCGCCGCCGGACTGGGCGGCGGCGATCTCGCGGTAGGCCTGCATCCCCTCGTAGAGGATGTCGGCCGAGGACGCGCCGGAGCCGGTGAACCAGTACAGGCTCACGTTGGTGAGCAGCCGGTCGCGGTCCACCGCGTGCTCGGGCAGGTCGGCGGCCGGGTCGGTCCACTCCTTGAACTTCTCCGCGATCCACGCCAGCTGTCCGATCGGCGAGTCGGTCAGCGAGTAGGCGAGGGTCCGCGGCCGGGTGGACTGCAGGTGCAGATAGCCGAAGCCGTCCTGGCGGGCGGCGTTGAACCGCTCGGCGCGCGCCCGGTCCGCGCCGGACAGACCGTCGAGCTCGACGGGCGGGCCGAACGGGTACGGCGACGGACCGTTGAGGTGGGTGGCGACCACCCGGCCGGGGGCGGCCATGGGCAGCAGCGTGGTCACGCCGCCGCCCATGTCCCCGCCCTGCGCGGCGAACCGCTGGTAACCGAGCCGGCTCATCAGCTCCCCGAACGCGGCGGCCACCCGGAACAGGTTGCCCCAGCCCGGCTCCCGCACCGGGTTGGAGAACCCGAAGCCGGGCAGCGACGGGATCACGACGTGGAAGGCGTCCGCCGGGTCACCGCCGTGCGCGCGGGGATCGGTCAGCGGTCCGATCACGTCCAGGAAGTCCACGAACGAGCCCGGCCAGCCGTGGCACAGGATCAGCGGCAGCGCGTCCGGCTCGGGCGAGCGGACGTGCAGGAAGTGGATGTCCTGGCCGTCGATCGTCGTCACGAACTGCGGGTGCTCGTTCAGCGTCTTCTCCTGCGCGCGCCAGTCGAAGCCGTTCGCCCAGTGGTCGGCCAGGTCCCTGAGGTAGCCGACGGGAACGCCGCGCTCCCAGCCGGTTCCAGGGACCTGCCGGGGCCAGCGGGCGCGGGTGAGGCGATCGCGCAGGTCGTCCAGCTCGGCCTGCGGGATGTCGACGCGGAACGGGCGGATGCCGGTGTTGTTGTCCATGAAGAGAAAGGTAGGAGCGATACAGGAAAGTGCCGTTCCTGTATCCAAGGCAGACTTGGAACATGTTGGACACGGCACAACGACTACTGCGATTGCTCTCCCTGTTGCAGACGCCGCGCGACTGGACCGGGCCGGAGCTGGCCGAGCGCCTCGACGTCACCACGCGCACCGTGCGCAACGACGTGGAACGCCTGCGCGACCTCGGCTATCCGGTGCACGGGATCAGGGGTGTCACCGGCGGTTACCGGCTCGGGGCCGGTGCGACGTTGCCGCCGCTGCTGCTCGACGACGAGGAGGCGGTCGCCGTCGCCGTCGGGCTGCGGGTGGGCGCCACACAGGGCGCGGTCACCGGCATCGAGGAGGCGGCGCTGCGCGCCCTGACCAAGCTCGAACAGGTGCTGCCGTCGCGGCTTCGCCGTCGTGTCAACGGCCTGCGCGCGTACCTCGTCCCGCTCCCGCACGCCGGTCCCAGCGTGGACGCCGCCACGCTCACCGCGATCGCGGCGGCCTCCCGCGACCACGAGCGGCTCCGGTTCGACTACACCGGCCACGACGGGACGGCCGGCCGCCGCGAGGTCGAGCCGCACCGGCTCGCGCACAGCCGGGGCCGCTGGTACCTGGTCGGGTGGGACGTCGCGAGGTCCGACTGGCGCACGTTCCGGGTGGACCGGATGCGGTTGCGGACACCGAACGGCCCGCGCTTCACCCCGCGCGAGGACCCCGGAGGTGACCTCGTCGGCCACGTCACCGCCGGCCTGGCCACCGCGCCCTGGCGGTGCCGGGCGCGGGTGACGGTGTACGCACCGGCCGAGCACGTGCGCGACCGGCTGCCCGGCGTTCCGGTGGAACCCCTGGGCGACGACGCCTGCGTGGCCGAGGTCGGCTCGGACACGCCGCAGATGCTGGCCGGGTATCTCGGCATGCTCGACGCCGACTTCGAGGTCACCGAGCCGCCCGAACTCGTCGCGGCGCTCCGGGTGCTCGCCGACCGCTACCGGCGGGCGGTCCCGGCGGAGACGTCTCGCGGTACGTCGCCGCATGGCGTGCCCGGCATCGAGCCCGGTGACCCTGGGCGGTCACCGCACTAGCGATCCACGGTGGTGTGGCGGTCGTCGGTGCCACACGGCCGAAAGTCATACGGCGACACGCCGCGACAGGACCCGACACAGTGGGCACCTGCTGCTTAACCTGCGGAAACAGGCGTACACCATCGGGGTGGACGCGATCCGTGCGGCCCACGCCGGAGTTCGGTCGCGACCACGCGGGTCGCGGCGGCGGAGGGTAGCGAAGGGCGACGCGGGGCAACGAAGGGGACGTCATGACCGGCAGCTCACCTCACGTCACATCCCTGGCGAACGCGTCACCGGCGTTCGAGAGCGAGCTCGGGTCGGTCACCCTGGTCGACGCGGGCGCGCTGCCGATCCTCAGCGGGCTCTCGATCAAGCACGTGGTCCTCGAACCCGGCGCGATCCGCGAGCCGCAGTGGAACGTCAACGCCAACCAGCTCGGCTACTGCCTCTCCGGCACGGTGCTGGTGTCGATCCTGGGGAACGCCGACGCCTTCTCCTCGTTCGTCGTCACCGCGGGGCAGATGTACCACGTCGAGTCAGGGGCGATCTACCACATCGAGAACATCGGTGACGACCGCGCCGAGTTCGTTCTCGCGCTTCGCGACGAACGGCCCCAGCACTTCTCGCTGCGCGACAGTCTCGAAGGGGCACGCCCGCATGCGTGTCCTGGACCCCGACGGCGCCCTCGACGAGTATCTGCTCGGCCCCGGCGACGTCTACTTCGTGCCGCGCGCCTTCCCGCACCACATCGAGGTCCTCGGCGAGGACGCCATCCACTTCCTCATCTTCTTCGACCAGCCCATGCCCGCCGACATCGGCTACCGGGTCAGCGCGTCGGCGTTCTCCCGCGAGGTTCTCGCCGCGAGCTTCGGCATGTCCGAACGCGACCTCCCCCGATTCCCCTTCACACCGGCCGACCCGCTCTTCGTCGCGCGGGCCAACCCTTCCGATCCGGTTCGCTGAGTCCCTCGCCGACCCGGTGGGTCTTCCGGTGACATCGCGGACCGGGTGATGTCCGGGAAAAGATGACCATCGCCTAGAGTCGGGCGAATGGCCCCGACCCCCTCACGGCTGGCCTGGTTGGACGCCCTGCGGGGGCCCGCCGCGCTGGCCGTCGCGCTGCACCACTCCGGCTGGACCTTCGTCCCGGACGTCTGGGCCGAGGTGGATCGCCGGATCGACGTCGGCACCTGGGGCGTCTTCGTGTTCTTCCTGGTCAGCGGCTACATCATCCCCGCCTCCCTGGAACGGCGCGGTGACCTGCGGGCCTTCTGGATCGGCCGCGTCTTCCGCCTCCTCCCTCTGCTGCTCGCCGCGATCGGCCTGGCACTCCTGCTCGCGTACGCGGGGGCGTACGCCCTCCACCCGGGCCTGAGCACGCGGCCCCTGCCCCTGGTCGTCCTCGGGAACGTGACGATGCTGCAGGAGCTGCTCGGCGTTCCCGCCGTCATCGACGTGATGTGGACGCTCTCGTACGAGATGGCGTTCTACCTGCTGGCGGTCGGGCTGTTCGCCACGGGACGGGCGCACCGGTCGGCCGCGACCGCGATCGTCCTGGCGCTGTCGGCCGTGCTCCTGGGTTTGCTGCTGACGAAGCCGGTCATCGGTGGCCGCGCCGACCTGGTCGCGGTGCTTCTCGGGGTCGCGGTGGTCGCGGTCGTCGTGGTGTCGGCGTGGGCGGGAGGCCGGTCGCGTACGGCCGCCGCCGTGGCGGGCGGTCTCCTCGGGCTGACCCTGGTGATCCTGGGCAGCCGGATCGGCGCGTGGCAGGGGTTGATCATCCTGGCCGTGATGTTCGCCGGTACGGCCGTGTACCGCGCCGAGCAGGGGACCATCCGGTGGCGTACCGCCGTCGCCACCGTGCTGACGGTCCTGGCCTGCGGGGCCCTCGCCAAGGACGATCCCGGCTGGGCGCCCGCGATCCTGCTGGCCGCGGGTTTCTTCGCCGCCGGGTTCGCGCTGCGGCGCAGGTCGTTCCCCCGCTGGCTCGCCCACCTGGGAGTGATCAGCTTCTCCCTCTATCTGCTGCACCCGCTCCTGCTGCGGATCAGCCCGAACCTCCCGATGTTCTTCCTCGCCCTGGTGCCGCTCTGCTATCTGACCCACCGCCTGATCGAGGCCCCCGCGCAACGTCTCGGCAGGCGGCTGGCAGCGTCTCCGGCGTCTCCGGCGTCTCCGGCGTCTTCGGTGGGGGAGTCCGCGCCGCACGGGCATTAGGACTCGCCCGGCCGCCCGGGTCAGGGGGCGGCGTACCGCTCGACGTAGGCGGCCCTGTGGCCGGCCCGCTCGACCGACCCCGACGACCTTCCCGGCCCTCGGGCCCCGGGCCTCGCCGAACTCCCTCGTGGATTCATGGTTTCGTCAATGCGGTACGAAGTTCGCGTGGCGTGGTCGTCCGATCGGTGGCGGACACCACTCGCTGACCTAACTTCGAGGTGTGTCCAGCCAGCACCCACCTTGAGGAACCGACCATGGCCTTCGTCACCACCGCTGACAGTACCGAGATCTTCTACAAGGACTGGGGCGGCGGGCAGCCGGTCGTCTTCAGCCACGGCTGGCCGCTCAACGCCGACGTCTGGGACGACCAGATGAAACTGGTCGCGGACAACGGTTTCCGGGCCGTCGCGCATGACCGCCGGGGGCACGGGCGTTCCGGCCAGCCCTGGAACGGCAACGACATGGACACCTACGCCGACGACCTGGCCCAATTGATCGAAGCCCTCGACCTGCGCGAGGTGATCCTGGTCGGCCACTCCACCGGCGGTGGCGAGGTGACCCGCTACATCGGCCGGCACGGCACCTCCCGCGTCGCCAAGGCCGTCCTGCTGGGCGCGGTCCCGCCGCTCATGCTGAGGACCGACGCCAATCCCGAGGGCCTGCCGATCGGGGTGTTCGACGAGATCCGCGCGGGGGTCAAGGGTGACCGCTCGCAGTTCTACAAGGACCTCAGCATGCCCTTCTACGGTTTCAACCGGCCAGGCGCGGAGGTGTCGGAGGGGGCGAGGAACGCCTTCTGGCTGTGGAGCATGCAGGTGGGCCTCAAGGGGGCGTACGACTGCGTCAAGGCATTCTCCGAGACCGACTTCACCGAGGACCTCCGGCGCTTCGACGTCCCGACCCTCATCGCGCACGGCGACGCCGACCAGATCGTGCCCATCGTCGCCGCGGGCCCGAAGTCGGCCGAACTGGTGGAGGACGCCACCCTGAAGGTCTATCCGGGCAGGCCGCACGGCCTGGTCGGCGCCTACCGGGACGAGTTCGACGCCGACCTGCTCGCCTTCATCAGCTCCTGAGACGGTTCGGTGCCGGTCCGCCGGCCGTCGTCGGCGTCCGAGACGGTTCGGCGTCCGAGACGGTTCGGCGTCCGAGACGGTTCGGCGTCCCGGGTGGGGGCGACGTCCTGAACGGGGTCGGGGAGCGGGATTCGCCGCGCCGCGATCGCGAACGTTCGGGGCAGCGAATCGTTCGGGAGCGCACGATTCTCATTTCGCTCCGCACGATTCGTATTCCGTACGGGAGGAACGTTCGTTCGCATTCCTGTATCCAGCAGGGCCGTAACCCTCCTCGGACGCACGCGACGACTACGCCTGTGTCTACCGTGACGTCGCGAGGCGTCGCTGTTCCTCCTCGACGACCTGGCGGGCCAGGGTCTGGTCGGAGATGTCGATCGCGTCGGGGGTGGACTCGGCGAGGTCGCTGCGGCGGGCGTAGGTGTCGAAGAGCCCGGACTTGCCGCGGAGGATGTCCAGCATGCGCTGGTCGACGCTGTCGGCCGTCAGGATGCGGTGCACCTGGACCTTGCGGACCTGTCCCATGCGGTGGGCGCGGGCCACGGCCTGGCTCTCCATGGTCGGCTTGACCTGGGGCTCGCAGATGATCACCACGGAGGCGGCCTGCAGGTTGACGCCGACGCCGCCGGCCTGGATCTGGCTGAGCAGCACCGCGTGGCCGGGGGCGGCCGTGAACTCGTCGATGACCCGCTGGCGCTGGGCGGTGCCGAGGTCGCCCGAGATCGGCCCGTGGACCCGGCCGCCGGGGTCACCGAGGGGGCCGGGGGACCCCAGTGACCCGGAGCCGCCGAGAGCCTCGTGGACGGCGGCCATGACGTCGCGGAAGTAGGAGAAGACCACGACCTTGAGGCCGTTGTCCGCCGCCTCGTCGACGAGTTCCAGCAGCCTCTGGAGCTTGGCCGACGTCTCCGGCACGGCGTAGGCGGCGCGGCGCATCGCCATGAAGTTCCCGTCGGCCACGGCCTTCCGGTAGGCGGTGAGGTCCGCCGGGCTGAACTCCTCCCACTCGTCCACCTGGACGAGGTCGGGCAGCTCGGTGAGCACGTCCTCCTGGTTGCGGCGCAGGTAGACCGGCGCGACGGCCCTGCGGAAGGACCGCCCCTTCGCGTCCCCCGTCGCCAGCGCCGCCATGTCACCGTTCCGGATGCCGGGGAGCAGGTCGGGCCTGAGGTAGCCGATCAGGTTGCGGAACTCCTCGACGCGGTTCTCCATCGGGGTCCCGGTCATGAAGAGCACCCGGTCGGTACGGGCGCACCAGCGGGCGACGGCCCGGGAACGCCGGGCGGCCGGGTTCTTGACGTAGTGCGCCTCGTCGACCACGAACATCCCGAGCGTGACGTCGCCGGGGATCTCCAGCCGGTGCAGGGTGTCGATGGTGGTCACGGCGACGCCTCCGGTGCGGAACCACTCCGCCAGGGCCGCGTCCCGGTCGCCGCCGCGCAGGGAGTAGGCCGGCAGCGTGCTGCGGGACTCGATCTCGCGTACCCAGTTGATCAGGACGCTGGCCGGGCAGGCCACCAGGAAGTACCGCTCGCCCCGCGCCCAGAGGTGCGCGAGGGCGGCGACGGCCTCGATGGTCTTGCCCAGGCCCATCTCGTCCCCCAGGATCACCCGGCGCTGGGCGAGGGCGAAGCGGGCGCCGAACGACTGGTAGCCGCGCAGGGAGACCCTGCGGTGGGTGTCGTCGAGGTCCTGGGCCTTGACCCGCGCGGAGATGTCGTCGGGCAGGAAGCCCTCGGAGGCGACGCGGTCGGGTTCGGTGGCCGCGATCTCGGCGAGCAGGTTGTAGTACTCGGACGCGCGGAGCTCGAAGTCGACCCATGCCTCGATGCCGGACACCGGCGGGCGCAGCAGGTCCACGGAGGCCTGGCTGAAGAGCAGCGCCGTGTCGGACGCGTTCGCCTCCGCGATCACGTCCTCGATCCGCGCGACGGCCTCCTGCGCGCGGCGGCGGCCTCTCTGGCCCGCGAGCAGCATCCGCAGCCACCCGCGCGCCGGTTGCGCGGCGGGCAGGAGCGAGGCCAGCCTTTTTTCGATCCTCCGCGCGGCGCCGCTCGCGCGCGGCAGGTCGGGACCGGCGTTCACCAGCCGGTGCAGCGCGACCAGCAGGGCCGTGGTCTCGTCGTCCTGCCGGTCGACGTCGATCCGCAGCGCCACCGTCTCCTCCACCGCCCTGGCGATCTGCCCGGCGGCGGCGTGCGCCTGCTTCGCGTTCCACACCCCGACGCCGGGGAGCAGCTGGAGGGCGTACGGGGTGGTGTCCAGGATGTCGAGGACCGTCTGGTGGCCGGCCTGTTCGAGGGCCTTGAGCCGCAGCCGTCCCACGGTGACGTCCTTCAGGCGCGTCAGAGGGATCGACCCCAGCTCCTCGCGGGCCAGGCGCGTGCGTATCGAGGACAGCGCCCGCCGGACCTCGGCGCGCGCCCGCTCGTCGTCGGCGAGCAGCGTACGCGCGTGGGACAGGAGGCGGCCGGTCCTCAGGAAGAGGGTCCTGACCTGCCTGGGGGTGGATGCCGGGTCTTCTCGCTCGACGTCGCCCAAGCCCTCGTCCCTCCCGTCCACGGCCCGATCGCGGTAGTTCACCGTGGCCAACCACCCGGTCGTTGTCAACGATCGGCCAGGCCGGGCACGGCGTCACAGCCCTTTGCCCTGGAATGAGCCGTTCATTGGTTCCAGGGGGAACTTGATGAACGGTCCGGAACCGGGAGCCCACCGCCCGCCGGGACCGGTTTGTCGGTGCCTCCTGGCAGAATCCGCGTGCTTCCGAACGCGAGCGGACGAAGGTGGAGTGAGGCGGAGTGAGAGAGATGCCGGATCAGGCGAACGCGCCGCTGGTGCGGCTCGACCCGTGGGCGGAGACCGATTTCGACCTGCTGCGTCGCATCAACGCCCCGGAGATGACCGAGCACCTGGGAGGCCCGGAGACCGAGGAGAAACTTCTCGACCGGCACAGGAGATACGTCGACCTCGCCGGGAAGGAGACCGGTCGAATGTTCGGCGTCGTCCTGCTCCCGGGGCTCCAGCGGGCCGGCAGCATCGGATACTGGGAGCGCGCCTGGGGGGACGAGACCGTGTACGAGACCGGCTGGAGCGTCCTGCCGGAGTTCCAGGGCCGGGGTGTGGCGGTCGCGGCGGCCCTGGCCGTCCTCGCCGAGGCCAGGGCAGAGGGCAGGCACCGGTACGTCCACGCGTACCCCTCCGTCGACCATCCCGCGTCGAACGCGGTCTGCCGGAAGGCCGGGTTCGAGTTCGTCGCCGAGTGCGACTTCGAGTACCCGCCGGGAAACGCCATACGGTGCAACGACTGGCGCGTGGACCTCGCAGCGGGGACGTGAGACGGCCTGCTCGGGCGCCTCTCGCGGCCGTACGGCGAGCCGTCCCGCCCATGGGTGCAAATCGGTAATAGTGCACGTTGGGGGGTGAGTGTGCATTCCTGCGCAGAAGGAAGTCTTGTCGGTTTCTAGTGTTCGTGATGTCCGAACGGCAAGACCCTCCATCACCGCACAGGAGCATGACGATGAGCACCACTCGCGCCCTTCTCGCCGGAGCCGCCCTGGCCGCCTCCCTGCTGGCCGGTGTGGCCGCGGCCCCCGCCGCCTCCGCCTCCACCACCGCGGGCACCGCAGCCACGGCCGCCACGCAGCAGGCCCAGACCTCCGGCAAGCACTTCTTCGGCCCCTACTACTCCGGCTTCGGCCGCGGCGAGGACTTCGGCCACCGCTCCTACTTCAAGGGCTACTGGACCAAGGACAACGGCCGCTACTGGTTCTACGGCGACCTGTTCGACCGTGACCGTGACCGCTCCCCCAGCTACGTGTGGTTCAAGTGGCACGACCGCTTCGGCTTCCACACCAAGGTCTTCAAGACCCGCGGCCACGGCGACATCGACCACTTCGGCGGCTTCAAGAAGAGCAACGGCTTCGACGACTTCAAGATCCGCGTCTGCGAGGGCACGGACAAGTTCGACGACTGCGGCCGCTGGGGCGACGCCTTCTAGTCCCGTTTTTCAAGGAACACCGACCCGCCCGACCTCCCGGACAGCGATGTCCGGGAGGGGCACGGGTCCGACCGTCCCCGGCTCCGAGGGCATGACCAAGCCGGAAGCGGCCGCTAACGGGACTCGGCGGGCACCGGGGCCTCGTGGCGGGACTCCGTACCGGCCCCGCCGCGCCCGCGCAGGCCGGACGCGACGACGGCCGCCGCGGCGACGGCCATCGCGAGCGGGATGACCAGGGCCGCGCGGAAGCCGTCGAGCTGGGTGAGGAGCGATCCGCCGGACCCGGTGGCGGCGACGTTCACGGCGGTCACCGCCGACAGGCCGAGCGCCGAGCCGAACTGGAACGAGGTGTACAGCAGCCCACCGGCGAGCCCCTGCTCCTCCTCGGCCACGCCGTCGGTCGCGGCGATGGTGAGCGGCCCGTACGCCAGGGCGAAGCCGAGACCGAGAACGACCATGGTCGGGAACATCGCCGCGTACGTCCAGTCGAGGCCGACCGGCAGGAACAGGGCGTAGGCCACGGCGGCCAGGCAGAGCCCGCCGAAGATCACCCGGACGTTGCCGAAGCGGTTCACCAGGCGCGGGGTGAGGGTCGGCGCCAGGATGGCGTCGATGCTGACCACCAGCAGAGCCAGGGCCGCCTGCAACGACGACCAGCCGCGCAGCTCCTGCAGGTAGAGCACGACGAGGAACTGGAACCCGAAGAAGGAGCCCCCGAACAGCAGCGCGCCCAGGTTGGCGCGCACCAGCGGGCCGGAGCGGAGGACGCCCAGGCGCACCAGCGGCGACGCCGACCGCCGCTCGATCGCCACGAAGGCGGCGAGCAGCGCGATCCCGGCGGCGAGCGCTCCGGCCGTCCAGACCCAGCCCCCGGCGGGGTCCTCCAGCCTGACGACCGCGAACACCAGCACCATCATCGCCCCGGTCACGGTGACCGCCCCGGCCAGGTCGAAGCCCCGCGTGTGCCGGTCCGGGCGATCGCCGGCCGGGATGAGGAGGAGCGCGGCGACGAGGACCACGGAGGCCATGATCACCGGGGCGAAGAACACCCACCGCCAGCTGATCTCGGCGAGCAGGCCGCCGACGACGAGGCCGAGCGAGAAACCGGCCGCCGCCGTACCCGCGTAGACCAGGAGCGCCCGGTTGCGCCGCGGGCCCTCGGCGAAGTTCGTCGTGATGATGGACAGCCCGGCGGGCGCCATGAACGCGGAGGCCACCCCCGTCACGAAACGGGCGACGATGAGGACCCACCCCTCGGTCGCGAACCCGCCCAGGCCCGAGAAGACGATGAACACGCCGAGCCACGCCAGGAACATCCGCCGCCGCCCGAGCAGGTCGGCGGCCCGCCCGCCCAGCAGCATGAAACCGCCGTAGCCGAGCACGTACGAGCTCATCACCCAGCTCAGCGAACCGGTGGTCAGGCCCAGGTCGGCGCGGATCGACGGCAGGGCCACGTTCAGCATCGCCACGTCGATCCCCTCCAGGAAGATCGCGCCGCACAGCACGAGCAGCATGCCCCAGGCGCGCCCGCCCATGCGGTCCAGGGGCGGGGACAGTGGTGTGGACACGAGACGACTCCTCGGGGAGGGGCGGGAACGTGGAGGGTTCCCTCTTGTAAGTAGTCGCATCATGGGACACCATCGATGACCATGGAAGAAGGCACTTCGAAGTCACCGAGTCGCTGCTGGGATACCGGCGACGCCTACGTGGACGCCCACCAGTGGGACACCCGGGAAGACTGCGAGGTCCGCCAGATCCTCGACCGGGTCGCGGACAAGTGGTCCCTGCTCGTCATCGCGCTCCTCGACAGCCGCACCCTCCGTTTCACCGAGCTGAGCCGCGAGATCGACGGCGTCAGCCAGCGCATGCTGACCGTCACCCTGCGCCACCTGGAACGGGACGGCCTGGTGCGCCGCACTGTGCACCCCGTCGTGCCGCCCAGGGTCGACTACGAGCTCACGCCCCTCGGCGTGACCCTGCACGACACCATCCAGTCGCTCGTCAGCTGGACGGAACGGCACCAGAACGAGATCGCCGCCGCCCGCGCCGACTACGACGCCCGTACGGTCGCCGCCTCGGCCGCCCCGCCGGTCACCGCTTCTGCTGCCGCGCCGGTGGCCGCCTCGGCCGCCCCGCCGGTCACCGCTTCTGCTGCCGCGCCGGTGGCCGTATCGGCCGCCCCGCCGGTCAGCGCGCCGGTGGCCGTATCGGTCGCCGCTTCTGCCGCTCCGCCGGTGGCCGCCTCGGTCGCTCCGCCGGTCACCGCGACAGGGGCCGTCCCCTCGTCGCGGACCGGCCACGAAGCGCCGTCCGTGACGCCCCCGCGCGACGAAACCGGGCCCACCGCGCCCCTGCGTAACGAAACCCCGCCCACCACGCCTCCGCGTAACGAAACCGCGCGCACCGCGTCCCCGCGTAACGAAACCGGGCCCGCAGCGCCACCGCGTAACGAAACTCGGGCTCCGGTGCCGCCACGTGACGGAACCCGGGGCGCGGCGCCGACGTCGGCGCGTGAGGAGGACCGTTCCGGCGCGGAGTCCTCGCGGTGCGAGGTGTGCGGCGGCCCGATCCGCGTCGCGCGCACCGGCCGTCCCGCGCGGTTCTGCGGCACGGCGTGCCGCCAGAAGGCGCACCGCCACCGCTCCCGCGCCACCCTCCGGGCCTCCGGCTGACCGCCCCGCTCCCCCCTCCTGTCCCCTGTCCCTGACCGGGGTCCCCCGCCCCGGTGGTCCGGGGGTGAGACGGGTCTCGCAAGGACGGGCAAAGGCATGTCCAAGCGATCCGTGTCGTGCCCCCCGGCCGGTGCCGCAGCGTGTCTGCTGTCCAGCAGTAATGGCACTGCTTACCTGGAGGGTCGGAGATGAGGAAGTTGCTTCATGCCGGTGTGCTCGCGCTCGGCGTGCTCGCAGCCGGATGCGGCGGCGCCGACGACGGGAGCACGACCGAGCCGATGGTCGCGGACCAGGTCAAGGCGTCACCCACCTCGCCGGCAACCCCCACCTCACCGGAAACCACCGACTCGTCCTCGCCGGCGACCAGGGCCGTGGTCGAGCTGGGCGAGACGAGGATCGGAAGGGTTCTGGTCGGAGAGGGAGGCCGCACGCTCTACCTCTTCGACGAGGACAGGAACGGGAGGTCGTCGTGTTCCGGCGCCTGCGCGCGGGCATGGCCGCCGTACGTCACGGACGGGAGGCCCGAGGCGGGCCAGGGGGTCAAGGCGGACCTGCTCGACACCATCGAGCGGGACGACGGCACGACGCAGGTCACCTACAACGACCATCCCCTCTACTACTTCGCCAAGGACACCGCGGCCGGAGACATCCAGGGGCATGACGTCGACGCCTTCGACGGGGAGTGGTACGCGGTCACCGCGGAAGGAAAGAAGGCGCGCGACTGACGGACGCGCGACTGATGGGCGCGCGGCTGACGGGCGCGTGACTGACGGGCGCGCGGCTGATGGGCGCGGCTGACGGGCGCGTGAACCGGGGCCTGGAGTTCGGGCCGGAGCAGTCGCTCCGGCCCGCGGGTCACCGCGCGCCCGGCGGGTCTCACCGACACCCTGTCACCTGGTCACCTGGTCACCTGGTCACCTGGTCACCTGGTCACCTGGTCACCTGGTCACCTGGTCACCTGGTCACCCGGGCGCCCCGTCACCCGGGCGACCGGTCGCCTCGGCACCCCGCCACCCCGCCACCCGTCAGGTGGACTCCCGGATGACCAGCTCGGTGGGCAGGATCGTCGACGACACGGGCCCGCCGTCGATCTGGCGGAGGAGCAGGCGGACCGCGACCCGCGCCTGGTCCTCCCGGGGCGTGCGCACGGTGGTGAGCGCGGGCACGGCGTACGAGGAGGCCTCGATGTCGTCGAATCCCACGATCGCGACGTCCTTCGGCACCCGCAGCCCCGCCTCGCCCAGCACCCGCAGGGCGCCGATCGCCATCAGGTCACCGGTCGCGAAGACCGCGTCGAGGGCCGGGTCGTCGCGCAGGAGCTGGCGCATCGCCTCGGCGCCCGAGGCGAGGGTGAGGTCGCCGACGGCGATGATCGACCGGTGCCCGGTGTCGCGCAGGGCCTCGCGGTAGCCCCTCAGCCGTTCCTGCGCGGCGACCGCGTCCGGGGGCCCGGCGATCGCGGCGATCCGCCGCCGTCCCCTGGCGAGCAGGTGCCCGACCGCCGAGGCGGCGCCGCCCACGTTGTCGACGTCGGCGTACGCCGCGTGCGTCGCCACCGAGGGCCTGCCCAGCGACACGACGGGGATGCCCGTACGGGCCAGCGCGGCGGGCAGCGGGTCGGTGCCCTGCGCCGACACGAGCACCACCCCGTCGACGTGCCCGGAGGCGGCGTACTGCTCCACCCGGAGCCGTCCGGCCGACGAGTCGGCGATCATGAGGGTGACGCGCTTGCCCGACTCCTCCAGCTCCCGGGTGGCCGAGCGGACGGTCGCCGCGAACAGCGGGTCGTCGGAGCGGGTCCCGGCGGGGGAGCCGGAGACGACCAGCGCGATCGAGTCGGTGCGCCGGGTCACCAGGCTGCGGGCCGCCGAGTTGGGGACGTAGCCCAGCTCGTTGACGGCGTGCATGACGATCGCGCGGAACTCGTCGCTGACCGTGCCCTCACCGTTGATCACGCGGGAGACGGTCGACCTCGACACGCCCGCGCGGGCGGCGACCGCCTCCAGGGTGGGGCGCTTGACGCGCTCGCGGTGCAGCCCGTTGTGCCGGATCACCTCGCGGTACCACAGCGCGCTGTCCTTGGGCAGCCGCCGCTGCGTCTCGAAGTCGACGTGCACGATCCCGAAGCGCTTGTGGTAGCCCTCGGCCCACTCGAAGTTGTCCAGCAACGACCAGACCAGGAAGCCGCGCAGGTCGGCACCGGCCTCGATCGCGGCGTGCGCGGCCCTCAGGTGGCCCTCGAAGAAGGCGGTCCTGTCGGTGTCGTGCACGCGGTCGCCCGTCACCACGTCGTCGAACGCGGCGCCGTTCTCGGTGACGAGCAGGCCGACCTCGGGGTAGTCGCACGAGAGCCGCGTGAGCAGCTGGGAGAGCCCGGTCGGCACGATCGCCCAGCCCATCGCCGTCGTCGGGGCGTGGGTGCCGCTGAACCGGATGTTCTCGCTGCCGGGGTAGGCGGCGTTGGCCGGCTCGCCGGGCTCGGACCGTACGACGCAGGGGGTGTAGTAGTTGATCCCGAGCAGGTCGATGGGCTGGTTGATCGTCTCCAGGTCGCCGTCGTGGATGTGGCCGACCCCGCCCATGCGCTCCATGATGGCGAGCACCGCCTCGGGGTGCTCGCCGCGAAGGACGGGGTCGAGGAACTGCCGGTTGATGAGGCTGTCGATCAGGTTCACCGCCTCGGCGTCCTCGGCGGACGGGACGAGGTCGGGGTCGCTCACCTGGCCGGGCGTCATCACCGGCGTGAGGTTCAGGTTGAGGGCGATCTCGCGGGCCCCCGCGTCGCGCAGCACCCGGGCGCCCAGGCCGTGGGCGAGCAGGAGGTGGTGGGAGGCGCGGAAGGCCTCCGCCGCCGAGGCGCGGCCCGGCGCGTGGACGCCGATGCCGTACCCCAGCACCGCGGCCACCCACGGCTCGTTGATGGTCATCCACGTCCCGACGCGGTCGCCGAGACGGTCGTACATGATGCGCGCGAAGTCGGCGAAGCGGTGGGCGGTGTCGCGGTTGGTCCACCCGCCCAGGTCCTCCAGCGCCTGGGGGAGGTCCCAGTGGTAGAGCGTCACGTAGGGCGCGATGTCGGCCGCCAGCAGCTCGTCCACCAGCCGGTCGTAGAAGTCGAGCCCGGCGGCGACGGCGGGCCCCGAGCCCGACGGCTGGATCCTGGGCCACGCCACCGAGAACCGGTAGGCCCCGAGGCCCAGGTCCGCCATCATGCGGACGTCGTCGGCGTAGCGGTGGTAGTGGTCGCAGGCCACGTCGCCGGTGTGACCGTCGATGGTCCTGCCCGGCGTGTGGGAGAACGTGTCCCAGATCGACGTGCCTCGCCCCCCGGCCCGCGCGGCGCCCTCGATCTGGTAGGCGGCGGTGGCGGCCCCCCAGACGAAGCCCTCGGGAAAGGCCAGGGTCTCGCCCCGGGCCGAGACGGTCGTTGCGGTCATCATCGAAAACCCCCGTTGGTTCTCGCCACTGTCCGAAAGCGCGGACGATGGCGGGGTCGCCGTCGTCCCGGCCGGTGGAAGTGTCCTCCACCGACATCATGAGACGGTAGCGGCCCGCCGTCGAGGGATTTCCCGACCGGTGTGGGCGCGCTCCCATCTCACTCGCGTACGCGATCGGCGACACGGTAACGGACGCCACCGACAGCGAGGCCGAGGGCCGGGGGCCGGTCGCCCGCGCCGCCACCGTGGACGGGGCCGGCCGGGGCGGGAGAGGCGACCACGCGGGTCGCCGGCGGGACGTCCGGCGCCTGCCGCCGGCCGGAGATCAGACTTTGGTCGGGGGTGGCGGTGGCCGGTCGTCGGATCTTTCCCGGACGCGGGGTTCCTAGGTTCTTCCCATGAAACACGAGCTCATCCGCCTGACGGCGGTGGCGGCCGGCCTGGTCTCGGTCCTCGTCCTGGTCCTCGTCCCGGTCCTCGTCACGGCTCCCGCCGCGCGGGCCGCGCCACCCGCCACCGGGCTCACCCCGGCCGCCGTCGGGGCCTACCTCGAACGGACCATGGAGTCCACCGGACTGCCGGGGATGTCCGTCGTCGTCACCCAAAGGGGCGAGATCGTGCACGCCGGTGGGTACGGGCACGGGCCGGACGGCGAACCGGTCACCGAGAGGACCCCGATGCGTGTCGCCTCGGTCAGCAAGTCGTTCACCGCCATGGCCGTCATGACGCTGGTCGACGACGGCGGGATCTCGCTGGACGAGCCGGTAGCCGGGCGGCTGCCGGAGTTCCGCATGGCCGATCGGCGCGCGGCCGGGATCACCGTGCGGCACCTGCTCAACCAGACCTCCGGCCTGTCCGACACCACCGTGGACATCGGCGCGACGCAGGAGGCCACGTCGCTCGCCGGCTACGTGTCCGCGCTGGGCACCGGCACGCTGGCCGCCGATCCCGGTACGCGCTGGGAGTACTGCAACGTCAACTACGACGTGGCCGCCAGGCTGGTCGAGGTCGTCAGCGGACGGAGCTTCGGCGACTACATGCGGCGGCGTGTCTTCGGCCCGCTCGGCATGACGGGCAGCGCCGTCGGAGACCGCGTCGTCAGGCCGTCCGAGGGATTCAACTCGCTGTACGGCGCCTGGGTGGCGCGCCCCGAGCTGCCCGGCTTCCGCGACGGCGGTGGCGGCGGCGTCGTCACGAACGCGGCCGACATGGGCAGATGGCTGATCGGCCAGACCGGCCACGGGAAGCAACTGGTGACGCCGGAGAGCCTGAGGACCATGCACACGCCGTCCGCGGCGCGCGGCTACGGCATGGGCTGGGGCGAGGAGAGCGTGGACGGCACCAGGCTGCTCGTGCACTCGGGCAACCTGTTCACCTACACCGCGGTGGAGGCGATCGCCCCGGACACGGGGTACGGCTTCGCGGTCATGACCAACAGCGCCGCTCTCCACGACGACACCTACGACGTGCTCCTCGGCCTCCTCGCGATGAGCCGGGGTGGCACGCCCGACGTGCCGGGCGGCGGTCGGCAGGAGTTCGAGCTGGCCCTGGGGGTGATCGCGCTGGCGGCGGCGGGCCTGGGCGCGCTCGGCGTGCTGCGGTCCCGCCGCTGGGCGAGCCGGGTGGCTCATCGCGCACGGGTTCGGTCCCAGCGGGTGCCCGGCGTGCCGGAGTCCCGCCGTTGGGCGAGCCGGGTGGCTCATCGCGCACGGGTTCGGTCCCAGCGGGTGCCCGGCGTGCCGGAGTCCCGCCGCTGGGGGAGCCGGAGAGCGGGGAGCCCGGCCTGGCGGACCGGTCTGCGGACGGTGCTGCGGACGGGGTTACGGACGGCGCCGTTGCTGCTGCCGGCCGCGCTGTTCGCCGCGTACCCGTGGCTGATCTCCTTTCTGATGAACGGCCGGACGGTCACCTGGGAGCAGCTCACCTACTTCGCCGCACCGATGACGATCACCTTCGCGGTCGTGGCCGCGGCGGGGGCCGTCACCGCCGCGATGCGGCTGGTGAGGCTGCGGTCGGTAGTGTCGACCCGATGAGAATCGGCCCGATGAGAAACGGCGTGGCGCTGGCGGTGATCGCGGGATCCGCCCTGATCAGCGGGTTGCACCTCGACAGCATCCCGATGTGGCGGCAGCTTCTCTTCGTGATACTGGCCGTCGTGGCCTACCTGCACGGCCGCCACCTGCCCGTACGGCGCGGCCGGCTGCTCCTGGTCGTTCTCGCGACGGCCGGGTCCCTCTACGCCGTGCCGGACGTCGCGACCGCTGTCGGCGCGTTGGCGGTCCTCGGCCTCTTCGTGGTGCTGCCGTGGCTGGCGGGCTGTTTCCAGCGGCAGCAGGCCGACCTGCTGGAGGCGGGCCGGGAGCGGGTCGCCCGGCTCGGGCGGGAGCGGGAGTTCGTCGCCGAGCGCGTCACCCTTCGCGAGCGCGCCCGTATCGCCGAGGACATGCACGACTCGCTCGGCCACGAGCTGGCACTGATCGCGCTGCGCGCCGGAGCCCTGGAGCTGGCCGCCGACATGACCCCGCGGAACCGGGAGGCGGCGGCGCGACTGCGGGCCTCCGCGGTCACCGCGACCGACCGCCTCCGGCACACCCTCGGGGTGCTGCGCGAGACCGGCGCCGTTTCCACCGAGCCGCCGGACGAGTCCGTCGAGGCGCTGGTGGACCGCGCGCGTGGCGCCGGGATGACGGTCGTCCTCGACCACGCCGGCGAGGGGGCGCCCCTGCCGCCGCTGGTGGACAGGGCCGCGCACCGGGTGGTGCGCGAGTCGCTGACCAACGCCGCCCGCCACGCCCCGGGCGCTGACGTGCGCGTACGCGTCGAACGGGCCCGCGACGCGGTCACCGTCACCGTGTCGAACTCCGCCGCCCCCGCCCCCGCCCCCGCTTCCGCCCCCGCCGGGCCGGTGCCGGTGAGCGGGGCGAGCGGGGGGAGCGGGATCGCGGGCCTGCGCGAGCGGGTGCGGTTGCTCGGGGGCACCCTGCGGGCCGGTCCCCGGGACGGCGGGTCCGTCGTGACGGCGCGGTTCCCGTCCGGCCCGGCCTTCGAGGGGGAAGGGGCCCCGACCGGCGGGAGAGGAGACGAGGGAGACCGATGATCCGGATAGTGCTGGCCGACGACGAGGCCATGATCCGAGCGGGGGTGCGGGCGATCCTCGCCACCGACGAGGAGGTCGAGGTGGTCGCCGAGGCCGCCGACGGGCGCGAGGCGGTCGAGCTGGTGCGCGCGCACCGGCCGGACATCGCGCTGCTGGACATCCGGATGCCCCGCCTCGACGGCCTGTCCGCCGCGGCCGAGCTGCGTGCCGCCACGCCGGAGGTCGCGGTCGTCATGCTGACCACGTTCGACGAGGACGAGTACGTCTCCAGGGCCCTTGACGAGGGGGTCCGCAGCTTCCTGCTGAAAGCCTCGGACCCCCGCGAGCTGATCACCGGGGTGCGCGCGGTCGCCGACGGCGCGGCGTACCTGTCGCCGAGGATCGCGCGGAAGGTCATCGAGCGGCTGAGCGGCGGCAGGCTGTCCCGGGCGGGGGTGGCACGCGAGCACGTGAGGTCGCTGACCGCGCGGGAGCGCGAGGTGCTGGCCCTCGTCGGCCGGGGAATGTCCAACCAGGACATCGGCCGCGAGCTGTTCCTCTCGCAGGGCACCGTCAAGGCTCACGTCAGCGCCATCCTGCTCCGGCTCGGCCTGAACAACCGCGTCCAGGCCGCGATCATCGCCTACGAGGCGGGGCTGGTGCCGGGGGACGCCTGAGCGGGCACACGGGTCCATGAGCCGGATGAAGGCCCCTCTCAGGCCCCGGGGAGTCTCAGCATGCGGTCGAGCAGCTGGCGGTGGTGGGCCAGGAGGCGCTGCCGCGCCCGGGGGTCGGTGGAGACGGAGTGCGCCTCGGCGATCGTCTGGCCGTGCAGGAACCCGTACACGCTCCAGATCAGCGTGCGCAGCATCAGGCCCAGGTCCACCTGGTCGTCGATCAGCCCGGCCCTGGCGGCGGTGCGCATCGCGTCACGGATGTCGTTGATGAGGGAGACCGAGTAGGCCTGCTCCAGGTCGGGGAAGTCGGCGGCGTCGCCGAGCCAGCGGTGCATCCACAGGGCGGGGATCTGCGGGTTGTCGAGGCAGAAATCCAGGTAGCGCTCGGAGAGCTCGTACATGACCGCGGCGAACTCCTCGGGGCCGGCGGCGGGGAGCGCGCTGAGCGCGTCCTCCACGACGGCCCGTTCCGCCCGCCCCGCGTGGTCGATGACGATGAGGTAGAGATCGTGCTTGTCGCCGAACCGCCGTTGCACCCATGCCAGGTCCTGCCCGGCAGCCTCCGCTATCCCCTGCAGTGACGTGCCGTCGTGACCGAACGCCGCGAAGAGCCGCGCCGCGATGTCGATGACCGCCCGGCTCTGCGGGTCGTCGGCGGGAGTCATGATTCGATTCAAGTCCCCCGGGCGGGTACGGAGGCCCCGGCATTGGTCTTGAACTGGTCAAACCTGTGTGTGCGATGGGCTCGCGGGAGGGGAGGGCGCGGGTCAGGAGGGGAGGACGCTCAGCCGGCCCGTACCGGTCAGGGTGGTGATCCGCCGCGGGGCGGACGGGTCGCGCCGCACCTCGACGGTCGCGTTCCCGGTGCTGGTCCGCACGTTGTAGCCCTCCTCGTACTCCGGCCCGTCCGGCACCCTGACCTCCACGTTCCCGGCCGCCCTTACCACGGCGCTGACGTCGTCCGGCGGGACCGCGAACCCCAGGTCGACGTCTCCCGTGCCGGTCTCGACGTCGGCCTCGGCGGACCTGAGGCCGGCGCCGATCACGTTGCCCGTCTGCGCCCGGACCCGCAGCGCGCCCCCCGTGCCGTCCACGATCACGTCGCCCACGGCGGTGGAGAGGCGCAGGTCGCCCTGGATCCCGCTCACCGAAACGGTTCCGAAGCGGTGGGACGTCGCCTCGACGTCGGTGGCCGCGGGCACGCTCAGGACGTAGTCGGCCTGGCAGACGGGGCCGTCGGGACAGCTGACGCCGAGCCTGAGCGTCCGCCCGTCCCACTCCTCGGTGACCACGGGCCGGTCCTGGAACCACAGGAGCGTCCGCTCCAGGTCCAGCCGCTTCGCCACGCCCGGCACGACCGAGACGTTGACGTTGCTCGCGGTCTCCACGACGATCTTCGAGGAGGTGAGCGCCCGGGACTGCAGCGTGGTCTCGGCGCTCGGGCGGACCCTCGTGATCTCGGCCCACGCCCCCAGGGCGGTGAAGGCCACGGTGAGCGCGGTGAGGGTCCCGCCGGCGATCAGCCAGACGGTCCGGGCGTTGTTTCGTGTCGGCATGTTCTCTCAAACCTTCAGGAATCGCAGGACGGCGAGCACCCGGCGGTGGTCCTTGTCGGCGCCGGAGAGGTCGAGCTTGGTGAAGATGTTGTTGATGTGCTTGCCGACCGCGCTCTCGGACACCACCAGGGCCTCGGCGATCCCGGTGTTGGACCGGCCCTCCGCGATCAGTGACAGCACCTCGTGCTCCCTGCGGGTCAGCCGGTCCAGCGGGTCGCTGTGCCTGCGCAGCAGCAGCTGGGCGACCACCTCGGGATCCAGCGCGGTGCCCCCGGCGGCGATCCTGCGCAGCGCGTCGAGGAACTCCTCGACGTCGGCCACCCGGTCCTTGAGCAGGTAGCCGATCCCGCTGGTGGCGGTGGACAGCAGCTGGGTGGCGTAGCGCTCCTCGACGTACTGGGAGAGCACCAGGATCGCGAGCGTCGGCCGCTGGCGGCGCAGGACGAGCGCCGCGCGCAGGCCCTCGTCGGTGTGCGAGGGGGGCATCCGCACGTCGGTGACGACGAGGTCGGGGACGTGCTCGTCCACGGCGCGCAGCAGCCCCTCCGCGTCGGACACGGCGGCCACCACCTCGATGCCCGCCGAGCCGAGCAGGCGGACGAGCCCTTCCCTCAGCAGTACGGAGTCCTCTGCGAGCACTACGCGCACGGTAGCTCCACTCTGATCGTCGTCGGCCCGCCGAGCGGGCTGTCGACGTACAGGATGCCGTCCACGGAGCCGACCCGGCGGGACAGGCCGCGCAGGCCGGTCCCCCGCTCCGGGTCCGCGCCGCCGTGGCCGTCGTCGCTGACGGCCAGGTGGAGACGGTCGCCGAGGCGGTCGACGGTGACCTCGGCGCCGGACGCCCCCGCGTGCTTGGTGATGTTGGTCAGCGCCTCGGAGACGACGAAGAACGCCACCGCCTCGACCGTGGGGGACACCCGCTCGGGGATGTCGACGTTCAGCCGTACGGGGAACGGGGCCCGCGCGGCCAGCCCGGACAGCGCCGCGTCCAGGCCCTGGTCGTTGAGCACGGCCGGGTGCAGCCCCCGGACGAGGTCGCGCAGCTCCTTCAGGGCCTGCTTGGCCTCCTCGTGCGCCTGCACGATCACCTCGCGGGCGGGTTCCGGCAGGTCGGTGAGGGTGGCGCGGGCCATGCCCAGGTTCATCGCCAGCGACACCAGCCGCTGCTGGGTGCCGTCGTGCAGATCCCGCTCGATGCGGCGGCGCTCGGCGTCCGCGGCGTCGACCACCCCGGTACGGCTCTCCCGCAGCGTCTCCACCCGCTGGGCCAGCTGGTCGCTCAGGCTGGGGCCGAGCAGGGCCTCGGCGGCGATCACGTCCAGCACCGCGAACCCGCGGGCCACCCACGGCCCCGCGACGAGCAGGGCCCCCGAGACGAGGACGAACGCCAGGCTCGGCCAGGTCTCCTCCGCCGCCCAGTGGCGCACGGCGAGCCCGGCGGTGACCAGCCCGCCCGCCCACGCCCCGACCGCGGAGGCGGCACCGAAGCCGCTGATCAGCGGGGCCAGCAGGTGGTAGCCGATCCGGCGCCAGGTGCTCCGCGTCCTGGCCTCCTGGAGCAGCCGCCTGAACGGGTTCATGCTCAGCGGGCGGCGCGGGACCGGGGGGATGTCGACGTCGAGGAAGGCCGCGAACCGGGACCGCTGCACCAGGGTGAGCAGCCGGACGACCCAGAAGAACAACAGCAGCGCGACCACGGGGACCACCACGGTCCACACCAGCAGCACCGACGCCGTCACCAGTGCCCCGATCACCGCCGTGCCCAGCAGGGCGATCGGCACGCCCGTCACCAGGTGCGCGGTGCGGAGCCAGGCCCTCGCGGACCAGTGGGCGCTGATCCTCTCCCAGGGGGTGGTCATCTCGGTGCCGGTCATGGAATCCACCGTAGGGATCACGGCGGTCCGGACACAGGGGCGAGGTATCCCGGAAAAAGGTAGGGCAAACCCCACCTCCCGCGCGATCCTTTAGAGATAACCCCAATGGGGGTAGTCATGGGTTATAAATGGAGGCGACCTGAACGCGGCCCATCGGAGGGATCGTCTCCTTGAAGCGTGTGCTGCTGCTGGCGACCGGTGACACCATCGCCCACCTGTACGCCCCCGGCCGTCCCGGTGTCCTGTCCGGCGCCGAGCTCCTGCGGGCACTCCCGCCCGGCGCGGTCACCGCGGACGTGGTGGCCGAGGACGTGATGGCGGAGCCCGGCTGGGACATGTCGCCCTCGACCATGCTCGAACTGGCCCGCAGGGCGCGCTCGGCCGTCCTGGACCGCGGGTTCGACGGCGTCGTGATCACCCACGGCACCGACACGCTGGAGGAGACCGCCTACCTCGTGGACCTGCTCGCGGGCCGGGCGGCGGAGCGTGGCGCCATCGTGCTGACCGGCGCCGTCCGCCCGCTGGACGAGCCGTCCCCGGACGGCCCGCGCAACCTCGTCTCCTCCATCACGGCCGCCGCCGACGGCGCGCTGCGCGGTGCCGGGGCCGTCGTGTGCGTCAACGACGAGATCCACGCGGCCCGCTGGGTCGCCAAGGTCGACGCCACGAGCGTCGCGGCGTTCTCGTCGGCCCCCTTCCCCGTGCTGGGCCGGGTGACCGGTGCCCGGGTCACGACGCTGTTCGCCCCGCCGCCCCGGCCGCCCGCGTTCGTGGGGGACCCGGCGTCGGACGTCGCCCTGATCAAGACCTATCCGGGGATCGTCCCCGCGCTGCTCACCGCCGCCGTGGACGCCGGGGCCCAGGGCATCGTGCTGGAGGGGACCGGCCTGGGCAACGTGCCGGTCGAGCTCTTCACCACGATCGCCGAGCTGACGGAGTGGGGGATCCCGGTGGTCGTCGCGTCCAGGTGCCGTACGCACACGGTCCCGCCCGAGGAGGTGCGCTTCGGCGCGGGGCTCGCCGCGCGCGTCGGGGCGATCGGGGCGCGCGGCCTGGCGCCCTCGAAGGCGCGGTGCGCGCTGATGGTCGCCCTCGGGGCCGGCGGGATCGACGCGGTACGCGACTGGTTCGGCAGGCTCTGACGCCGGTCCGGCAGGTGCTGATACAGGTTCGGCAGGTCCCGGCGCGACGCGAGGCGATTTACGGATAGGTAAAAAACCGCGAAAAGGGGAGTATCGCCGAGCTGCGCGGGCACATCGGGGGAATCGTGATCCGGCGAAGGGCTGGGGAGCCCTTCGCCGGATCACCGTTCGCTGGTTTTCAGTGTTTCTCTGTGCGCACCAGCGAGCTGCCGCGTTGCCGGGGCAGCGTTCTCCCTGACGGGAGTTCCCGTTTCACCGGGGCGAGCCTGGCGCGAACGACAGGACTAACCGCTCCTCCACGGGCGTTTACCGTCTCCCCGCGACTCTGGGCGACGCCGGCCGCGAGCGCGGCCAGATTGCGTGCGGCGTTGAGATCCCGATCCAGGACCAGACCACACCCGGCGCAGGCGTATTCACGCTCGGACAGGGCGAGTTTGGCTTTCACCGCGCCACATCCCGAACACGTCTTGCTGGAGGGATACCAGCGGTCGGCGACCACGAGCCGCCCGCCGCCCCACTCGGTCTTGTAGGACAGCTGCCGTCGCACCTCGGCCATCCCGGCGTCGGCGACCGCGCGGGCAAGCGTGCGGTTGGCGAGCATCCCGGAGACGTTCAGGTCCTCGATCACCACCGTGCCATAGGTGGCCGCCAACCGGGTGGTCAGCCGGTGCAGGCCATCACGCCGCTGGTTGGCGACCCGCGCATGTGCCTTGCCGAGCCCCGCTTTGGCCTTGGCCCACCGGGCGGAAGCCTCACCTCTGGCGCCGCCTGGGGTGCGCGGGCCGACGCGGCGGGCGAGCTGCCTGTTCAACCTGCGTAGCCGCTTGAGCGCCGAGCGGTGATGTCTGGGGTTGGCGATCACCTCACCGGTGGACAGCACCGCGAGGTTCTTCACGCCGAGATCGACGCCGACGACGGCGTCCGGCTTCGTCGGGGTACGGTCGGTGCGGTCGATCTCGCAGGTGAACGCCACGAACCAGCGACCCCTCTCACAGCGGACGGTGGCCGCCAGGATGCGCCCGGTCCGGCGCTGAAGGTGGCGGGCGAGTTTGCGGGTGGATTCGTGGGTGCGGAGGGTGCCCAGCCGGGGCAGCGTCACATGACGGCGATCGGCCTCCACCCGGATCGTGCCGGTGGTGAACCGGCACGAGGGGGCGGCGCGGTGCTTGGACGTAAACCGGGGGAACCCGATCTTCTTTCCCGCCCGGGTGCCGTTGCGGGAGGCGACCCAGTTCTTCAACGCCCGCGCCACCCCGTCCAGGCCGGTGTTGTAGGCCTCCTTGGAGTTGTCCGCCCACCACGGGGCGATGGTGTCCTTGGCGGCGTTCCAGGTGCGTCGCAGGGAGTACAGCGACCACGGCACCTCGGTCAGCACCTCGTCGGCGATGCCGTAGGACTGTTCGGCCGCACGCTGGTCCATCGCAGCTTTGACGCGGGCGAGGGCCCAGTTGAAGGCGAACCGCGCCGCGCCGCAGTGTGAGGCGAGCATGCGCGCCTGCTCGGGGGTGGGGTCCAAGGCGTAACGGTAGGCCTGGTGGACCCGCATCAGCCCTCCCCCCTCACGATACGTCGTTGAGCGTTAACGTACCGCGACAATCATGATCAATGACTAGTCGACCAGCAAAAGGCATACGCCCGCCTCCGTATCGCACGGCGCACCGTGGACACCCTGTCCAAACAATGTGGAAGGTCCCCGCAGCCCTTCAAGGTCTGCCCCGCCCTGCTGTGGCCCGCTGGTCGACTCGATGTCTGACGCGCCGTTCACCCTGCCAGACAGAAGAAGGACATCAAGGACTGACGAACGCTGATGAAAAGCCGAGCAATTCCTCACTCCCTCCTCCCCGCTCCGGTCCCGGCGGCCCACCGCCCGCCACGGAGTACCGGGCCGCGAGGCAACCGGACGGACCGGACGCCCGGAAGGGTCAGACAGGGATCGAGACCCCCAGGCCGCCGCGGGTCTCGGCGCCGTACCGCGCCTTCTCCTTGGCGATGTCGAGGGGCTTGATGCTGGAGCGCCCGCTCAGCACCTCCTCGGTGAGGAGGTCGGCGGGGACCAGCCAGGAGACCTCGAACTCCAGCCCGTCGGGGTCCTTGGCGTACAGGGCCTTGGTGGTGGAGTGGTCGGAGGCGCCGACGAGGGCGTTGAGATCACCGAGCTTGAGGGCGAGCCGCTCCAGTTCCTGGAGGGTGTCGACCTCCCAGGCCAGGTGGTAGAGGCCGACGGTCGAGCGCCCGGCCCCCGACGGGCCCACCTGCGCGCCGACCTCGAAGAGGCCCAGGTCGTGGTCGTTGCTGGACCCCGAGGCCTGGAGGAACACGGCGCCCGGCATGCCCATGACCACCCTGAAGCCGAGTGCCTCCTCGTAGAAGGCGACGCTGCGCTTCACGTCGCGTACGAAGAGAACCGCGTGGTTGAGCCGCTGGACCGGCATGGTTCCTCCCAAAAGCTTGAACTCTCAAGTAGATTACCCCCGCTTTGTTGAGAGTTCAAGTAGGGTGGGTGCGTGACGCGATGGCTGGACGACGACGAGCAGCGCACCTGGCGCGCGTTCCTGGCCGCCTCGCAGCGCGTCCAGGAGGAGCTGGACCGGCAGCTGCAACGGGACTCCGGCATGCCGCACGCCTATTACGCCGTGCTGGTGAAGCTCTCCGAGGCCCCCGGGCGCACGATGCGGATGAGCGAGCTGGCGGCGGAGGTCAACTCCTCGCAGAGCCGCCTTTCGCACGCGGTGAAGCGGCTGGAGGAGCGCGGCTGGGTGCGGCGCGAGCCGTGTGCCGAGGACAGGCGGGTGAGCTGGGCGATCCTCACCGACCGGGGCTTCGCGGTCCTCGCCGCCGCCGCCCCGGGACATGTCGAGGCCGTACGCCAGACGCTGTTCGACCGCCTGACCCCCGACCAGCTCCGCCAGCTGGCCGAGATCTGCGCCGCCATCCTCCCCGGCCCGAACCCCTCGTGACATCGCGGGCCGGTACCGCGACGGCGTTCCGTCGTTCATAAGGTGTCACGGCGAGCCGCGGGTCAGGAGCCCGCGCCGCACAGCGTGCCGTCGATCAGCTCGCGAGCGGCCGTGTCCTGCCGGAGCTGTCGTTCGTCGGCCCGCTGCGTGGAGACGAACATCGCGATCGCCTTACGGCCGTCGCCGGTCACGCCGTTGCGCGAGCCCATGCCGGGAGAGTTGCCGTGGTGGCTCCAGACGCCGTCCGCGCAGCCCGGGACCGGGCGCCAGGCCAGCCCGAGCCCGTACCGCGTGCCGGGTGTCCCGTCGTAGTCCTCGGCCGGGACGGTGTCCTTCATCTCGGCCAGCTCCGACGGACGCAGCAGCCGCCCGGAGAGCAGGGCGCGGAAGAACGTCGTCACGTCACCCGTCGTGCTGATCATGCCCCCGTCCCCGGAGCCGCCGTCGGCCATGACCGTGGTGTCGGTCAGGTCGGTGCGGCCGGGGAACTGCAGGTAGGCGCGGGCGTGGGGACGCGGCACATAGGCCGTGGCGCCGGTCGTGGTGTGCCGCAGTCCCAGGGGCGCGACGATCCGCTCGTGCACCTCGTGCTCCAGGGGGTTGCCCGTCACCTTCTCGACGATCATGCCCGCCAGCGTGTAGTTGGTGTTGGAGTAGGCCCAGCGCCTCTCCCCGGCGGGGGCGCCGGGGTCAGGCGTCCACATGGGTGGCTTGCGCATCGCGAGCTCCACCTGCTGCTCCGGCCGGTAGAGACGGAAGCGTTCCGCGAGATACCTCTGCGGCGTGGGGTCCTTGGCGATGGGCACCTCGCCGTTCCAGTCGTTCAGGCCGCTCGTGTGGCGCAGCAGGTTCTTGACGGTGATCGCGCGGCCGTCGTTCCCGTTGCCGCCGACCACGCCGGGCAGCCATCGTTCCACCGTGTCGGTCAGCTTGAGCCTGCCCTCGCCGACCAGTTGCAGCAGGACCACCGCGGTGAAGGTCTTGGTGGTGCTGCCGATGCGGAAGTAGCCGCCCCACGGCACGGGCGTCCGGCTCCCCAGCTCGGCGACCCCGTTCCGGGCCGCCGCCCGGCCGCGCCCGTCCCGTGTCTCGGCGAGCACCCCGACCGCGCCGGCCCGGTGAACGGCGTCCACCCCGGCCCGCAACGAGGTTCCGGGACCATCGGCCACCACCGGCTGCGCGCCCCCCGAACCGATCACCACGGCGATCATCACACCGGCGAGTACTGCGGTCATCTCTGCTCCGTACGTCGTCCTCCAGGTCAGTTGGAAGCGTAGGAACGCGGGCCGCGGAGAAGATCGTCCATAATGGCGATATCGGCGCGACGCCCCTCGGCCGTTCGGCCATCGCGGTCAGGTCCGTGCCGTGGACAGGTGGCTCCAGGGGTCGGCGATGACCCGGTGGATGACCTGCCCGGCGGCGCCCAGGGTCGCGGCGTCGCCGCCGAGCCGCGAGACGGTGAGCTCGGGGACGGCGCGGCGCATCACGCCCAGCCGGGAGGTCATCGTCTCGTGCGCCGGGCCCCGGATCCACGGGAACAGCGGGGCGAACACCCCGCCCAGCACGATGGTCCCCGGGTCCATCAGGTGCACCGCCGAGGTGAGGGCGACGCCGAGCGCCTGGCCGGCGCGCTCGCAGGCCTCCAGGGAGTCCCGCTCGCCCGCGTGCAGGCGCGCCAGCAGCGCGGCCACCCCGTCGGGGACCCCGGCCAGCCCGGCGGCCCTCAGCAGCGCGTCCTGCCCGGCGTACTGCTCCAGGCAGCCCCGGCCGCCGCAGCGGCAGGCCGGGCCGTCGGGGGAGACGACCACGTGCCCGAGTTCCCCGGCGAGGCCGCGGGCGCCGCGGAACAGGGTGCCGCCGACCACCAGGCCCGCGCCGATGCCGATCTCCCCCGACACGTGCAGGAAGTCGCCGGGCACCGAGCCGAACCACAGCTCGCCCAGGGCCGCGAGGTTGGCCTCGTTGTCCACCTCGACGGGGAAGTCCAGCAGGTCGGAGACGCGGACGTCGTGCCAGCCGAGGTTGGGGGCCGCGTGGACCAGCCCGCCGTCCACGGGGCCGGGCACCGCGAGGGTCGATCCGGCGATGGACAGGCCCTCCGCGCGCGCTTCGTCCACAGCCCTGTGGGCGAGTTGTTCCAGGTGGGACAGGGTTTCCACAGGTGAGGACGTACGGTTGTCCACAGCCTGTGCATATCTGAGCCGCACCGCGAGAGTGAGGTCGACCACGCAGGCGGACAGGTAGTCGACGTTGATCTCCAGGCCGAGCGCGGCGACCCGCCGCCCGCTGAGCGAGACGGCCGTGCCGGGCCGCCCCCGCTCGCCGTCCCTGAGCGCGCCCGACTCGGTGACCATGCCCGCCTCGATCAGGTCGCCGACCATCTTCGACACCGTCGTCTTGGTCAGTCCGGTGATCTCGGCCAGCGCCGCCCGGGTGACCGGGCCGCTCCTGCGGACCTCGCCGAGGACCACGCCGAGGTTGCGGGCGCGCATCGAATTGTGGCGTACAGCCTGTGTCATGGAGCATCCACCTCTTGACGATCCCACCACCTCGATCCATATTAAGTCCATAAAGTGGATTAAATCGGAGGAACGCAGATGAGCGCCTACACCCCCAAGCCCGAAGACCGCTTCACTTTCGGGCTGTGGACCGTCGGCTGGCAGGCCCGTGACCCCTTCGGGGACGCCTCCCGGGCCCCGCTGGACCCGGCGGAGAGCGTGCACAGGCTCGCCGAGCTCGGCGCGTACGGCGTCACCTTCCACGACGACGACCTGCTCGCCGTCGAGCCCGACCGTGACAAGGCCATCGCGAACTTCAAGAAGGCGCTGGCCGAGACCGGGCTCAAGGTCCCGATGGCCACCACGAACCTGTTCACCCACCCCGTCTTCAAGGACGGCGGCTTCACCAGCAACGACCGCGACGTACGCCGCTACGCGCTGCGCAAGGTCATCCAGAACGTGGACCTCGCCGCCGAGCTCGGCGCGACCACCTACGTCTGCTGGGGCGGGCGCGAGGGGGCGGAGTCCGGGGCCGCCAAGGACATCAGGGCCGCGCTCAGCCGCTACAAGGAGAGCATGAACCTGCTCACCTCGTACGTGATCGAGCAGGGCTACGACATCAGGTTCGCCATCGAGCCCAAGCCGAACGAGCCGCGGGGCGACATCCTCCTGCCGACCATCGGCCACGCGCTCGCGTTCATCAACGAGCTGGAGCACTCCGAGCGCGTCGGCCTCAACCCCGAGGTGGGCCACGAGGAGATGGCCGGGCTCAACTTCGCGCACGGCATCGCGCAGGCGCTCTGGCACGGCAAGCTCTTCCACATCGACCTGAACGGCCAGCACGGCCCCCGCTACGACCAGGACCTGATCTTCGGTCACGGCGACGTGAAGAACGCCTTCTTCCTGGTCGACCTGCTGGAGAACGGCGGCTACGACGGCCCCAGGCACTTCGACTACAAGCCGCTGCGCACCGAGGACTCCGAGGACGTCTGGGTCTCGGCCGCGGCCAACATGCGCACGTACCTGATCCTGAAGGAGAAGGTCGCGGCGTTCCGCGCGGACCCCGAGGTCGCCGAGGCGCTCGCCGCGAGCAAGGTCGCCGAGCTCTCCGAGCCCACGCTCGCCCCCGGCGAGACGATCGCCGACCTGAACCGCGACGAGTTCGACCTCGACGCGGTGGCCGCGCGCGGCTTCCACTTCACGCGCCTCAACCAGCTCGCCATGGACTACCTCCTCGGAGTCCGCGGATGACGCTGGTGGCCGGGGTCGACTCGTCGACCCAGAGCTGCAAGGTGGTGATCAGGGACGCCCGCACGGGCGCCCTGGTCCGCCAGGGGCGCGCGAGCCACCCCGAGGGCACCGAGGTCGACCCCGGGGCCTGGTGGG
The DNA here is from genome assembly GCF_042888905.1 of Streptosporangium sp. NPDC002721. NCBI lineage: Bacteria > Bacillati > Actinomycetota > Actinomycetes > Streptosporangiales > Streptosporangiaceae > Streptosporangium > Streptosporangium sp. NPDC002721. The sequence continues at coordinate 102,425 of NZ_JBIAQI010000013.1, forward strand.
ACGCGCTCCAGGAGGCGATCGCGCAGGCGGGCGGGCTGGACGGCGTCGAGGCGATGAGCGTCGGCGCGCAGCAGCACGGCATGGTCTGCCTGGACGAATCCGGCGACGTCGTCAGGAAGGCGCTGCTGTGGAACGACACCCGTTCCGCCGGAGCCGCCGCCGACCTGGTGGGGGAGCTGGGCGGTCCCGAGGTCTGGGCCGAGGCGGTCGGCAGCGTGCCGGTCGCGTCGTTCACGGTGACCAAGCTCCGCTGGCTCGCCGAGCACGAGCCCGAGTCCGCCCGTCGCACGGAGAGGGTCTGCCTGCCGCACGACTGGCTCACCTGGCGGCTGGGCGGGGAGTTCGTCACCGACAGGGGTGACGCGTCGGGCACCGGCTACTGGTCGCCCGCAGCCGGGGCCTACCGGACCGACCTCCTCCAGAGGGCCTTCGGCGCCGTACCCGGCCTCCCCGAGGTGCTGGGTCCCCGCGACCCCGCGGGCGAGGTGCGGTCCGCAGCCGGCGTCTCCGGCGCGGGCGTGCGGCTCGCGCCGGGGACGGGCGACAACATGGCGGCGGCCCTCGGGGTCGGCGCCCTGCCCGGGGACGTGGTGGTCTCGATCGGCACGTCGGGGACGGCCTTCGCGGTCGCCGCGGGCCCGAGCGCGGACCCGTCCGGTTCCGTGGCCGGGTTCGCGGACGCCACGGGACGGTTCCTCCCGCTGGTGGCCACGCTCAACGCGGCCAGGGTGCTCGACGCCGCCGCGCGGATGCTGGGGGTCGGGCTCGACGAGCTCGGCAGGCTGGCCCTGGAGGCGCCCTCGGGGGCCGGGGGGCTCGTCCACGTCCCCTACCTGGAGGGCGAGCGCACCCCGAACCTGCCCACCGCCACGGGCTCGCTGCACGGGCTGACGCTGGCCACCTCCACCCCGGCGCACCTCGCCAGGGCGGCGGTGGAGGGCATGCTCTGCCATCTCGCCGACGCCTTCGACGCCCTCGGGCTCGACCCGGCCAGGGTGCTGCTCATCGGCGGAGGCGCCAGGTCGGAGGCCGTACGGCGGATCGCCCCCGCGGTCTTCGGACGGCCCGTGGTCGTCCCCGAGCCCGGGGAGTACGTCGCCGACGGGGCGGCCAGGCAGGCCGCCTGGCTGCTCGGCGGCGACGAGCCCCCGGAGTGGGAGGCGGGCAGGGCCGAGCACTACGAGGCCGAGCCCGCACCGGAGGTCAGGGCCCGCTACGCAGAGGTCCGCGGCCTCCGCTGAGCCGCAGGTACACGGCCGCGCGCCCGTCCGGCGCGCGGCCTCACCCGGCGTGTGCCCCGCGCGTGGTCCCCGCCCTCGTTCCGGGCGAAGGGGCCGCCGCCGGGCGGGGTGTCTCAGGGATCGCTCAGGGTTGGATCAGGGGTGCCGCCGGATGTCTGAAACGTCCTCCGGCGGACAGTCTTAGCGCATGCTCGCGTCGAAGAGGCTCTACCCCCTGATCGCATGCGCCGGGCTCGTCGCGGCCGCCGTGGCGGTGGCCGCCGGACAGGCCGACCCGGTTCCCTACGCGAACCCGCTCGACCTGACGGTCAGCGAGTACGCCGCGCTGGACCGCACCGGGGCCACCGGGTTCGCGATGGCGGCGCTGGGGGTCACGGCCTTCGCGGTGACCGCGGGGCTGCGGGCCGTGGGGGCGCCGGTGGGCGTCCTGGCCGAGCGGCTGCTGCTGGCCTGGGGCGCCGGGCTCATCGTGCTCGCGGTGGTGCCGGCGGCCCTTCCCGGCACGGGGACGGACCTGATCTCCCAGGCGTACCGCTACGTGTCGATCGCCGTGCTGGCCGCGGTGCCGGCGGCGGGCGGCCTGGCGGCGGCGCGGTTCGGCGAGGACGAGCGGTGGCGGCCGGTGGCCAGGCCGCTGGAGTGGCTGACGCTGGCCGGGGGGTTCGGCCTGCTGGCGCTCACCTACGTGACGCTCCCCGGGGACGGGGTGCTCGTCGGTCTCGCCGAGTGGACCCTGCTCGGCACCGAGGTCGCCCTGGTTGGCGTGCTGGCCGTCCGGCTCGCGCGACTGACCTGGACCCGGAGCGCCGCTCCCGCATCACGCGCCGCTCTGGGCTGACGTACTCACTTCTGAAAACTCTTTCACGACATGTCACGAATGGGCTACAAATAGCAGGAGCCGCCAGTGCTATTCTCGTCGGCGATCTAAAGATCCTCCGGGCCTCCCCCGGCGATCTGTGAGCGAACCGTTGAGGTGACATGGCATCGAGCAGGTCCATCCGGTTCAAGGTCTCGGTGCTGCTGGTCATCCCGCTCGCCTCGCTGGTGGCACTGTGGGGCTTCGCGACGGTCGTGACGGTCGGCGACTCGGTGAGTCTGCTCTCCGTCGGCACGCTGTACGACACCATCGGCAAGCCCGCCGGAGAGCTGGGCACCGCGGTCCAGCGTGAGCACATCCTGTCGGCGGAGTTCCTGGCCACCCGCTCGGCCGCGGACCGCGACACCCTCGCGGGGCAGCGCTCGGTCACCGACCAGGCCCGTGTCCGGCTGCGCCAGCAGACGACCGAGGGCTCGGCGCAGGCGGCGATGTCCGAGGAGATGAGGACGCGCCACGACGAGCTGATGCGGCAGGTGGGCGCGCTCGACGCGATCCGCGCCAGGGTCGACTCCGGGCGGATCGGCCCGGTGGGGCTCTCCGTGGAGTTCGCCCGGCTGCCGGACGCGCTGCGGCGGCTCTTCAACACGCTGAGCCTCAACAACGACCTCCCGCTCTACCGCCAGTCGCGCGGCGTCACGATGATCAATCAGGCGATGGACCTGCTCAGCCGCCAGCGGGCACTCGCCGCGGGCTCGCTGGCGCTCAGGAGCCCGATGACGCCGAGCGAGATGCGGCTGTTCACCCAGCTCTCCGCCAACCGGATCTTCCTCATGGAACAGGCGCTCCCGGAGCTGGAGCCCGAGCTGCGGGCCCCCTTCTCCGACTTGATCGCCTCCTCGACGTACGCCCGCTTCATCACCCTTGAGAACCACCTGCTGACCGGCGCCGAGGTGCGGTCCACCGACTGGCGCGCCTCAGGCGACGCGCTGGACGCCGCCTACCAGCGGTCCCTGACGGCGGTCACCCCCGCGCTCGTCGAGCAGGCCACGCCCGCGGCCGTCAGCGTCTTCGTCCGCGCCGGAGTCATCGGCGTGCTCGGCCTCGTCGCGGTCGTCGCGTCGCTTCTGGTCTCGTTCCGGGTCGGCAGCGGGATCACCAAGGAGCTCGCCGCCGTGCGGCGGGCCGCCGCCGACCTCGCGCAGGCGCGGCTCCCGAAGGTCATGGAGAAGCTGCGCCGCGGCGACAGGGTCGACGTGGCGGCCGAGGCGCCCGCGCTCACGCCGACGGGCAGCACGGCCGAGATCCACGACGTCGCCGACGCCTTCAACAGCGTCCAGCGCAGCGCCGTGGACGCCGCCGTGGAACAGGCCAGGCTGCGCGAGGGCGTCTCCCAGTCCTTCCGCAACCTCGCCCGCCGGAGCCAGTCGCTGCTGCAGCGCCAGCTCAAGATGCTCGACGCCATGCAGAAGCAGGCGGAGGATCCCGAGACGCTGGAGAACCTCTTCAAGCTCGACCACCTCACCACCCGCATGCGCCGCCACGCCGAGGGCCTGGTGATCCTGTCCGGCGGGGCGGCGGGCCGCAAGTGGCGCTCGTCGGTGCCGATGGAGGACGTGCTGCGCGGGGCCGCCGCCCAGGTCGAGGACTACGCCCGGGTGCGGATCTACCCGACGGGCGGCACCACCCTGGTCGGCAACGCCGTCGCCGACATGATGCACCTGTTCGCCGAGATCCTGGAGAACGCCACCGTCTTCTCCCCGCCGGGCAGCCAGGTCTCGGTCCGGGGCGAGCTCGTCGGGCGGGGCTTCGCGGTCGAGATCGAGGACAGGGGACTCGGGCTGACCGACGACAAGCGGGCCGCGATCAACGAGCGCCTGGCCAGCCCGCCGGAGCTCGACCCGGCCGAGACCGACCGGCTCGGCTTCGCCGTGGTCGGGCTGCTGGCCGCCAGGTACGGGGTCGAGGTGGTGCTGCGCGCCTCGCCGTACGGCGGCACCGGGGTGGTCGTCCTCATCCCCGAGCAGCTGCTCGGTGACCCGGAGCCCGTCGACGGGCCGCTGGAGCCGCCGGTGCTCACCGTCATCAGCGTGCGCCCGGAGTCGACGGCACAGCGCGCCGAGACCGTCGTGGAGCGGATGGACCGGCCCGGTGACTCCTCCGGTGAGGTCCCCGTCCCCGCGGACCTCTGGAAGCCACAGAGGCGCGGCGGGGACGGCCTGCCCCGCCGGGTGCGACAGGCGAACATACCGCCGTCGCGCCAGGGGAACGTACCGCCGTCGCGACAGGCGGGCACGCCGCCGTCGCACCAGGCGGACATGTCGCCGCGCCCGGCCCGGGAGTCCCGCTCGCCCGAGGTCGAGGGCCGCTCTCCCGAGGAGGCGAGGGCGCTGATGAGCGCCCTGCAGTCCGGGTGGCAGCGCGGCCGCGCCGACGACGAGGACGGCGGTGCCAAGCGATGAGCGGCCACCGTGCGCGCCGGAGCGGATCCCCGGTCCCGGGACCGGGTTCGCGGCCCGGGGACGACCGTGGGAGCGGGTCCGCGGGAACGAGTCCATCGCGCCGGCGGGGGCCGGCGGTCAGCGAGATCATCAGAGGGGAAGGGGTTTAACCACGTGCCGGGTGAGCTGTATTGGCTTCTGGACGACTTCGTCACGAGTGTGGCGGACGTCTCGCACGCGCTGATCCTGTCCAACGACGGGCTGATGATGGCCTCGTCCCGAGGGCTGACCAAGGAGGACGCCGAGCACCTGTCCGCGGTCGCCTCCGGCTTCCAGAGTCTCGCCAAGGGCACCAGCCTGCAGTTCGGCGGCGGTGCCGTACGCCAGACGATGGTGGAGATGGACTCCGCGTTCCTCTTCGTCACCTCCGCGGGCCAGGGAAGCTGCCTGTCGGTCATGACCACCGGCGCCGCCGACGTGGGCCTGATCGCCTACGAGATGGCCCGCCTGGTCACCCGCGTCGGCCAGCACCTGGCGACCAGCCCCAGGGTGGCCGGCCAATGAATGACGACGTCGAGTGGGTCGACGAGGAGGCCGGGCCCGTCGTCCGTCCCTACGCGATGACCGGCGGACGCACCCGGGCGTCGTCGTCCTCGTTCGACCTGCTCGCGATGGTGGTGGCGACCGGCGCGCCGAGCGGTCCCGGGGTGAACCTGGGCTCCGAGCACCGGCGGCTGCTCAACCTGGTCAGGCGGGCCCGCCCGATCGTGGAGATCGCCTCGGACGCGGGCCTGCCGATCGGCGTGATCAAAGTTCTCCTGGGCGACCTGCTGGACCAGGGCCTGATCCTGGTGCGGTCGCCGCTTCCCGCCGCGTCCATGCCCCCGGAGAGCCTCCTGAAGGAGCTGATCAGCGGCCTGCGGGCGCTGTGACGCCCCCGGTGACCCCGGTGGCGGGGTAGGCCCTCCGGCCCGGCCCGCACGCCGCACCCCGGCCGTAGCGCACCGGCCGTCGTACGACCTCCGGCGGGGGCCGGGGGAGCACCCCGGCCCGCCCCTCAGCTCTGGCTGGCCGTCAGCACCCTCAGGGAGTGCTCCACGAGCGTCACGAGCACCGTCTTCGCGGAGACGCGGCGTCGCACGTCGCAGAGGAGCACCGGCACGTCCATGTCGAGGTCCAGGGCGACGCGTACCTCCTCCGCCTCGTGCCGGTCGGCACCGTCGAAGCAGTTCACGGCCACGATGAACGGCGTGCCGCGCTGCTCGAAGTAGTCGATCGAGGGGAAGCAGTCGGTCAGCCGCCGGGTGTCGGCGAGCACCACGGCACCCAGCGCGCCGTAGGACAGCTCGTCCCACATGAACCAGAAGCGCTCCTGGCCCGGCGTGCCGAACAGGTAGACGACCAGACCCTCCCTGATCGTGATGCGGCCGAAGTCCATCGCGACCGTGGTGGTGGTCTTGCCCTCGACGCCGTCGACGTCGTCGATGCCGATACCGCGGTCGGAGAGGACCTCCTCGGTACGGAGCGGCCGGATCTCGCTGATGGCGCCCACCAGCGTGGTCTTGCCCACCCCGAAGCCACCCGCGATGAGAATCTTGAGGGCGACGGGTTCGTCAGAGGGCCCGAAGTCCATTGATCACTTCCTTGAGAATGCGCTCGCTCGCGGAGGCGCGCCCGATCGAGATGAGCTTGTGGTCCTGCAGGTCGCCGAGAAGGACCCTGACCACGCCGAGCGGCAGGTTCAGGTCCGAGGCGACGTCGGCGACCGAGGTCGGAGTGGTGACCATGGCGAGGATGCGTTCCTGCTCGGGGCCTGGGACGAATCCCCCGGAAGGAGCGCCGCGAGTCGAGGTGACCATCGCGACCAGGTCCAGCTTGTCACCGGAGGAGCGGGTGCGCCCCCCGATGAGCGCGTACGGGCGGACGACCGGCCCGGCCTCCTCGTCCATCCAGTGTGTCATCCGGACGACCTCCAGCACCGGGTTCGGGGATTCAACGGTCCGTCGACGACGCGGCCCCCCGTTCCCTCGCTCACGAGAGACCCTGGCGTGGATTGGTGGAGATGTGCTGGCCGACCCGCTTGACCAGCATCGCCATCTCGTACGCGATGTGGCCGACGTCGGCGTCGGAACTGCTCAGCACCGCCAGGCAGGTTCCCTGCCCCGCGGCGGTGACGAACAGGAACGCCGACTCCATCTCCACGATGGTCTGGCGCACCTCGCCCCCGCCGAAGTGGCGTCCCGCGCCGCGCGCCAGGCTCTGGAACCCGGCGGCGACCGCGGACAGATGTTCGGCGTCCTCGCGCAGCAGCCCCTTCGAGAACCCGACGGCCAGCCCGTCGGTGGAAAGGATCACCGCTTGGCGCACCGCGCTCACCCGAGTGATCAGGTCGTCGAGGAGCCAGTTCAGCTCGCCGGTGTTGGTCAATTTCCCGGTCATTTCTCCCCCTTGTCGCCTGTCGTATGGTGCGCGAAGTCATTTTCCTGCTCCTCGCGCCCGCGTCGCGCCCCCGCCTGGAAGGCGGAGAACAGCGCGCGGACCTCGTCCGGCGAACGCTCCTCGCCAGGTTCCGTCCTCGGCTCCGGCTCGGCCGGCTCGGACTCCTGGCGGAGCTGAGGCGCCAGGTTCGCCTGCCGGACCCTGCGGGGCAGGCCGCCCGGCCCCGCGGGGGGCTGTACGGCCGCCTGACGCGTCGGACCGCCGTTGCCGCCCTTGTCCAGGGGGTGGGGGTCGCGAGGCGTCTCGTGGGTCTCACGGGGCGCCTGGGACGGTTCCCGAGGCGATGCCGGTGAGTGTGTGCCGGGAGGGGCCTCGCGCGCCGGCGCGTCCCAGCCCGTCTCCCAGCCCGCGGGCGGCCGTCCCGCCTGCCCCGCCTGGTCCGGGGACGGCGTACGGGAGGGCAGGTCGGTCACCACGCTGAGCGACGGGGCGGCGGGCTGGCCCGGCTGGTTCTGCTGGACCGCCTGGCCGAGGTGGTTCGGCTGGCCCGGCTGGTTCGGGGGAGCCTGCCTCGTCCTGCGCGGGAGCCCGTTGCCGTTGGCCGGAGGGGCGGGCACGTCCGGCGGGGCGGCCTCGAACAGTTCCTTCTGGCGCTCGGGGACGCGCTCGGCGGTGAAGAACGTCCGTTCCGGGGTGAGGGACGTCCGCTCGGCGGTGAGGGCGAGCGGCGAGTCCTGCTGGGCGATCACCGAGCGGGGGATGAGGACGATGGCCGTGGTGCCGCCGAACGGCGACCCGCGCAGGATGACCTGGACGCCGTGCCGGGAGGCGAGCTGGCCCACCACGAACAGGCCGAGCCGGTCGCTGTCGGCGAGGTCGAACTCCGGCGGGCTGGCCAGCCGCTCGTTGATCGCCTCGTACTCCGCGGCGCTCAGGCCCAGGCCGCGGTCCTCGACCTCGACGGCGAACCCGTTGGCCACCACGTCGCCGCGCACGGTCACCACGGTCTGCGGCGGCGAGAAGATCGTGGCGTTCTCGATCAGCTCGGCCACCAGGTGGGTGATGTCGGCGACCGCGGCCCCGTCGAGCGAGACGTCGGGCACCGGCGCCACGTTGACCCGGGTGTAGTCCTCGACCTCGGCGATCGCGGCCCGCAGCACGTCGATCACCGGCACCGGCTTGCGCCACGACCGGCCGGGCGCCGCGCCGGACAGGATGATCAGGCCCTCGGCGTGCCGCCGCATGCGGGTGGTCAGGTGGTCCAGCCGGAACAGGTCCTCAAGGCTGTCGGGGTCGGTCGCCCGGCGCTGCATGCTGTCGAGCAGGGTGAGCTGGCGGTGGAGCAGGCTCTGCTTGCGCCGGGCCAGGTTCACGAAGACCTGGCTGACACCGCGCCGCAGGTTGGCCTGGCCGACGGCGGCCTCCACTGCGGTGCGCTGCACCGAGCCGAACGCGTGGGCCACGTCGTGCACCTCGGTCGAGCCGCCCGCCTCGATCGGCGGGGCCTCGGCCCGCACGTCGACGTCCTCGCCGCGCCGCAGGCGGTCCACGACGCGGGGCAGCCGCACGTCCGCCAGGTCCAGGGCGGCCGAGCGGAGCCCGGCCAGCTCGGTGGCGAGGCGGCGGCCGAAGCGGACCGAGATGATGATCGAAGCGACCACCGCGATCAGGCCGACGCCGCCGGCGATCAGGATCCGGATCATGATGCCGGCGGCGACCCCCTCCACCCGCTCGGCCAGCTTCTTGGAGGCGGCGAGGTTGACCTGGTCGAGCCAGGTCGAGATCCCGTCCGTGGTCGCCTTCCACGTGCTGGCCGCGGGGCTCAGCCGGCCGCGGCTCGACCCGGCGATGGCCTTCTCCAGGTCGGTGAACTTCTCGAAGGCGGCGGAGGCGAAGGTCGCGCGGTACTGCGCGCCCAGCTCGGCGTCCAGCGAGGCCGCGCCCCGGGTGTGCAGGAAGCGCCGGGTGGCGACGTACTCGCCGAAGGCCTTGCGCTCCTCCTCGGAGAGCCGGTAGTCGATCAGCGCCCCGCTGATCAGCGCGTTCTCCCTGGCGATCATCTCGTGGGCGTTGCCCATCCCCTGCATGGCCGCGGCCTGCTGGAAGATCGACAGGTCCGGCACCACGACCATCTGGTCGTACACGAGGAAGACCGCGTCGAGGATCTGGTTGTAGTTCGACAGCACGTCCAGCCGCGAGTGCTGCCCGCTGTCGACGCCCGAGCGGACGCTCGGGAGCTTGTCGAGCCGGCGGAGCAATTCGTCCAGCGAGTTGCGCAGTTCCGGGCTGCCGGAATCGTTGCCGACGGCCGCCTGCCTGAACCCCTCGACCGCGCGGTCGGTACGGGCCCGCTGCTCGCCCATCCCGCTGGTGAGGACCCGCGAGCTGATCGCCACGGACGACTGCGTCCGCTCGGCCTGGAGTTGCAGACCCAGCTCCGTGGAGGTGACGCCCACCGTCTGGTAGAGGGCGCCCGACCTCAGCAGCGCGATACCGTCACCGACGGTCAGGTTGAGCACGAAGCCCCACAGCGCGCTCAGTGACAGCAGCGGCAGGAGCAACAGCAAGAAAATCTTGAACCGAATCGAGCGGTTTCTAGAGCTCATGTCCACTCGTCCCAACCCCTGAGCGTGTGGAGGCTCGTGCCGGTAAAGGGATGGATACGCCTCCGAAGATCGCACAGGAGACTAGCACCGAATAAGGTTTTTGCGCAGTGGAGGATCTGATGATTAGTGTGATTACCGGGGCTAGTGCCGGAATTGGTGAAGCGGCCGCGGTGGAGCTCGCGAGACGCGGGCAGAGGGTAGTTCTGGTCGGCCGTAATCCCGACAAGACGGCAGGCGTGGCGGAAAGGGTTCGGGCGGTCTCCGGGACACTTCCCGATACGTTTACCTGCGATTACACCCTTTTGGACGACGTGCGAAGGCTGGCGGCGGAACTGCTGTCCCGCTACGAGCGGATCGACGTCCTCGTCAACAACGCGGGCGTCATGACGACCGAGCGCACGCTCACGCCCGACGGCCACGAGACGATGATGCAGGTCAACCACCTGGCCCCCTTCCTGCTGACGAACCTGCTGCTCGAACGGGTGACGGGGCGGGTGATCACCACCACCTCCCGCGCGGGCAAGACCGGGCGCCTCGACCCGTCCGACCTCGACCGCGAGCGGCGGCGCTGGAACGGCTGGCTCCAGTACGGGGACACCAAGCAGGCGGGCGCCCTGTTCACGGTCGAGCTGGCCCGGCGCCTCAAGGACACCGAGGTGACCGCGACCTGCTTCCACCCCGGTGTGATCAAGACCGAGTTCGCCCCGGCGACGCTCATGATGTGGATGGTGAAGAACGTCCCCGGCATGGGCCAGAGCGTCGAGGAGGGCGCGAGCACCATGGTCCACCTGGCCACCCACCCGGACGGCGCCGCCCACCCGGGCCGCTACTTCGCGAAGAGCGCCCCCGCGGCCGTTCCCAAGGGCATGTCCGACCCCGCGCTGGCCCGCGCCCTCTGGGACGCCAGCGCCGCCGCCGTCGCGTGACCGCCCGCGCGACGCGGTAGCGGCCGTCGTCGCGTGACAGTCCACGCGGCGCGGTAGCGACCGCCCGCGCGGCGCGGTAGCGGTCGGCGTCCGCGCTCGTGCGCCCACGGATACGCGCAGGTGTCCGTGGGTGCCCGGGGACCACGCTTCGCTTCGTCACGCTTCGCCATGGCCGGTGATGGCTCACGGCGGTCGGGGTGATTCGCAGGGGTTCACGGCGACTCGCGATGGCACGAAGTCTCATGGAGACTCACGATGATCCGCGAGTGCTCGTGGCGGTTCGAGGCTTTCAAGGCGGTTCGCAGCCGGGATTTCCCCGCGTGTCACCGGCCGTTCGCCGGGCGTTGGGGGGCTCCGGTTACCGTCCCGGCCTGTGAGCGTCACAACCCCGCAGCGGGCCGCCCTCCCGCCCGTCGCGGGCAGGGACCCGTTCTTCGACAACGCCAAGTTCCTGGCGATCACCCTGGTCGTGTCCGGCCACCTGATCGAGAACCTGCGGGACGTCCCGGTCGCGCACGCCGCCTACTTCTTCGTGTACACGTTCCACATGCCGCTGTTCATCGTGCTCAGCGGCTACCTGTCGCGGAACTTCACCTTCGGGTCGGGCAAGGCGCGCAAGCTCATCAGCACCCTCGCCGTCCCGTACGTGATCTTCGAGCTGATCTACTCGCTGCCCCGCCTCCTGCTGTACGGCAAGCTCGACATCAGCCTCCTCGACCCGTACTACCTGACCTGGTTCCTGATGTCGCTGTTCCTGTGGAGGCTGTCCACGCCGGTCTGGCAGCAGCTGCGGTGGCCGCTGGTGGTCGCGGTCGGGCTGTCGCTGCTGTCGGGGATGAGCAGGCTCCCCGACGAGCTGTCGATGAACCGCACCCTCGGCCTGCTCCCGTTCTACGTGCTCGGGCTCATGCTGCGGCCCGAGCACTTCGAGTGGCTCAGGAGGCGGTGGGTCCGGGTCGCGGGCGCGGTCGTCCTGGTCGCCGGCGCGGCCCTGGCGCTCGCCGTGCACACCTCCGTGAAGACCGAGTGGATCCGCTGGCGGCACGCCAACGACGTGATCGGGGTGGACGACCTCACCGGCAGCCTGATCCGCCTGGGCATGCTGGCCGCCGGGGCGCTGCTCGTCGCCGCGTTCCTGGCGGTCACCCCCTCCAGACGCACCTGGTACTCCGGGCTCGGCATGGCGACCATGTACGCCTACCTCCTCCACGGCCTGGTGGTGAAGGTCGCCGAACGCTTCTACGGCGACTGGGCCCAGACCGTGCCGGGGGTGGCGGCCGTGGCGCTCTTCGGGGTCGGCCTCGCCGCCCTGCTGTGCACGCCGCCGGTGCGGCGCGTCACCCGCTGGGCGGTCGAGCCCCGCATGAACTGGGCCTTCACGAAGCTGAGGAAACCGGGCCGATAGCCCCGGACCGTCCGGCCCGTCAGCGGCGCGGAAGCCGGGGAACCCGGAGTCCCGGGGAGCGGGAGCGGTCCGCCGGACCGCCGCCAGGGCGTCGGATCAGATCGGGATCGGCGCGCCGGAGGGGCGTGGCGGCCGGACCCGGAGCTCCGCGACCGCGCGATAGGCGGCGGTGACGGCCGCGTCGGCGCGGGCGGCGGGGACGGAGTCGGAGTTGGCGATCGCGATCCGGCCGTGCGGCCTGCGGGCGACGGCCGCCGGGAAGAGCCCGTCGGGATAGAAGTCGAGGTCCCACGGGGTGGCGTACTCGGGCGCGTGGCCGTGTCCCCACCGGTTGACCGTGATCGCCTCGATGTCGCGGGCCGCGTCGAAGCCCCCCGGGCCGAGCAGCCGGGTGAGCTGGTCGCGGATGCTGTACTCCAGGTGCTCGTACGGCGTCCCGATCAGGGCGTACCGCCCGGCGACCGAGCCGTGCGCGGGTGACATGCCGGGGGTGACGGGGGTGCTGACCATGTGCACGGCGATCGGCTCCTCGGGCGTCCTCGGGCACCGGTAGCCGCCGAGGTCGACCGGGTCGTCGAGCTCGGCCACGCACCAGCGGGCGCCGGTGAACCGGGCGCGCCTGACGCCCAGCTCCCGCCAGGCCCGCCAGTCGCGGAGCTGGACCGTCGCGTACAGCAGGGGCACCTTGACCGACCGCCGCAGGGCCGCCTGCTGCGCGGGCGGGAGGTCGCCGACGAGGTAGGGGATCATCGCGTTCCAGCAGGCCATGATCACGCTGCCCGCCGCCACGGTCTTCACCCGCTCGCCGTCGAAGTACCCGACCGTGGCGCCGGTGGCCGTCCTGGGGTCCGCGCCGGGCAGGCCGTCGTTGGCGGCCGAGACCACCGGGCTGGACAGGCGTACGCGGACCCGGTTGCCCGGCCGGTCGAGCGCGTCGTAGTCGAAGCCCGCGGTGGTGACGTCCTCCACGCCGGTGGCCGTGGCGAAGCCGGGGACCATCCGGGCGGTCATCATCCGGACGATCGCCTGGTTGCCCTCGGGAAAGCGGCGGGCGCGCGGCTCGCCCGCGCCCCACTCCTTGATGACGGTCGGGGAGTTGTACCTGGACGGCCTGGACCTGTCGAGCCCGAGCCCCTGGAACCCCGCGTACCGGTACTCGTCGGCGGTGGCCCAGGCGTCGATCGCGCCGAACGCGTCGGAGCCGTAGGCCCACTCGTCGCTCGGCATGGTCCGCACGAACGCCAGCACGTCCGGGTGGACCCCGCAGACGTCCCTGAGGAACCCCGAGTAGGTCAGCCGGGCCAGCCGCGCCTGTTTCTCCTCGGCGGACAGGCCGGGGAACCAGTCGGGCGGGCCGCCGTACAGCATGAGCAGGTCCCTCCTGGCCTGCTCCGCGACGGGCAGTTCGGCGATCCACCGCGCCGCGCCCTTGCCGGGTGCGAGCACGACGAGCCGCTCCTCGGCGAAGGTCTCCCGGTCGCAGAAGACGCCGTCGTGCATCCCCAGGCTCGCGTACAGGCCCGGCCCGGCGGGCTCTCCCAGGCTCTCGGGGCGGACGCCCAGCTTGGCGAGCAGGTCCCTGCCCTCCGGGGTCCATGCCGACGGGCACTCCATCGACCGCGAGCCGCCGTACGCGACCAGCGGCCCCTTCCTGGCCGCCGGACGGAACTCGTTGCGCACGGCGTGCCCGCCGATGTCGTCGTGGTTGTCGAGGATCAGGATCCGCGCGGAGGGGTCGTGCTCCAGCCATCGGTGGGCCGCGCTGAGGCCGCTGATCCCCGCGCCGACCACGACCAGGTCGTAGTGCTCGCCGGTGGGCTCCGGCGTGCCCGCGTACGGCCAGAACCGCTGGTCGCGCAGGGCGTGGGGCACGCTCAGCGCCTCCGCCGTGTCGCCGCGCAACCCCGTGAGGGACGGCGGACGGGACAGGTCGGGCGAGAGACTCAGGCTCTCCGGGGGCGCGGGCGGGGTGTCGTCCCAGCCGCCGGCCCCGAGCAGCGAGCACGCCGCCGCGATCCCGGTGGCCGCGATCGCCCCGTCGAAGAAGTCCCGGCGGGAGATGGGCCGGTCCATGCCGAGTTCCAGGGCCTTACGGGGATTGATCTCGTGAGGATCGGTCATGGGGTGATCCTCACGATGTGAATGGATCGCCGGGGCCGCCGCGCTGCGTTTTCGGGAAGTTTTTACCCCGGCCATTAACGTGCTGTCGTGACATCTCCTACATGAGAGGCATGTCGTGGTGGCTGGGAATTAAAGGGGGAGGGGTGGTGATGCGACTTCGGTGCCACCTGGGCTTATCCGATCCGGGAAAATCCGTCGGCGCCGCGAGCGGCCCGGTGTGCCACCCTGACACCCATGAGCAGGTCTCGTCCCGTTTCCGCTGCTCCGCGCCCTTCTGTCGCCATGGTCCGGTGATTCCGCCGGGCAGGGAAGGTGTGTCATCCGGATTAGCGGATAATCCGGAACGTTATGGTCGCTCGGCTCGTTATCCGTATAAAGTGAACCCAGGGGATTGGCGATGGATCCGGCGCCTCCATGTCGCCGGACGGTGAGGCGCGGCGTGCCGGGGGCGGGGTCCGAATTCGCTTTATCCCTTTTGGTGGATGTCGCGGGGGTATCGCGTGATCGGCAAGCAGGGAAGAGTCACCGGAAGGATCGGCCCCGGCCTGGTCGGGGAGGTGATGGTGGCGGTCCGCGGGGGCGTCGAGGCGTTCTACGCCTACCCGACGGTCCCGGACGAGGAGATCGCCCCGGCCTCGATCGTCGTGGTCGTCGAGTTCTTCCCCCCGCGCACGATCTACGTCGCCCGCGCGCTCCCCTGACTCCCGCCCTCCCTTCACCCCGACCCTCCCTTACTCTCCCCTGCTCTCCCCCACACCGCGGAGGCCGAGACACCCATGGAGTACCTCGTCATAGGGGGCGTGACCCTTGTCGCCCTTCTCATCCTGACCTTGCTGTTCAAGACCGTCTGGCGGGTGGCGGAGCCCAACGAGGCGCTGATCATCTCCGGTCTCGGCGCCCGGGGCAGCTCCACGGACGCCGACAGCCTCGGGTTCAGGATCGTCACCGGCAAGGGCACCTCCGTGCTCCCCGGTTTCCAGACCGCGCGCCGCCTGCGCCTGGACAGCCGCGCCGCCAACCTCCAGGTCTCCTGTGTCACCCAGCAGGGCATCCCGGTGGTCGTACGAGGCGTCGTGATCTACAAGGTCGGCGACGACCTGCACTCGATCGCCAACTCCGCCCGCCGCTTCCTCGACCAGCAGGACTCGATGAACGGCGCCATCCACGAGCTGTTCACCGGTCACCTGCGCTCCATCATCGGCAACCTCACCGTCGAGGACCTCATCCTCAACCGCGAGCGGCTGACCGGGGAGACCCGCGCCTCAGCCGCCGACGAGATGATCAGGCTCGGCCTGATCGTCGACTCCCTGCAGATCCAGGAGATCGAGGACGGGACCGGCTACATCACCAACCTCGGCAAGCCGCACGCCGCCGGCGTCGCCGCCGCGGCCCGCATCGCCGAGGCCCAGCGCGACCAGGAGGCCACCCAGGCCGAGCAGATCGCCGCCGCCAACAAGGCCGCGGCGCGGCGTGACGCGCAGATCAAGCAGGCCCTCTACCAGGCCGAGATCGACCAGGCCCAGGCCAGGTCCCGCCAGGCGGGACCGCTCTCCGAGGCGTCCGCCCGGCAGGAGGTCGTCGTCCAGGAGACCCGCGCGGCCGAGCTCGAGGCCGCGCTGGCCGAGCAGCGGCTCCAGGCCCAGATCCGCAAGCCCGCGGACGCCAGGGCGTACGAGACCGTGACGGTCTCCCGGGCCGAGCGCGACGCCCGCATCGCCCAGGCCGAGGCCGAGGCGCGCGAGACCGAGCTGCGCGCCGCCGCGCAGGCGTCGCAGGTCAAGCAGGCCGCGGCGGCGGAGGCGGAGTCCGTGCGGCTGCGCGGTATCGCCACCGCCGAGGCGACGAAGGTCACCGGCTTCGGCGAGGCGGAGTCCGCCAGGGCCCGCGGCCTGGCCGCCGCCGACGCCTCCAAGGCGCAGGGGCTCGCGGAGGCCGACGCCGCCAGGGCGAAGGGCCTGGCCGTGGCCGACGCGATCCGGGCCCGCGCCGAGGCCCTCTCCGAGAACCAGGAGGCGGTCATCGCCCAGCAGCTCGCCGAGAAGTGGCCGCAGATCGTCGAGGCGGGCGCGAAGGCCCTCGGCAACGTCGACCACATGGTCGTCCTCAACGGCGCCCAGGGCGTCGAGGAGATGCTCGCCAAGGCCCTCACCCTCGGCGGCGCCGGTCTCGGGCTCGCCCGCTCCCTCCTGAACACCGTCACCCCCGCGACCGCCCCGGACGCCCCGGCCCCGGCTCCCGCCAAGGCCACCCCGAGCGGAAGCGACGGAACCGGTGGGACCGCAGTCCCGGAAAGAGGGTCCACACCCCCCGGGAAACCCGTCGCCCCCGCCCCCTGACTCACAGATCTCATCTGATTTCGCCCTTGAGGGGAGAACGCGAGCCGCGAGAGGCCGTGGGGGACGGCAGGACTCCCGGGGCAGGTGAGGCCGGGTTTCCCCCGCGGGGGCTCGCGGGTCAGGACCGGCTTCAGACCTCCGCGCGACGGACTCGTGACCCGCGGCCACTAATTCGGGGCACCCCGTTATGTGTTGTTCCTTTTTCCCAGGGCATACGCCTGGCAGCTGAGCAGACAGGGAGCGTGGAACATGACAGTCACCGGCATCATTACCGCCATCGTTATCGGCGCCATCATCGGTGCCCTGGGTCGGCTCGTCGTGCCCGGCAAGCAGGGCATCCCGATCTGGCTGACCATCGTGATCGGTATCGTCGCCGCACTCATCGGCACCGTGATCGCCGGAGCCCTGGGGGTCTCCGCTACGTCCGGTATCGACTGGATCGAGCTGATCATCCAGATCGCCCTGGCCGCAGTCGGCGTCATCCTGGCGGTGAGCCTGTACGGCAGGCGAGGCGTCCGCTAGCCCGTGACCCTGGGTGGCCGTTTTCCACGGGAGAGATCCCCGAGAAACCGGAGACCACCACCCCGGGCACCTGCGACGGCCCCGCCCCGGATCCTTCCGGGGCGGGGCCGTTGCCGTGTCCGGCGGGGGCGCCCGGCTCGCAGGAGCGGGGCGGAGCGCTCGACTCTCTCCACCGGCAAATAAGACTGCCTTGACAATAAAAATTGTCGGTCATAGCCTGTGGTCATGCAGGACATCGCCGTGATCGAGAATCCGGCCGCCGCCGAGGCCTCGCTGGACCCCATCCGGGCCCGGCTGCTGGCCGCGCTGAGCGAGCCCGGCTCCGCGACCATGCTGGCCGCCAAGGTCGGCCTGCCCCGGCAGAAGGTCAACTACCACCTGAAGACGCTTGAGGCGCACGGGCTCGTCGAGATGATCGAGGAGCGGCGCAAGGGCAACGTCAACGAGCGCATCATGCGCGCGACCGCGGCCTCCTACGTGATCTCCCCGACCGCGCTGGCGTCGGTCGAGCCCGACCCGGCCCGCTCCCCCGACCAGCTGTCGGCGAGCTGGCTGCTGGCCGTCGCGGCCCGGCTGGTCCGTGACGTCGGGGCGATCATCACCGGCGCGGCCAGGGCGCGCAAGCGCGTCGCGACCTTCGCGATCGACGGCGAGGTGCGCTTCGCCTCGGCCGCCGACCGGGCCGCGTTCGCCCAGGAACTCGCCGGAGCGGTCACGGCCCTGGTGTCCAAGTACCACGACGAATCGGCCCGGAACGGCCGCGACCACCGGATCGTCGTCGCCCTCCACCCGAGCACGACCGTCTCCCCGAGTGCGGCTGTCCCCCCGAGTGCGGCCGTTCCGCCGAGCGCGGCCGTCTCCCCGAGCGCGGACGTCTCTCCAAGCGCGACCGTCCCCCCGAGTACGACCGTCCCCCCGAACACGAAGGAAGTCCGATGACACACCCGTTCGAGCTGAACCAGGAGATCGAGCTCGACGCCACTCCCGAGCAGGTCTGGGACGCGATCGCGACCGGGCCCGGAGTCGACTCCTGGTTCATGGGGCGCACCGAGCTCGGCACGTCCGCCGGAGGTCCGGCCCACCTCACGATGATGGGCCACACCCAGCAGGCCACGATCACCGCCTACGAGCCCGGCACCCGCCTCGCGACCCGGAGCGCGGAGGCCCCCGACGGCCGGTTCATGGCGATGGAGTTTCTCGTCGAGGGGCGCGACGGCGGCACGACCGTGCTGCGGCTCGTGCAGCACGGCATGCTCGGCGACGACTGGGAGACCGAGTTCGAGGCGATGAGGGCCGGCTGGCCCATCTACCTGGAGACCCTCCGGGAGTATCTCGCCCACTTCGCCGGCCGTACGCGCACCCTGTCGGTCACCTCGGTCTTCCGGCCGGGAGCGGGTGGCCCGGACGCCGTCTGGAAGATCGTCACGGAGTCGCTGGGCGTCACCCCGGACGTCGTCGAGGGCGACGGCGTCCGGCTCCCCGACGGCTCCGCCGGGGTCGTCTACTACGCGAACCTGCCCGTCAACCTGGGCGTACGGACGGACGAGGGCCTGTACCGGTTCATCCACTCCGGCACCGGCCGCGGCGACGCCCTCGTGCTCGGCCACCAGAACTTCGCGGGCCGCGACGAGCAGGCCGCGTGGCAGGCCTGGACGGCCGAGCACTTCGGCTGACCGGCTGCCCCGCCCCTGACCGGTACCCCACACCCCCAGAGCACCGAGGAGCGATTCCCATGCGCGTTTTGATCACCGAGTTCATGAGCCTCGACGGCGTCGTCCAGGCGCCGGGCGGACCTCAGGAGGACACCGACGGCGGCTTCGCCCACGGCGGCTGGTCGGCGCCGTTCTTCGACCCGGAGGTGGTCGGCGGCGCCTTCGACAACGCGCTGGCCGGGGCGGAGGCGCTGCTGTTCGGGCGCCGCACCTGGCAGACCATGGCCTCGGCGTGGCCCGGGCGGGCCGGTGACCCGTTCGCCGACCGGATGAACGCCATCCCGAAGTACGTCGTGTCCCGGACGCTGGGCGACGACGAGCTGACGTGGAACAACACCACCCGCGTCCCCGGTGACGAGGCCGTCGCCCACATCCGGAAACTGCGCGAGACCGAGGGCGGCGACCTGGTGGTCATGGGGAGCCCCACCCTCGCGCGCACCCTCCTGGGCGAGGGCCTGGCCGACGAGCTCCGGCTCATGGTCATGCCGGTGATCCTCGGCGGCGGAAAGTCGATCTTCCCCGACGACGGCGGCCTGCGCACGCTGGAGCTGGTCTCCACGGTCACCAGCGCCACGGGCGTGAACGTCTGCACCTACCGGACGACCGGCTGAGCCTCCGGGGCCTTCCGGTGGCCGGAGGGCGACGTGTGGTCGTCGCCTCACAGGCGCGTGACGGTCCTGGTGCCGCCCACGCCCGTCCCCGCCCGATCGGCCGATCGGGCGGGGACGGTGATCCCGGTTACCGGCGGATGACGCCGGGGTTGGGGTCGAGGGTGATGGAGTCGAGGTTGACGTTGCCGTTGTCGTTGGGGCCGTACACGAAGGTGAGCGGGGTGGCCTTGGTGATGCGGAGGTCGACCTGCTGCTCGGACCAGGTGGCCCAGGTCGGCAGGGTGGGCAGCCGGAGCTGGAGGGACTGCGTCCCGCTGGAGAGGGTCATGGTCTGGACGGCGCCCATGGCGTTGGCGTAGCGCAGGCGGACGGTGTAGAGGCCGTCGGCGGTGACCGGGGCGTTGAAGCGGACGCCGCTGTCCTTGGTCTTCAGGCAGGCCACGAAGCCGGTGCCGGTGTAGCCGGCGTGCTCGGTGCGCAGGCACGCGCCGCTGACGAGCTGCGCGGACTCCGCTTCGAGCCTGCGGGGGCCGGTGGCGAGATGCCCGCTGACCGACAGCAGGTCGGCCGCGAGGTCCGGGGCGATCGGCCCGGCGTCGACCAGGGTGGCGAACCGGGTGAGGGCCTCCCGCATCCCCGCCTGGTCGCCGGCGACCGCCGCGGTGATCGCGGCGCTGACCTCGGGGACGAGCCTGCCGGACAGCGCCGGGTCGAGGGCGCCCGTGTCCGTCGCCAGCCGTACCTTCAGGGCGAGGGAGAAGAGCGCCTCCGGTGTGCCGAGCCGCGTGGTGAGCAGGTCGTCGACGGCGGTACGGGCCCGCGCGGTCACCTCGGTGAGGGGGAGACCGTAGAGGGCGAGGCGTACTTCCTGGAGGGCCAGGAGGCGGCCGGTCGGGTCGCCCTGGCGGAGCAGGGCCTCGGACCTGGTGATCGCGGGCTGGAGGAGCGCCATCGCGGACGAGGTCACCTCACCGGACTTCCGCAGCTCCCGGACGAGGTCGATCAGCGAACGCGTCTGCGTCACGCGCACCGCCTCACCGCGCTCGCCGGTGGGCGCGCCGACCGCGACCCGGAAGTCCTGGTCGGGCACCTCGGAGGCGGGCAGCGTCCACTCGACGGTCCGGGACCCGCCGCCCGCGACGCGGACGAGCCGGGCGTCACCGACGGCGCGGCCGTCGAGGAACACCCGGGTCTGGAACCCCGCCACGGTGCTGCCGGAGTTGGTGACCTGGGCCTTCACGGTGAGCCGCTGGGTGGCCGGGTCCAGCACGGCCTCGGGGGTGCCGTGACCGGCGCGGGGCGTGGCGTACCAGGAGAGGTCGCGGAGGTCGTCCGCGGTCGCGGGCCTGATCCTGACCGCCTGGCCACCGGCGGCGACCAGCGACATCGACAGCCGGGTGGACGATTTCACCAGCGTCTTGCGGATCTCGACGGGGAGCGGGTCGCCCTTCCAGGTGGTCTCCTGGGCGTCGGCGTAGGTCTCCGCCACGAAGGTGCCGTTGGGGAGGAACGAGAGCGGCACCTGGAGGGTCCGGTCGTTCTCGTCGGTGATCGCGCCGAGGTACCAGGTGTCCCCGTTGCGCCGGGCGGTCGTGGTGTGGTCGCCGATGACGCTGTCCAGGACGCGGGTCTCGTCCCAGGTGGCGGGCATGTCCTTGAGGTAGGCGAAGCCGGGGTGGGCCGCGTAGTTCTCGGGGGTGTCGGCGAGCATCTGCAGCGGGCTGAAGAACGTCGGGTACAGCGCGAGCTGCGCGGCCGAGGTGGTCTGGACGCGGGTGTTGAGCTTGGCCGGGTCCCACGTGACGTTCAGGACGCCGGGCGTGTAGTCGGCGGGCCCTCCCATGAACCGGGTGAAGGGGAGGATCGTGGCCTGCGCGGGCGGGTTGCCGTTGGAGCCCATGTAGTTCTGCTGCTCCATGCCCGCGATGCCCTCGCCCGACATCATGTTCGGGTAGGTGCGCGCCAGGCCGGTGGGCTTGATCGCCTCGTGGGCGTTGACCGTGATGCGGTGCCGGGCCGCCGCGTCGATCACCCGCTGGTAGTGGCGGACGGCCTCCTGGTCGTAGTGGCTGCGGTTGACGCCGCCGAGCAGGAACTTCGTGGCGTAGCCGGTCTTGATCGCGTGGATGCCGAGCTCTTCGTACCTGGAGAAGATCTCCTCCAGGTGCTGGTCGTAGTAGTCGATGTCGCCCCGGGTCTCGTTGTGCGCGATGTACCCGACGCCGTTGTCGGCGGCGTAGCGGAGGACCTCGGGGAGGTCGAAGTCGGCCTGCGGGGTGAGGAAGTCCTGGTTCGCCCAGCTGCCGCCGGAGTTGGTGTTCCAGCCCTCGGCGAGCACGAACTTCGCGCCCGCCTCCTTGGCCAGGTCGATGTACCGCTTGACCCGCGCGGTGGTCGCGCCGTGCTTGGGCCCGGAGTTCCAGGTGGTGTGCCTGCGCTGCAGCTCCCACCAGACGCCCACGTACGTCGCGGGCTTGATCCAGGACGTGTCGTCGCAGATCGCGCACGGGTCGTTGAGGTTCTCGATCAGGTGCGACTCGCCCAGGTCGCCGGGGCGCTCGCCCACGGTGAGGGTGCGCCAGGGCGTGGAGAAGGCGCCGTTCAGCTTCGCCCTGGTGCCGTCGGGGAGGGCGATCAGGTCACTGGAGAACCGGCCGGGCCGTCCCGGGACCGCCTTCAGCGTCATGCTGGGGTAGTCGGTCAGGTCGGCCTCGTGCACCACCACGTAGGAGTCGGCGGCGGGGGAGGCGGTGATGGGGGTCTGGGCGGTGGCGACGCCCGACAGGGGCAGGTCGCGGTAGTGCTGCTCGTCGGCGGCCCAGGTCCTGCCCGCGGGGATCGACCAGCTCCGCGCGGCCGGGTCGAGGGCGAACTCCGTCTGCTCGGCGGTCACGGTGTAGGCGTCCAGGCCGGGCTGGGCGGGGAAGTGGTAGCGGAAGCCGACCCCGTCGTCGAAGACCCGGAAGATCAGGTCGAGCTTGAACCCCGTACCCGCCTGGACCGCGTGGACGGTGAGCTCGCTCGCGTGGTTCCTGACCTTGCTCGACGTCCCCCAGACCGGCTTCCACGTCTCGTCGATCGTGCGCCGTTCGACGGACTCGACGGTCATGCCCTGCGTGAGGCTGGGGCGTCCCGCGAGGTCCACGCCGAGCCCGGACGCGCCGACGAGCACCTTGCCGCGCTTCGTCACGCCGTAGGTGAGACGCCCGTCGACGACGTCGACCGTGACCCGCAGGTCACGGTCCGGCGACTCGACGACCTGGGCGCCCTCCCCTGCGACCTCGGCGAGGGCACTGGAGGCGGGCGTGGGTTCCTCGGCCAGCGCCGGCACCGCCGTGATCCCTCCGGAGACCACGACGGCCGCCGTCATCGAGAGCAGTCCTGCCCATCTTCTTCTCCGCGCGGCCTTGTTACGTTCCATGCACGCCTCTTCTAACGGGGTGGTGATGTGACGGAAAAGACTCCGTGACATGTTCCGTGACGGTAGAGGCCATAAAAGACTCTGGTCAACACCCTTAATACGATTTAATTAGTGCGTTAAACAGCCGAATTGGGTACGCTCGGCCGGTGCCCACCACATCGAACCAGCGGATCGAGCGCAGCAGGCGCGCGATCCTCGACGCGCTGAACCAGTCCTTCCCCGCGACCCGCCAGGAGCTGAGCCGCCGGACCGGCCTCGCGCCGAGCACGGTGGCGGGGATCGTCCGGGATCTGCTGGCCAACGAAATGGTGCAGGAGCACGAGGCCGCCGACCACGCGGGGCGCGGCAGGCCGTCGTCACGGCTGTCGCCGCGCCGCCTTCCGGGATACCTCGTCGGAATCGACTTCGGGCACAGGCACGTCTCGGTGGCACTCGCCTCGACCGCGCAGGAGATCGTCGCCGAGGGGAGGGTGACCCTCGACGTGGACGCCTCGGCGAGCAACGCGCTCGACCGGGCGGCGGTCCTGGTCATCGACCTGCTGGACCGGGCGAGGGTCCCGGCCGGTTCGGTACGGCGGACCGTGGCGGGGATCCCGGGACCGATCAACCAGGCGACCGGCAAGATCCAGTCGGCCACGATCCTCGCCGGCTGGGCCGGGATCCGCCCCCGGCAGGAGCTGGTCGCCCGGCTCGGCGGCGAGGTGGTGATCGCGAACGACGCGGAGCTCGCCGCGCTGGCCGAGCACACGCACGGGGCCGGGCGGAACGTCTCCGATCTGGTCTACGTCAAGGCCTCCCACGGCATCGGGGCCGGCCTGATCCTCGCGGGCAGACGATACGCCGGGGCGTACGGGGCGTCGGGGGAGATCGGCCACACGCTGGTCCAGGAGGGCGGGACGCAGTGCCGCTGCGGGCAGCGCGGCTGCCTCGAATCGGTGGTGTCGATCGCCGAGGTGTGGAGACAGCTCATCGCGGCGGGCCTGCCGCCCTCCGAACGGCCCGACGACCTGTTCCTGGACGCCCTGGTCCACAACCCGGTCGTGGCCCGCATCGTCACCGACGCGGGACGCCAGCTGGGACGGGTCCTGTCCGACCTGTGCAACGCCCTGGACCCCGCGATGATCATCATCGGCGGCGAGCTCGCGACCGCGGGGGAACCCCTCCTGGAGGGAGTCCGCGAATCCCTGCGCCGCTTCGCCCAGCCCGCGATCAGCGACCGCGTCCAGATCCGCTCCTCCACCCTCGGCCCCCGCGCCGCCCTCATAGGCGCCCTCACCCTCGCCGCCACGACAGCCGAGGCCGCCCCGGCCCGGTAGACGGCGTATATGTGGGGTAGGGCCGGCCTCACCTCCGATACACCGGCAGGCGTCAGCGAACCGCCGGCCCGTTCGCGCCAGACTCGCTCCTGACAACAGGAGAGGTCGGCATGGACACCTCGGGATTGACCCCCGCCAGGATCATCGCCCTGGCGGCCATGATCCTCACCGCTCTCGCTCTCGGCTACCTGGGCGTACGGGACACGACGGCACCGGCGGCGCCTCCCGCGGCCAAGGTCGGCGCACTGACCCTGACCCCCTGCACGTACGAGACCGAGACCGGCGCCCTCCCGGCGGACTGCGGCACCCTGACCGTCCCCGAGAACCACGACGTTCCCGGCTCCCGGCCGATCACGCTGCCCGTGAAGCGCGTCCGGGCCACCGGCCCCGACCCGGCCGAGCCGATCTTCCGTCTCGGGGGCGGGCCCGGCCAGACGAACATGACCTTCAAGGAGGCCGGCCGCCTCTCCGCGCGGCACGACATCGTCCTGGTCGGCTACCGCGGCGTCGACGGTTCCGTCGTCCTCGACTGTCCCGAGGTGACCACGGCGATGCGGTACTCCGCCGACCTGGCCGGACCCGACACGACGCGCCGTACCTCCCGGGCCTACGCCGACTGTGCCGGACGCCTGACCGAGGACGGCACCGACCTCGACGGCTACTCGCTGCCCCAGCGCGTCGAGGACCTGGAGGCCGTCCGCAACGCCCTGGGCTACCGGCGGATCAACCTGATCAGCCAGAGCGTCGGAACCCGCACCGCCATGATCTACGCCTGGCGCCACCCGAAGTCCATCCACCGGTCGGTGATGACCGGCGTGAACCCGCCCGGCCACTTCCTCTGGGACCCCGCCGTCACCGACGAGCAACTCGCCCGATACGCCCGGCTGTGCGCCCAGGACCACGCGTGCGCCGCACGCACCGAAGACCTCGCCGCCTCCATGAGGGCGACCGCGGCCCACCTGCCCGGCCGGTGGGGACCCCTGGCCGTCAAAAGCGGCAACGTCCGCGCCGCGACGCTGATGGGACTGGTCAACTCCACACGCTTCGCCGCACCGCTCAACGCGCCCGCGATGCTCGACGCCTGGCTGGCCGCCGCCGACGGCGATCCCAGCGGGCTCTGGGCCATCTCCCTTCTCGCCGACCTGACCATCCCGACGTCCTTCGTCTGGGGGGAGTCCGCCGCGACCACCATGATCGACGCCGCGCCGGTCGACCACTACTACGCCGCAGGGGGCGACCCGGGCTCGATCCTCGGCAACGCCGGCGCGGATCTGCTGTGGGCCGGCGGTGGCCTCACCAGGGCGTGGCCGTCCGGCCCCGACACCCGCCAGTACCAGCGGGCGCGCCCGACCGACGTCGAGACGCTCCTGATCAGCGGCACCGTCGACTTCACCACACCCGCCGAACTCGCCACCGGGAAACTGCTGCCCGCACTGTCCAACGGCCACCAGGTGATCCTGGCCGAACTCGGGCACACCACCGACTTCTGGCGCTACCGGCCCGAGGCCAACCGGCGGCTGCTGACCGCCTTCTTCGACCACGGCCGGGTCGACACCTCCGGATACACCACCCACAAGGTCGACTTCGAGGTCGGCGCCCTCAGCATGCCGAACATCGCCAAGATCCTCGCGGGCGTCCTGACCGGCCTCGCGCTGGCCGCCGTAGCCCTGCTCGCCGGGATGACCCGCCGGGTACGCCGCCACGGTGGCTTCGGGCCCGGAACCGGCGTCTGGCTGCGCGTCCTGACCCCGGTTCCCCTCGGCCTCGGCGGCTGGTCCCTGGGCGTGCTGAGCGTGTCGATCCTGTGGCCGGCGACCTACCTCGGTGACCCGCTCGTCGCCGTACCGCCTATCGGTGCCGCCATCGGTTACGGCGCCTACTGCGCCTGGACCCGCCGCGACCGGACCTCCCGGCACCGGCGCCGGGCCCTGGTCGCCGCACCGGCCACTGCACTCGCCGGAGCCTGGCTGGGATTCTCCGCCGCCGACGGCCTCTCCGGCGCGGCGACCGCGATCATCGCCGCCGCCCTCGCCGCCAACCTCGCCCTCCTCACCCTCGACGTCATAGACGACCGCTCTCCTACACGTCGGAAGGCTGACCCACGACTTCCTGCCCTGAAGCCCGGCTGATCGTTCGCCGAAAAGCTCCCGGTCCCGCAAGCGCTGCCGGCCCGCTCCGGGACGGCCGACCTGGCGTAGATCCTGGACGAGCGTCGCCGTCAGGCTCAAGCGTCGGTGTCTTTCGGGTGACGAGGTGAGGCATAGACGACCCAGACAGTGTGAGTAGCGTCATCGATGACGTAGCGGACGCGTCCGCCGCTGGTGACCTCGAACTCCCACTGCTCCAGATCCTGACCATTGTGACGATGAGTCGCGAGGTCGCCGCGTAAGTGATGTTGACGCTCATGATCCGTCCGTGAGCGTGGATCTGCGCGGAGCGCCTCGAAACAACGGCGTGTGTTGCCCAGGGCGTGACGGCACAACTCCTCCCACCCCTTGACCGCGTCACTGGTACCGAACCGGATATCCCATTCGTCATCCGGAGGCGGGACCGTGACCCGGTCACCACGCTTCGGACTCACGCCGAAACCTCCACCGGCCCGAAGTCGCCGCGTGTGGCTTTACGGGCCTGGGAGTAGCGGGCGGGATCGGCCTTGATCCGGGCGGTCGCCCGCCAGCCTGCGATGACCTCCTGGGCGGTGACATCGACATCCAGTTCCGCGGCATCGGAGAGCGCCTCCACCAGTTCGAGGGTGAAGGCACGCAGTTCGGAGGAGGTGAGGTGGCGGACCCAGGGGAAGACCTCGGGCATGGCGATGACCAGCGCGCGGGCGGTCGGATCGTGTTTGATGAGGGCGAGGAACAGGCGAGATGCCGTGGCCAGCGTCTCCCCGCGCTGATCCTCACGGTCGGCGGCGGTCAGGTAGAAGTCCGGGGCATCGCGGTGGGTGACGCGTACTCGACCGAGGCGCGCGGCGCGTTCGGCGACGGCCCGGGGGTTTCTCGACAGGTCCGAGAAGGTGACGGCGTCGGCGTTGCTGGTGCTCACCGTGCCATCGTAAGTCAGAACACGTTCTGAAGCCGGTGAACAGGGAAGGAGCGGCATACGATCGTCAGCTGACAGGAAGGACGCGCACGGATTTCACGCGGTGAGTCGCGAGATCGATTCCCTGATCATGGCCACCCGATCGGCCAGGCTCCCGGCCGGGACGTCGACGAGCTCGTAGCCGAACGCGCGATAGCTCTCCTCGTGCACGCGCTCGAACTCCAGCGAATCCTCGAAACTTATCCGCCGGGCGGCGGTGGGCTCGCAGAACCCGAGGTTGCGGACGAAGAACACCTGGCGCTCGTAAATCCGCTCGCGCGTGATCCGGTCGATCTCGGCGGACAGCGACGCGGGGATCGGGCGTCCCAGATAGGTGCTGAGTGCGTGGGTGCAGATCGGCGAGCGGTCGTAGACCTGGATGTTCGCGGCGACGCCGGATGCCCGTGTCTGCCGCTGTCGCTGCAGGGCGACGATGTCCTCGATGAAGGACGGCCGCGACCACGGCTCGGCCTCTCCCCGCGCCTGCCCCAGCGCGATGACCGCGGTCGCCGCCTTGTCGACGACGCCGTACCCATGAGTTTCCAGAACCCGCAGAATCGACGTCTTCCCGGCACCGGGAGTGCCCGTGAGGATGTACCGCTTCACGGTTCGCTCTCCTTGATCCTTGGTACGTATGGCGAGAGCATCTGAACGGTCAGAGAGTGTTTCGCACGTCGATGACGATCGCGGTGATGTTGTCGGGGCCGCCGTGGTCGATGGCCAGTGTGATGAGGCGGTCGGCCACTTCCTCCGGATCATCCGACGAGCGCAGGGTGTCTCGGATGAGGTCACCGGGAACGGCCGAGCTCAGCCCGTCCGAGCACAGCAGCAGCCGGTCGCCGGGACGGAGTTCCCGGGTGGTGAGGTCGGGGGAGCGGCCGTCGGCCCGGCCGTCGAGGAAACGGGAGATGCGCCCGGACAGGTTAGGCACGCTGTCGGCGTCGGCCACCAGGTTCCCGTAGGTGTGGTCCTCGGTGATTTGAACGATCTCCGACGCGCGCAGCAGGTAGGCGCGGGAGTCGCCCACGTTCGCCAGGACGGCCGTCGTCCCCGACCACAGCATCGCCACCAGCGTGGTGCCCATGCCCGCCCGTTCGGATTCGGTTTCGATCCTGCGACGCAAGGCATGGTTGGCCGCGTAGACCGCCTGCCCCAGTACAGCGGGCAGGTCCGCAGGATCGACCTGTCGATCGTCAGGTCGTAAGGTTTCGATGACGGTGGCGCTGGCGACGTCGCCGGAGGTGTGACCGCCGAGACCGTCGGCGACGGCGAACAGGTAACGGCCCGAGTAGACGGCGTCCTCGTTACGCCGGCGCACGAGCCCGATGTGAGTGCGGGCGGCGGCTTCAACGGTGAAGGACATTTCTTCACCCGCCCGTCTCGGCGTCGTCGGACCACGGGGCTTTCGCGGATTCGTCGCGGTGCAGGACGTGCACGGTCTCGACGCGGTCACTGGCGACGACGTACTCGGTCACCTCGATGGGCCGGCCATCGCCTCCCGAGGTGCCTACGCGCACGATCTCCAGTACGGGCAGGCTGGTGGGGATCTCCAGCAGACCGGCCTCGTCCTTGGTCGGCATCCGTGCCCTGTGGATCTCCATCCAGCTGATGGGCCAGTGACCGGCCCTCTCCAGCTGATACAGCCAGTCACCCGGACCGGGAGCCTGGGCGTCGACCTCGGGCGCGTCGGTGACACCACGCGGATGGATCCACGAGATGTTGATCTGGAACGGTGGTTCCGACTCGGGACCGGTGACCCGGAACCGGCGCATCACCGGACTACCGGCCAGAACGCCCAGCAGTTTCGCGATTCGCGGGTCGGTCAGGGGCTCGACGGACGCGGTCGGCGGGATGTGGTGCTTCCAGACTTCCTGGGCGGAGGCCGACGGGAAGGAGTAGCCGGGACCGTCGGTGGCGACGTTCCGTTTCACCAGGTTCCCGCGAGGTCTGCGCAGCCGCATCATGCCGTGCCGGACGATGATCCCTCGCCCCTGCACCGCCCAGACGAAGCCCTCCGATTCCAGCACTCCGATCGCACGGCCGATCGTGTCCCGGTTCGCGCCGTACTGCGACGCGAAGTCGTCCAGACGCGGGAGCTTGGCTCCGGGCTCCCACTCGCCGTCCTCGATCCGTGTCCGGATCTGGGCGGCGAGATCAAGGTAACGCGAGTGCACGGCCATCACACGACTCTTCCTTCCATCAGAAATTGTCTTGGGATAATTGACAGAGGATCGACGTGGGCTGACTATAGTCCCAAGACTATTTCCCCCAGAAGAGCTGGTTCACCCCGACGAGCCGACATGATCAGCGGCCGTACGGCGGCGCGCGCCAAACCCCTCCTGCGCATCTCACAAGACGGGCTCGTCCACGACACCGGGACGGGTCTTCGATCGGATGGAGGTCCAACCCATGCGTGACGGTGGTTCAACAACGTTCGAGCCGGTCAACGCGTACCACCAAACCATCTGCCGGTACGAGCGGCAGCGGACGGCCTCGGAGCGCTGGGCCGTGCTGCACCCGCTGGGCCATGCCGAGTTCTCGGCAACTCCCTGCTCGGTCGCGACCGTACGCATCTGGGCACGGCACCTTCTGAACGGGAGAGTCGCCGCCACCGCCCTCGACGACGTGGTGCTGCTGCTCAGCGAGGTCGTGACCAACTCCGTCGTCCACTCTGACTCCGGACACACCCCCACGGGATCGGTGACCGTCTGCCTGGGCCTGGGCGGTGGCATGGTGCACGCCGAGGTGATCGACGACGGTTCGGCGACCAGTCTGCCGTTCGTCCGCGCGGCCGGGCTCGACAGCGACGGCGGGCGCGGCCTGCTCCTGGTGGAAGCGATGTCGGCCCGATGGGGTGTCCACCACGACACCGAGGCGGGCACCGCCGTCTGGTTCCACGTGGCGGGATCGGTTCCCTAGCCCGCTACCGGTTTTCCTCCGGGATGGGTCCGGTATGTCAGGCGGCGCAGGAGCGCCTCGGCGGGCCCCCGGCTGCCGCGACGCTCCAGGGCGTAGGCCGCGGCCACGGTGATCAGCCAGACGCCGATCGCGTAGCCGGCCACGGAGGCGCTGTGCAGGTGGGCTCCGGCCCCGAGACCCCATGCGGCCAGCACCGGGGCGCAGAGCAGCGACTGGGCGAGGTAGGCCGACAGCGATCGCCTGCCCGTCGCGGCCACCGCCGTGGCCACCGGGCCGGGCCGTCGCCGGCGTCCGAGCCGGTGCCCGGCCAGTCCGAACACCGCCGCGTAGCCCAGCCCGGCGGGCAGGCCGGTGGCCGTCTGGGACACCTCGAAGACGAACATCGACTCCTCGGGGATCCTCAGCACCCCCATGACCGCCGCCGCGTGCGGCAGCCCGCCCAGCCAGCCGACGGCGATGCCTGTGACGGCGACGCGGCGCAGCAACGGCAGGTGCTCGCCCGGCTGTTCCAGGATCCGCCGCCGGGCCGCCCAGAAACCGAGGACGATCGCGACGGGCAGCACGAGCCCCAGCAGGCCCTGGCCGACCACGACCATCGGCCAGAAGGCCAGGCGCCCCAGCGCAGCGGCGAACGGACCGCTCTCGGCGCTGCTCGCCGCCCCGAAAGGCAGGTAACCGAGGATTCCGGGAGACGCGTTCGTGGCGAAGCAGGCCGCCACGACGCTGAGCAGGGTAGCCAGCGCGAGGACGCCCATACCGATCGCGGCCCAGACGAGCAGCGTGCGCTCCTTCCGACGCAGGAACAACCCAGACAGGAGGAGCCCCGCCAGTCCGTACGCGCCGAGGATGTCCCCCTGCCAGAGCAACGCCGCGTGCGCGAATCCGAACAGGAGCAGCCACAGGCTGCGGCGGCGCAGCAGTGCCCGTACGGCAGGCTCCGTGTGCCCGGCGGCCCGCTGGCGCGACAGAAGCTGCACCATCCCGTAGCCGAACAGGAACGCGAACATCGGATAGACCCGGAAGTCCACCCCGACGATGGCGACCACCTGGGTGATCCGGTCCAGCGCCGAGCCCCCGGGCGGGTGGATCGTGGTGGCCCGGAGTTCCCGGCCCCACAGGTACCAGGGGGTGTTCGCCACGGCGATGAGCAACAGCATGAAGCCGCGGGCGAGATCGGGCGCGAGCGCGCGCTCGCCGGCCCGGACCGGACCGCGGACCGAGGCGCCGGTGGTCGCCATGAGAGAACGGATCTCCTGTCGTGGAGGCGGGCGGGCCGTGAACTCGTCGGCAAGGGACTCGCCGGAGGCGAGCGAGCATCAGGACATCGGTAATCGTCCGATCACTCGCCGTTACGATACGACAGCGGGCGGTATGGGGGACCTGATTTGCAAGAGCGGACGCTCCCGGACGGCAGGCGCACTCCTCGGAGAACCCCATGGCCCCGTACGGCGAGCGAGTTACGGCGAGCGTCCCTGCGCTCCTTCCCGCACGGGCGCTTCAGCTACGGCGCCAGGCCATGAACGTCGCCGTACGGATTGCTTCAGCGTCACAGAGTCCGATGGGCGGTCCGTCGCAAAGCAGCTACGGTCCGCATGGCGTACGGCGGGACGAGCCGTGCGCGGAGGTGGGTGGGTGTTCCGGGCGGCTTATAAAAATCCGTAACCAGCGCGCCCGCCAGGCCGGAGGCCTGACACACAGGACGGTCACCAACGACGGCCGCCCGGAGCACCCACCCACCGGAGCGCGAACCCGCCTGATCTGCCGGGAAGGTGACGAAAACCGACACGCGCCTGGCAGAGCAGCCGCCGTGTCCATGCCTCGGGAAAACCTGCGGGAACCGCTCCACCAAAAACCTTCGGGAACCGCCCCATCAACGTCAGATCATGACGTGCGCTTCGGGATGCCCCGCGAAGGAGAACTGGGCGTTGCGGGTGAGCTTGATGTCGTCGGCCTGCCAGGTGTGCATGGACTTGTCGCCGCTGCGCCAGTAGACGAAGTTGAAGCGGTCGGCGGAGTAGATCTTGACGCGGTCTTCCTTGAGGCGCCGGACCAGGTGGGTGTCCTCGCCGCGCGTGATGTCCTCGAAGCCGTAGTGGCGGAACATGTCGGCCTTGCCGAGGAAGGTGCCGCCCTGCACGAGGAAGGCGTACCGGTGCTCAAGGCCGGGCAGGCGCAGCATGGTGGTGTTGCTGCCCTCGAAGTAGGCGTAGTGCGCGCCCTTGCCCACCAGCTCGGCGTCGGAGTAGTCGAAGGCGCGGGCCAGGTCCGACAGGTAGTGCTCGCCGTACAGGTTGTCGTCGTCCATCTTGGCGATCAGCTCGCCCTCGGCGGCGGCGATACCCATGTTGAGACAGGCGCCCAGCGACAGCGACGCGTCGGCGGGCAGGACCACCACGTCGGTGATCCCGGCCATCCGGGCCTTGTCGGCGACGACGACGGGGTCGATGTCGAGGCCGTGCAGGACCATGACGAGCTGCACCGGCCGGTGGATCTGCCGGGCCACCGAGGAGATCGCGTGCTCGATCTGGGAGGCGCGGTTGGTGGGCAGGACCACCGAGATCGACCGGGTCCGCTGCTGCGTCGGCTTGCCGAGGAGTCCCAGGATCTGGTCCACGCGGTGCGAGAACAGGTGCTTGTCGAAGACCTCGCGCATGGCCAGGTGCCCCTGGCGGGCGCGCAGCTCGGGGCTGTTGATCAGGTGCAGGACCTGGTTGTACGACTCCAGCTCGTCGCGGGCGATCGGGATCAGCGACCCGAAGGTCTCCTCGATGGCACGGGACCAGCCGGAGACCACCGACGTCGAGCAGGCCGACAGCTCGAAGACGCGGCGCGCGCACATGGTCGGCGAGTCGAGCACCGAGTTCACGTTGAGGAAGACCTTGTACATCTTGTACGCGGCCAGCATCTGGTCGTACGGGAGCTCGCCCACGATGTGCGGGACGTACTCCTTCGGCCAGGCGTACTTGGGGTCCACGGTGCCGTTGCGGGCGAAGATGTGCAGCCCGAGCTCGCGGATCGGGGCGATGACGGTTTCCATCTGCTCGCGGCGCTCGGGGTGCTTGTCCCGGAAGTACATGCCCGCGAAGACGACGTCGTTCACGCGCCCGCGCTTCTCCTGGATGGGGTTGTGCACCCGGGGCTGCGCGGCGAACTGCAGGACGTCGACCCGGTCGTGGCCCAGCACCTCGCGGTAGCGGGGGACCATGTCGCCGTCGCAGGTGAAGACGTAGTCGAACAGCTTGGCCGTGTCGATGAAGAAGTCGAAGTTCGGCGGGTCCTCCTTGTTCCAGAAGACCGTGGGGATCCCCTCGGCGCGGCACCAGTCGATCAGGGCGCGCAGCTCCGGCTTGGGGGCGTTCGTGCCGGTCATCTGGTAGCGCCAGCGCCCCTGGTTGCCGTGCCAGGCCGACTCCGCGAACAGCATCTCGGGACGGCGCTCGGCGAAGATCTCCGGCCAGTCGCGGAGCCCGAACTCGATCTGGTCCCACTCGTACTTGAACGCCATCCGGGAGAAGTCGTCCAGGATGACCGCGACCTTCATGTCCGGGCGCACGATCGGACCGGCCGGCCACTTGACCTGCGGCACGTCGACCACGGGCCCCTGGTGCTTGAGCTCCTCGACCACCTCGGCCACCGGACGCGGCGGCTTCGGCCCCTTGCGGGCCTGCATCGCCGAGCGCAGTTTGCCCGGCAGCGCGGTGACCCCCGGCCCCTTGGCCGACGTCAGTGCCTCGGCCACCCGGTAGGGGCGCTGCACCTTGGTCGACTCCAGCTTCCACTGCGCGTAGTCCGCACGCGCCTCGGCGATGGCGAGCCGCCGCTCCAGATCCTGGACGCGCTCCTCGAGACGCTCGACGACCTTGCGCTCCTCGGGCAGCCAGTTGATCGGCCCGAGACGCTGGAACTTCGGCTCTTCTGGGGTCTCATCGCTCATGGGGAATCGCCTTTGTCAGGGGTCGTGCCAGCGTACGACCATAGCCGTACCGAAATAGTCGTTTTAAAGGGATTTGGGCGATACCGATTGCCCCGCCGGTGAGAGGTTGCCGCCGTGCAGCCAGTTCTCGATCACCCTGGCGATCCGGGGACCGGCCTTGCCGTCCCAGAGCGGGGGCAGCTCGCCCGACGGAGTCGCCGCGCCGTCCGCCAGCGCCCGGTCGGCGGCGGCGGCCAGCTGCGCGGGGGTGACGAGCCGGTTGGTCCCGTGCGTGATGGTGATCGGCCGCTCGGTGTTGGGCCGCACCGTGAGGCAGGGGACGCCCAGCATGGTCGTCTCCTCCTGCACGCCGCCGGAGTCGGTGACGACCAGCGTCGCGCCGCGCACCAGGGACAGGAACTCCACGTAGCCCAGCGGGTCGACGATGAGAAGGTTCTCGCCGTTCACCAGTCCGGCCTCCGCCAGGCGGGTCCGGCCGCGCGGGTGCAGCGGCACCACGACCGGGAGGCGCTCGCTCACCGACAGCACGGCGTCGACCAGCTCCTTGGCGGAGGCCGGGTCGTCGACGTTGCCGGGACGGTGCAGGGTGGCCACCGCGTACCGCTCGGGCAGGCCGAGCCGGGAGCGCACCGGGGCCGGGTCGAGGTGGTCGAGCGCGGAGAACAGACTGTCGATCATCGGGTTGCCGACGAGGTGCACCCGGGCCGGGTCGACGCCCTCGGCGGCCAGGTGGGAGAGCGCGTCCGGCGAGGTGGCGAAGAGGATGTCGGACAGGCCGTCGGTGACGATCCGGTTCACCTCCTCGGGCATCTCCCGGTCGAAGGAACGCAGGCCCGCCTCCACGTGCGCGGTCGGCACGTGGAGCTTGGCGCAGACCAGGATCGCGGCCAGCGTCGAGTTCACGTCGCCGTACACGACGACCAGGGTGGGACGGTGTTCGAGCACCACGTCCTCCAGGCCGACGAGCAGGGCCGCCGTCTGGCGGGCGTGCGAGCCGGAACCGACGCCGAGGTTGGCGATCGGCTCGGGGAGACCGAGGTCGGCGAAGAAGACGTCCGACATGAGCGCGTCGTAGTGCTGACCGGTGTGGACGATGCCCTGTCGCACCCCGAGTTCGGTGAGGGCGCGCACCACGGGCGCGGCCTTCACGAAGTTGGGGCGCGCGCCGAGCACGTGCAGGACGAGGGGATTATCGGGGCCCTGAGCAGCGCCCGGACGGGCAAAGTCCCTCATTGACCTCGCCTTTCATGCGGCAGTGGGGCAAACGTTGCCTATGGTACGGTCACGGCGTGGTATCCGATGCCAACAGGCCAGACTCCCCCTCGGTTCCAGCGAAGGTTCCGGCGAAGCCCCCGGGTCCGGCGACATCCTCGGCACCGGTTTCGGTGACGCCCCCGCTTGTCGAGACCTCCGCCGTCGAGACCTCCGCTTCGGCGACGCCTCCGGCCGGTGAGGCCCCCGCAGTCGCGGAGCCGGTGACGACCCCGGGTCCGGAACGGTCCGAGACACCTCCGACGCCGGAGACACCTTCTGTCCAGGAGGAGACGACCCCGGTCGTGGCGGATCCCGCCGTGGACACGCCCACGGAGCCACCGCCCCCGCCGAGCGCGGAGACACCCCCGGTCGCGGACACGACTCCGGACGCGGACACGACTCCGGACGCGGACACGACTCCGGACGCGCCCAAGAACCCGGACACGGTCAACGACCAGGACACGCCCAAGGACGAGGCCCCGGTCTCCGACATGCCCACGGTCCCGGCGAGGCCCTCGGACGAGGACGAGGAGAAGGTCCCCGCGTCACTGCCGGCGCCGACCTCCCCCGGCACGTCCCCCGGCACGTCCCCCGACAGCCCGGGCCCCGCGACGACCCCGGTGGCCGCGAAGTCGGCCCGAGCCGGACTGCGCGGGCTCATCAAGGGCTTCGTCCAGCACCCGGTCATCGTCTCCCGCGTCGTCGTGACCAAGGTGAAGTCCGACCCGGTGCGCGTGGCGCAGGCGGCGGCCGAGACGCTCCCGCCGAGCGTCCGTCCCGTCGTGGGCCGGTTCGCCTGGCCCGTCGCGCGCCGCGCCAAGATCGTCGTACGCAAGCTCGGCATGCGCCTGGTGAAGGGCCCGTGGAGCGAGGCGAAGGAGCACTTCGACTCCGGCCGGATGAGCGAGGCCGCCGCGGTGCTGCAGGGCCACACGCGCTATCCCTTCATCAAGCGCCGGCACGCCTACTACGCCGGTGAGCTGGCCGCGATCCAGCCGAACCCGATCCCGCCCAAGGCCAAGGTGATCGTGGGCGAGCGGTTCCCCGGCCGGGTGCTGCACTGCGTGACCAACGCGCTGCCGTACACGCAGGCCGGGTACACCGTCCGCACGCACCGCATCGTCACCTCGCAGAAGGCCGCCGGGCTCGACCCGCACGTCGTGACCAGCTGGGGCTGGCCGATGATGCAGGGGCACGCCGACGCGACGCCGTACGAGGAGATCGACGGCATCCCGTACCACCGGCTGATCCCGAGCGGCGAGGTGCCGTTCGAGAGCCAGGGGCGGATGATCCGCGGCGCCGGAGAGGTGACCGAGCTGGTCAGGACGCTGCGCCCGCAGGTGCTGCACGCCGCGACCGACCATCGCAACGGCTCGGTGGCGCTCGCGGTGCGCGAGCGCACCGGCACGCCGATGGTCTACGAGGTGCGGGGCTTCCTGGAGGAGACCTGGGCCTCCCGAGACCCCAAGCGCATCGGCAGCCAGCGGCACGTGCTCCAGCGCGACCGCGAGGCGTTCATCATGCGCTCCGCCGACGCCGTGGTCACCCTCGCGGAGACCATGGCCACCGAGATCGTCGAACGCGGGGTGCCGAGGGAGAAGATCTATCTCGCGCCGAACGCGGTGGACGACTCGCTGCTCACCGCCGAGTACGACGGCGCGGCCTTCCGCGCCGCGTACGGCATCGAGCCCGGCGAGATCGTGATGGGCTCGGTGTCGAGCATCGTGGCCTACGAGGGCTTCGCCACCATGATCAACGCAGCCGCGCTGCTGCGGGACGAGGGCGCCCCGGTCAGGGTGCTGCTCGTCGGCGACGGCGTGGAGCGGGCGGCGCTGCTGGAACAGGTCGAGGAGCTGGGCCTGGGCGACGTCGCGATCCTGCCGGGACGGGTCGGTCCCGACGAGGCGCTGCAGGCGCAGGCGGCGATCGACATCTTCGTCTGCCCCCGCGAGGACCTGCGCGTATGCCGACTCGTTACACCATTGAAACCCGTCGAGGCGATGGCTCTGGGCAAGCCGGTCGTGCTGAGCGACCTGCCCGCCCTCTCCGAGCTCGTGGGCTCCGAGGGAGCCGGGCTCCTGGTGCCCGCCGGAGACCCCGAGGCACTGGCCAAGGCGATCGCCGGGCTGCGTGACGATCCGGGGCGAAGGGCCGAGATGGGTGAGGCGGGACGGGCCGAGGTGGCGGCGAAGCGTACGTGGAGCCGCATCGCGGAGACTTACCGTGATATTTACCGATCGATTGCTGGTTGATGGTCTCGTGTTGGTAACGGAGATCCCAGCCGTTTGCGATGCGTTCAATCGCATTAGGCGTAGCTCGTTCGGACTTGAGATAGCCTTTGCGACCATGAAGTGTTGTTTCCGGCGTTCCAAGGTCATCCAGTGACTGCCTACGACCTGGCCATCATCGGTCTGGGCTACGTCGGCATGCCCCTGGCCAAGGAGGCCACGGCCGCTGGTCTGCGGGTTGTCGGCTTCGAGGTCGACTCCGCGAAGGTCGAGGCCCTCAACGCGGGCTCGTCCTACATCGACGACCTGACCGACGCCGACCTAGAGCACATGCTGGCGGGGGGCTTCACCGCCACGCTGGACGAGTCCGTCCTGGCCGACAGCCGGACCATCGTCATCTGCGTGCCGACCCCGCTGGACGACGACCACCGCCCCGACCTGTCGGCGGTCGAGGGTGCCACCGGCACCGTCGCCCGCAACCTGCGCGCGGGCTCGCTGGTGGTCCTGGAGTCCACCACCTGGCCCGGCACCACCGACGAGGTCGCCAGGCCCATCCTGGAGAAGGGCTCGGGCCTCACCGCGGGCACCGACTTCCACCTCGCCTTCTCGCCCGAGCGCATCGACCCGGGCAACCCCAAGTACGGCCTGCGCAACACCCCGAAGGTCGTCGGCGGCTACACCCCGGCCTGCAAGGACCGCGCCGTCGGGTTCTACTCGCAGTTCATCGAGCAGGTCGTGCCAGTCAGCGGCACCCGCGAGGCCGAGATGGCCAAGCTCCTGGAGAACACCTACCGCCACGTCAACATCGCCCTCGTCAACGAGATGGCGATCTTCTGCGACGAGCTCGGTGTCGACCTCTGGGAGTCGATCGAGGCCGCGGCCACCAAGCCGTTCGGGTTCCAGAAGTTCCTTCCCGGGCCGGGCGTCGGCGGGCACTGCATCCCCGTCGACCCGTCCTACCTCTCCTACACGGTTCGCAAGCTGGGCTACCCGTTCCGCTTCGTCGAGCTGGCCCAGGAGATCAACGAGCGGATGCCGTCGTACGTGGTCGCCCGCGTGCAGCGCCTGCTCAACCGGCAGCGCAAGGCCGTCAACGGCGCCAGGGTGCTGCTGCTCGGTGTCACGTACAAGCCCGACATCGCCGACGAGCGCGAGACCCCGGCCCTGCCGGTCGCGCGGGCGCTGCTGGAACTGGGTGCGGAGCTCGTCTTCGCCGACCCGTACGTCAAGGAATGGCGCGTCGACGACGTCGACGTGCCGCGTGAGGAAGACCTCGCCAAGGCGGTGGCCGAGGCCGACGTGACGCTGCTGCTGCAGCAGCACGCCGCCTTCGACCTGTCGATTGTCGAGGACCAAGGCAAGCTCGTGCTCGACACCCGAGGCGTGCTCGCCGAGGGTGAACGCGTCGAGCGGCTCTAGCGACGGAGGGCTGCGCGCAGTGCACGTGCTCGTCATGACGGTGGTGCATCACCCCGAGGACGCCCGGATCCTGCACCGGCAGATCCGCGCGCTCGTGGACGCCGGTCATGAGGTCACGTATGCGGCCCCGTACACGGCGCGGGGCGTGATGGCCCGCTCCTGGGTGAACGGCGTCGACCTCCCCCGCGCCGCGGAGCGCAAGCGGTTCGCCGCCGTGCGCGCCGCGCGCAAGGTGTTCAAGCGCATGCGCGGGCAGGTCGACCTCGTGGTCATCCACGACCCGGAGCTGCTGCTCGCGGTCGTGGGCATGCGCAAGCGGCCCCCGGTGGTCTGGGACGTCCACGAGGACACCCCGGCGACGCTGTCGCTGAAGCCCTGGCTGCCCGCGTTCCTGCGTCCGCCGGTGCGGTTCCTGGCCCGCCTGCTCGAAGGCACGGCCGAGCGGCACCTGCACCTGCTGCTCGCCGAGACCGCCTACGCCGGAAGGTTCCGCCAGGCCCACCTGGT
Source organism: Streptosporangium sp. NPDC002721 (assembly GCF_042888905.1). Classification (NCBI taxonomy): domain Bacteria; kingdom Bacillati; phylum Actinomycetota; class Actinomycetes; order Streptosporangiales; family Streptosporangiaceae; genus Streptosporangium; species Streptosporangium sp. NPDC002721. The sequence continues at coordinate 141,681 of NZ_JBIAQI010000013.1, forward strand.
GGTGCCCAACGAGACCTGGGTGCCCGACGAGGTGACCCCGCCGGGTGACGATCGCGTCGTCTACCTCGGCTGGCTGTCGGGGGCGCGCGGGGTGCGCGAGGCCATCGAGGTGGGCCGGCTGCTCCAGCCGTACCGGGTGGCGGTCGAGCTGATCGGCTACGCCGACCCGCAGTCGCGGCCGGCGCTGAACGAGGCGGTCGCGGAGGGCGTGCTGGAGTGGCGCGACTTCATGCCGAACGACGAGGCGCTCAAGCGGCTCGACGGCGCGCTGGCGGGGCTCTCCCTGCTGCACGACGAGCCCAACTACCGGCACTCCATGCCCACGAAGATCGTGGAGTACATGGCGCACGGCATCCCGGTGATCACCACGCCCTCGCCCCGCGCGGTGGAGCTGGTCGAGCGCTACGACAGCGGAATCGTCGTGCCCTGGCAGGATCCCAAGGCCGTGGCCCAGGCGGTGCTCTTCCTGAGAGACGACGCCAGGGAGCGGTATGGCCGGGGCGCCCGAGGGTATGCGGCGGCTCGTGCGAACCACCACTGGCCCAATTCGGCCCGCCGTTTCGTCTCGCAGCTGGAGGCGTGGGCGGGCGTCAAGAGCTGATCTCCGGTACGGAGGGGCTCATGGTGCTCGCCCGGCTCCTTATGTCTGCCTGATCACAAGAACGGTAGTGTCCTGAACGTGCGCTGGCTCATCGCTTTCCTGGGCGTGGCGATCCTCGCAGGGGTGGCGGCGTTCGTGGTGACCACGCCCTCCGGGAACGGCTCCCCGACGGCGGGCAGCTCGTCGCTCCCGGCCTCCCCCTCTCCCTCGCCCTCCGACGCCTCCCCCTCTGTCCCGGTGCCGGAGGTGGCCGAGTTCACCGACCCGTGTGGAACGTTCGACACGACGATGCGCTGGCCGTACGCCGTCACCGGCTACTGGCTCGTCCCGACCGCCGACCACTGCACCTGGCGCCGGCAGTTCGGCGCCATCCACGAGGTGGGCGGCGACACGGTGATCCGGATCGGCTGGGGCCTGCAGGCGCGCAACGTCGACGACGACGGCCGGATCCTCGACGGCGACGGGAACGTCGACGCCCGCTACGAGCCGTGCGAGGAGGACGGGGTGCCGTGCGCGCTGGCGGCGGAGAACGACCTGAAGGCCGCCAACCCCGGCAACCGGGTGAGCTGGACGTTCGTCTACCGCACCGACGAGGCGTTCGGCCCCGGCCTGTTCCGCTGCCCCGAGTTCGAGCGGAAGATCGTCACGGAGAAGACCGTCTTCTACCGGATCGTCGCCACCGACGACGGCACCGACGACGCGAGCTGCTCGAACATCCGGGCCAAGGGGCGCGGCTACCACGTCATCCTGGTCGCGGCCGCGCACGAGGACAGCCTCACCGAGCTGCTCGACCTCGGCGACCGGTTCGGGGTGAAGGTCTATCCCGCGCTGCCGCTCGCCCCCCGCGACCCGGCGCAGAAGACCCGGGCCGCCAAGCAGGGCACCGACACGCTCACCACGCTCACCCGGCGGATCATGCAGGACTACGGGGCGCGCTTCCAGGACCGCGAGTCGCTGGGCGGCTTCTACCAGCCGTTCGAGCTGCAGATGCGCGAGATGAAGTACATCGGCGACTCCGACGACGACCACCCGACGCTCCGGGTCTACGCCTCGCAGCACGAGATCGTCGAGCAGGAGATGCCCGGCAGGCCCGTCCTCGTCAGCCCCTACCTCGACGCCCGCAAGGAGCGGCCGTTCAGCGCCACCCCCAAGCAGGTCGCCAGGGGCTTCGAGGCCCTCGCCAGGACCGGCGTCGGCATCATCGCCCCGCAGGACAGCCGGGGTACGGGCAAGGTCGGCCTGTTCTGGCCCGACCAGCGCGAGGACGAGGTCGACGAGCGGCTGCGCCCGGCCGTCGACGAGAAGACCAACGGCGACGCGTACCACGGCTCGACCCGCGACTACTACCGCGAGATGTCCCTGGCCAGGACCAGGATGGTCGAGCAGGGCTTCAACGTGCAGCTCTGGGCCAACGTCGAGGCCTTCGAGCCGTCCGGCGAGGAGCGGTGCGCGGCGGGTTCCGACCGGGGACGCACCGACAAGGAGCGGCTCGACACGGCCGTGGCGCAGGTCGGGCGCTACGTCTCCAAGATCGTCTCCTACATGTGGAGCGACTTCTACACCTGCGGCTCCCCGTCACTGGCCGAGGAGATCGCCCGCGACCACGACCGGCCCATCGCGGCCGACGCGGTCCGCATGCAGCGCGACATCCAGGACGGCGTGGAGATCCGCGGCTACAACATCCCGATGGGCTCCAAGGTCACCCTCACCTGGAAGGGCCAGGAGGAACCCCACGTCGTCGACGTGGCCGGGGTGAACCTGACCACGCCGCCCCCCGACCTGCCGGTGCGGATGAGCACGGCCTGGATCCCGTTCGACTGGTCCAAGGTGCCGGACGACACCTGGGTCCAGGTCTCGGTCGCGGCGGCCGACGGGCGTGCCGCCACCGAGCCGCTGCACGTCCGCGTGCGGGTCTGACCGGTGTAACGTGCCTGCCATGGTGCCGCGCATTCCCGTCAGCGTGGACCTTGTCGTCCTCACGGTGCGCCGCCAGGTGCTGAGCGCGCTCGTCTGGCGGCGCGACAACCCGCCGTACGAGGGACGCTGGGCCCTGTCAGGCGGTTTCATCCAGCTCGACGAGGACCTGCCCGCCGCGGCGGCCCGGGTGCTCGCCGAACGGGCGGGCCTGCCGGGCGCCCCGGTGCACCTGGAGCAGCTCCAGACCTACGGCTACCCCGACCGCGACCCGCGCCAGCGCGTGCTGAGCGTGGCCTATCTCGGCCTCGCCCCGCACCTGCCGACCTCCACCGAGGCGCACATGAGCTGGCAGCCGGTCTCCGCGCTGCTGCGCGAGATGGCTTTTGACCACCGGCGCATCATGGTCGACGGGATCGAGCGGGCCCGCGCCAAGCTGGAGTACACCCCGCTGGGCGCGGCCTTCTGCCCGCCGGAGTTCACCGTCGCCGAGCTGCGCCGGGTCTACGAGATCGTCTGGGGCCGCCCCCTCGACCCGCGCAACTTCCACCGCAAGGTCACCAAGGCCGAGGGCTTCCTGGTCCCCACCGGCGGCACCACCACCCGCGACGGAGGCCGCCCCGCCAAGCTCTACCGTCGCGGCCCCGCCGTGGCGCTGCACCCCCCGATGCTCCGCTCCCTGAAGGAGTAGCGGGGGCCCGGTCGCGTCGCGTTCAAGGAGTACCGGCGGGTCGCCGGCCAGGACTTCCACCGGCGCGGTCACCCGCCTCGGCTATCGACCGCGAGGGTCGGTGATATCCGTCAGATCGATGTCGATGTCGTAGGGAAGACTGAGCTTCAGCCGATTCTGATGGACGCCGGTGAGCGCGTACGCCCTCGTCACCGGGTTCAGTTCGTGGACGTGGACGCTGGGGCGGCCCTCGATGTTCTCGACCCGCCAGAAGTGGGGGATGCCGGCCTCGGCGTACATCTGGGGCTTGCGGTTGCGATCGCGCTCTTCGGACTCCTCGGAGACGACCTCGACGGCGAGCAACACGTCCGCCGCCTCGTAGAAGGTCCGTGTCATCTCGGTGGGCGCGTGCGCGTGGAGGATCACCAGGTCGGGCTCCGGTCGTTGACGTCGCCCCAGCTTCACCGTCATCTCCTGCTCCACCCGGAGATGGGCAGGTATCGTCCGATCAAGCTCTTTGTGCAGGAGGAACAGCACGAGAGCGTGAAAACGGGTCTGGGGGCTCACGAACACGAGAGTGCCATCGATGAGTTCCGTGTGAGGGGGGATCCCCGGAAGCCGGTCGAGGTCATCGGCGGTGAAGCCCTCTATGGGAGGAATTGCCCAGTCGGGAATGGGCTCAACGTCGGCCAGCGGTGCGATGCTCATGTCGTCCTTCCGGTCGGGCATGCCTCTCACCTCCAGTGTTACAGGATGCCCCATCCGCCCGCTGCTCATAAAGTAAGGCCATGCCTCGTTTCCGCGCGATCCTGGACACGGTGCCCGCCTACCGGGCGGGCAAGGCCGTGGTGTCCGCCGACGGCCGGTCCTACAAGCTCTCCTCGAACGAATCCCCCTACGAGCCGCTGCCCTCGGTGGTCGAGGCGGTCGCCAGGGCGGCGACCCGGATGCACCGCTATCCCGACCCGGCGGCCACCGAGCTGACCGGGGCGATCGCCGAGAGGTACGGCGTCCCGGCCGAGCACGTCGCGCTCGGCGCGGGGTCGGTGACGGTGGCCCAGCAGCTCTTCGAGACCGTGAGCGAACCGGGCGCCGAGGTGATCTACGCCTGGCGGTCCTTCGAGGCGTACCCCCTCCTGGCCGACCTGGCCGGGGCGACCTCGGTGCGGGTCCCGCTGCTGGGGGAGACGCACCACCTGGAGGCGATGGCCGACGCGATCACCCCGCACACCCGCATGATCTTCGTCTGCAACCCGAACAACCCCACCGGCACGGTCGTCCACGCGGCCGAGCTGGAGGCCTTCCTCGACCGGGTGCCCGAGAGCGTGCTCGTCGTGCTCGACGAGGCCTACCGCGAGTACGTCAGGGACGCCGGGGTCACCGACGGGCTCACCGTCTACCGCGACCGGCCGAACGTGGCCGTGCTGCGCACCTTCTCCAAGGCGTACGGCCTGGCCGGGCTCCGGGTGGGCTACCTGGTCGCCGACGAGCCGGTGGCGTCCGCCGTCCGCAAGACGACCGTGCCGTTCGCGGTCAACCACCTCGCCCAGGCCGCCGCGATCGCCTCGCTGGCCGCCGAGGACGAGCTGATGGAGCGGGTCGACGCCGTGGTCAAGGAGCGCGACCGGGTCCGCGAGGCGCTGATCGCCCAGGGCTGGGAGGTGCCGGTGACCGAGGCCAACTTCGTCTGGCTGCGGCTGGGGGAGCGCACGCTCGACTTCGCCGCGTCGTGCGCGGCCGAGGGCGTCGCGGTGCGGCCCTTCGCCGGGGAGGGGGCCCGCGTCTCCATCGGCGACCCCGAGGCCAACGACACCTTCCTGGCCGCCGCGTCGGCCTTCTGGAGCGCCTGACCCGCCTTCGCGCCACCGGGTGCCCGCGACCGTGTGAGCCCATACGGTCGCGGGCTCACACGACCGCGCGCTGTACGGCCGCTAGCCGTACCGCAGGACCGCGCGCTACACGGCCGCGGGTTCCGCCTTCGTCTCCGGTACGGGCTCCGGCTTCCTGCGCCGTTCGGTGGAGACGACCAGGGCCACGCCGATGACGATCACCACGCCGGCCGCGATCATCGAGCCGGTGACCGGCTCGCTCAGCACGAGGGCGCCCAGCACGACCGCCACGACCGGGTTGACGTAGGCGTAGGTGGAGATCAGCGAGATCGGCGCGTTGCCCAGCAGCCACACGTACGCGGTGAAGGCGACCAGCGAGCCGATCAGGATCAGGTAGGCCAGCGCGGTCCACGACCGCGCGGAGACGGTGGCGACGTCGAGGCGCTCGCCCATCGCGGCGGCGGTCAGGGCGAGCCCGAGGCCGCCCGCCGCCATCTCGACGGCGCTCGCGGAGAAGGGGTTCGCGGGCATCGGGATGCGGGACGCCAGGAACGAGCCGGCCGCCCACGACAGCGACGCCAGCAGGATGATCACCACTCCGGTGCCGTCGGCGGCGTTGCTCCCGCCGCCCAGCGACAGCACCGCCACGCCGCCGAACCCGATGAGCACCCCGACGAGTGTCAGCGCCCGCGGCCGGTCCCTGAACATCACCCTGAAGATGACCAGCCAGAGCGGTGTGGAGGCCACCAGCAGCGCCGCCAGCCCGCTGGAGATGTGCTGCTCGGCCACGGCGACCATGCCGTTGCCGCCGTTCAGCAGCAGCAGGCCGACCAGGGCCGCCCCGCCCGCCTGCTTCCAGGTCATCCGGAAGGCGTCCCGGCCCTTCAGCAGGTACACCGCGCCGCCCAGGACGAGCGCGGCCGTGACGAAGCGGACAGCTCCGCTGAGCAGCGGCGGGATCGTCTCGATCGTGATCATGATCGCCAGGTACGTGGAACCCCACACCACGTACACGATCGCCAGCGCTCCCCAGACGAGGAGCGACGTGCGGCTGTCAGTACTGTCTTGACCCATAGCTCATGACAATAGCGGTTGAAGCCGACAATCCGCTCGCGGGTTTCGGACCCTGAGACCCGGCGCGGCGGGCTGTGGGGAGGGGTTCGCGCGACATCGGATCCGGCTCGACCCGGCGGGGCGGGCTCCGGGGAACCGTGGCCCGGGGGTCCTCGCCGTGCCGGGACGGGAGGGGCGTAATGGCCGGGCCGGAATGAACAAACCCGGTGAACAGGACCTGTGAACAGACCAAAATAAACAGGCCGGAATGAACAAGCCGCGGTGAACACGCCGGGGCCGGCGGGCCGTGGTGAACAGCGCCGAGCGGGCCGCCTGAGACGGACAACATGCGACAAAAATCGCAACACGCACACTACGCGACGAACGGAGTGAGAGGGACGTCACACGACGAACGGTGCGCGAAAGACAGCGCGAGATGAACAGGGCGCGACAGGCAGTGCGCGACAGGCAGCACGAGACGAACACCTCGCGAGCCGACGGCCACGTCCCGCAGGAACGGGCGCGCCGTGACCTGGGAGGTTCCGCCGTCCGGGTGCGGCGGAAGCCTCCAGGTCGGTGAGGACCGTGGCGCGGGGCTCAGCGGGTGCCGAGCTTCTCCACGATCAGGCGGTACAGCTGCCGGGGGCGTCCCGGCTGCGGCGTCCGGTTCGGCGGGAGCGGCCACGCGAGTCCCTCGTCTACCAGCGTGCGCAGCAACCGCCGTGCCGTGCGCGGGGTGACGCCGAGCATCTTGCCCGCGCCCTCCGCGTCGACCACCGTGTCTCCACCCTCCAGCTTGGCCGCCAGGCGGGCCAGGACCTCCACGCCCTTCGGCTTGAGCGGTCCGGCGCCCTGAGGGGGCATCCTGGGCGCCGGGATCAGCGCCCTGCCCTCCCTGTCGACCGCGAAGCCCTGGGCCTGCTTGCCCGCCTGGGTGCGCGCCAGGGCGGCCCTGGCGTGCGACTCGGCGTCGTGGGTGGTGCGGCCCATGCCGACGCCCACCTCGACCGCCAGGCCCAGCTCGTCGCGCACCCGCGCGGCGAACGGCAGCACCCGGAAGCCCTCGGTGGCCGCGGCCACCGAGCCGCGGGTCGCGGTGACCATGTAGCTGTGGTCGTCGACCGCGGTGACCGACGCGTTGATCCGGTTGGCCTCCTGCACCAGCAGCCGGTGCAGCGACAGCCGGAGCTCGTCGCGCCAGTAGCGCGGCGCGGCCCGGCGGACCGGCTCGCGCAGCGTGGGCACCTCCACCAGGACCACGGTGAGCTGCGACTCCTCCAGCCTGTGGTGCGCGCCCAGCAGGGCCGCCGTGTGCAGCGCCGTGCGCACCGCGGCGGAGGTGGGGCGGATCCTCACCACGGGCACCCCCGCGGTCTGGAGGCGGTCGGCGACCGCGGGCAGACAGGTGAGCGCCCCGCTCGTGCTGCCCTGGCGGGCGAGGCGTTCGTGGAAGGCCGCGATCGTACCGGTGGCGCCCGGCTCGTCGCGGCTCTGCACATCCCCCGAGGGGAGACTCAGATCGTTGTACGCCTCCTCGACCTCTGCCCTGCCCAGGACGTCGATGCTGACCCTGCGCGGGTCGATCCGCTCGTCCAGCGCGGCCCTCGCCAGCGCGGCGATCAGCGCGGCGCCGCCGAGCTGGACATACGTCGCGGGCATCGTCAGCACCCCCGATCGCCTGGCCAGGTCGTAGGGGACCGGGCTGGCGAACAGACATGCGTCCACCCCGGCTCCCAGCCGGGTGACCTTGTCGGCTGCCTCCTGCTCGTCACGGTATGCCGCCGCCACCAGGCGGCAGGGTAACGGGGCAGCCGCATGCCCCATCAACATCACCCGTTCGACGAGGTCATGGGGGCCCACCACACCGATAGTGAGGTCCGGTGTCATGGCACCCGGGCGTGACACTCGTGGCGCTTCTTCGGCCCGCTCGACCAATGTTCGTCCCATCATGCCGTCCGTTTGTTTTCGGCTCTCTTTTGGAACGATCGCTCGCGAGGGCCGTAATGTCACGCCCGATTTGCGGCCAATTCCGGAAGCCACTTCCGGGTTAAAGCCATGACTGGCACCGTTTACACAGGTCAGAGCGGTTTTTGAGCGTCTCAAACCTGCTGATTATGACGCTGAAATCTCTCGCCGCACATCGGCCCCCAGGGACTGCATACGCTCGGCCAGATAAGAGTGCCCGCGGTCGATGAGATATCCCGATTCGATCACGGTCTCCCCCTCGGCCGCCAGGCCCGCGAGCACGAGCGCGATTCCCGAACGCAGATCGTGTGCGGTCACTCGCGTTCCGGTGAGGGGAGTGGCGCCGCGAACGACTGCGCTGTTCTCTTTCACTTCAATATCGGCGCCCATCTTGTTCAGCTCTGAGGCCAGAGCGAAACGCCCGTCGAAGATACGTTCATGAATGTAACTGGCGCCGTCGGCGAGACAGGCGACCGTCATGATGGGCGACTGCAGGTCCGTGGCGAAACCGGGATAGGTGTCGGTGATCACGTTGATCGGGCGCAGCGGGCGGTCGCGGCGCACGTGGAGCACCGCGCCGTGGTCGGCGAACTCCACCCCCATCTGCTCCAGCTTGTAGCGGACCACGCCGAGGTGGTCCAGGTCGGCGCCGACCAGGTTCACCTCGCCGCCGGTGACGGCGGCGGCCATCGCGAACACGCCGGCGTCGAGGCGGTCGGGCATCACGGTGTGCTCGACGGCCTGGAGCTCCTCCACGCCCTCGACGGTGATGAACCCCGTGCCGCCGCCGCTGATCTTCGCGCCCATCCGGGTCAGCATGTCGATCACGTCGAGGACCTCGGGCTCCAGCGCCGCGTTCTCGATCACGGTGGTGCCGCGCCCGAGGGCGGCGGCCATGATCAGGTTCTCGGTGCCGGTGTGCGAGGGGGTGTCGAGGTACAGCGTGGCGCCGGTGAGGCCCGCCGACTTGACGTGGATGACCGAGTCGCCCTCGTCGACGAGCGCGCCCAGGCGCTTGTAGCCCAGGTAGTGGAAGTCGAGGTTGCGGCTGCCCAGGTTGCAGCCGCCCACGCCCTCGATGATCGCCTCGCCGAGGCGGTGCAGCAGGGCGGGCACGAACAGCACCGAGCCGCGGAAGCGGCGGGCGATCTCGGCGGGCAGGACCGGGCTGCTGAGCGTCGAGGCGTCGATCACCAGGGTGCGTTCCGCCTCGTGGAGCTCGACCGTGGCACCGACCGTCTCGGCCAGCTCGACCGCGCGGCGGACGTCCTCGATGATGGGGACGTTGCGCAGGACCGTCCGGCCTCTGGACGCCAGCAGCGCCGCGCCGATCATGGGAAGCACGGCGTTCTTGGCACCCTGGATGAAGGCGGTTCCACGAAGTGGGTTGCCACCGCGCACGCGGTAACGGACCATGCGTCTTGCTCCTTGAAGTGGTTCGGGTGATTCATGTGGCGCGGGGCGGCAGCCGAGGTTTATCCGGCCAACAGTAGTCGTTTGATGCCCCTGAAACGGCCACTTCAGGGGGGAACTACCCCGCGAACGGCCGGTAATCATCGGCCCTCGCGGCGCCGGGCGACGATCACGCGTCCGCCCGTGCTCCCCGGTGTCCCCACGCCCCTCGGCCATGTCCCTCACGGCGCCCGCGGCCGGGTCACGCAGAAGATCGTCTCATGGCCCGCCGGACGCGGAACTCGGGGGCGCCGCCCTCGGGAGGACGGGCGCTACCTGCCCTTCGTGCCGCCCGCGGTGGTGAGCGGTGAGGCGGCCGACAGGAGGTTGTCGGCCCGCTGGTCCACGAAGCGGGTGACGATCTGCTGGCCGTACCCGAACGCCATCGCCCAGACCAGGATCGCGGGCTGCGAACCCAGCCCCGCGAAGCCGGGCACGAAGCCCGAGTTGAGGATCAGCAGCCCGAGCACCGAGGTGGCCACCCCCGCGGGCGCCTTTAGGAGGTTCTGGACGACCGCCAGCGAGTAGCGGGTGGACAGCTCCGAGCGGGTCGACAGCGAGGCCGCGGTGGCCAGCGCCGCGCCCAGCATGCCGATCAGGGCCACGAGCGGGACGTCGCCGTGGCCGGGCTGCAGGCCGCCCGTCGGACAGATCTGGGCGGGCATCAACCCCTGGGTGCGGATCACCGACTGGTTGCCGCACATCGGGATGACGTTCGGCCAGATCGCGCCGATGACCACCACGCCGAGCACGATCAGGGTCAGCATGACCACCCCGCCGAGCAGCAGGTTGCGGAAGCTGCGGACCCGCCCGGTCTCCATCGCCTGCGCGGTGTACGCGGCCCGCAGCACCGACTGCATCAGCGGCCTGTCGTTCTCCGCCAGGTCCCCCGCCGCGAGCCTGGCCTGGAGATGGACCAGCCGGGGGTCGTCGCCGGGCAGGTACGCCCGGCCGATCGCGGCCACCTCGGGGCCCCGCCCGCACAGCTCGGCCGTCGGCAGCACGCCGTACAGCATCACGGTCGCGCTGTTGACGTTGGACCAGGCGCCCTCGATGGCCTGGCCGGTCAGCCAGCGCCGCACGCCGTGCCTGCTGCGGGCGTACGTCTCGGCGCGGGCCAGGTGCGTGCCGATGCCCTCGCCCACCGAGACCAGCTGGCCCGCCTCGTCGCGCATCGTGAGGGCCCGCTCGGCGTCGGCCCTGATCTCCTCGCTCCGGGTGGCCACGTACACCCGCCAGGTGCCGGGCCAGCGCAGCACGCCGGTGTCGCCGATCCGCTCGGGGGGCATCGCGGGGTCGAGCGACATCGTTCCTCCGGGGGGCCTGGGGCTGGCACTGCCGACTGCCCCAGGCTTACCGCTCCATGCCGATCAGGCGCTACGCCTCCCCGGAAAACGGGGGTTCGGGAGCTTGCCGGAAATCGGTGCGTTCGAGGGAGATCGGCGCGTTTCAGGGAAATCGGCGCGCCGTCCCCGAGGTCGTGAGCGTCCCCTTGGTCGTGAGCGGCCCCGCGGCTGTGAGCGGCCCCGCGGCCCTGGGCGTTCCCGAGGCCGTGGGCGGTTCCGGGGAGCCGGGGGTCAGGCGCCGCGGCCCGCGATGTCGGTGCGGTGGTGCGAGCCGCGCATCCGGATGTGCCCCACGGCCTCGTAGGCCGCGGCGCGGGCGGCGGGGACGTCGGGCCCGGTGCCGACCACGCTGAGCACCCGGCCCCCGCTGGAGACGATCCGGTCGCCGTCGAGGGCGGTGCCCGAGTGCAGCACGTAGGCGTCCTCGACCGGGTCGGCCAGCCCTTCGATCACGTCGCCCTTCACCGGCTCGGCCGGGTAGTTCTCCGCGGCGATCACCACGGTCACCGCGGCGCCGTCGCGGTAGGAGAGCGGCCCGAACCGGTCGAGCGTCCCGTTCGCGCAGGCGAGCAGCAGGCCCGCGAGTGGCGTCTCCAGCCGGTCCAGCACGACCTGGGTCTCCGGGTCGCCGAACCTGGCGTTGAACTCGATCACCTTCGGGCCCTTGGACGTGAGGGCGAGCCCGACGTACAGGACCCCCGAGTACGGGGTGCCGCGCCCGGCCAGCTCGTTCACGGTCGGCATCACGGTCTCGGCCATCACCTGGTCGGCGAGGTCGTCCGGGGCCCAGGGCAGCGGGGTGTAGGCGCCCATGCCGCCGGTGTTGGGGCCTTGGTCGTCGTCGTAGGCGCGCTTGTGGTCCTGGGCGGGCTGGAGCGGCACGGCGGTGGAGCCGTCGCAGAGTGCGAACAGCGACACCTCGGGGCCGTCGAGGAACTCCTCGATCACGACCCGCCCGCAGGCGGCGGCGTGCCGGAGCGCCTCGTCGCGGTCGCCGGTGACCACCACGCCCTTGCCGGCGGCCAGGCCGTCGTCCTTGACCACGTACGGCGTGCCGAACTCGTCGAGCGCGGCGGCGGCCTCCTCGGGCGTGACGCAGGTGCGCGACCGCGCGGTGGGGACGCCCGCCGCGACCATGACCTCCTTGGCGAAGGCCTTGGACCCCTCGATCAGCGCCGCCTCGCGCGAGGGCCCGAAGCAGGGGATCCCGGCCTCCCTGACGGCGTCGGCGACCCCGGCGACCAGGGGCGCCTCGGGGCCGATCACGACCAGGTCCGCCCCGAGCTCCTCGGCCAGCCCGGTGACCGAGGCCGGGTCGGTCGGCGTCACCGGGTGCAGGGTCGCGACCTGCGCGACCCCCGCGTTTCCGGGAGCACAGTGAACCTCGGTGACCTGGGGGTCCGCCGCCAGCGACCGGCACAGGGCATGCTCACGCCCGCCGGATCCAATCACAAGAACGCGCACTCGTCAGAGCCTATCGTCCTCCCGGCGTCCCCCTCGGGTCCGCGCCCGCGGCCCCGCCCCCGGGGCGCGGTGCCGGACGGCCTTCCGGGCCCGCGTCCGCCATGCTCGACCTGGCCTTCGTTCCCCCTCCGGCGGTCCACGGAGGTTGTCCACAGGCTGTGGAAAACCTCGGACGCGTGTGGGCAGGGGGTGGACGCCGTAAAGGACGTGTGAATTTTGTCTGGTTCTGCATGATCAACAGTTGACCCTGGGAGTAAGCTGAGAGAAGTTCCCCAATAGTGTTAACTTTTGAGTGGCTTTGCGTGTCTCTTGCTGATTGGAGGTGGTTCGGGATGTCCTCTGGCGATCCCAGCAGTACGTGCTCGCGCACTCCTGCTGTGCGCACCCTCGACCACCCCATCTCGGTGCCCGACCGGCGCCGCACGCATCACCTCCTTCACCGGGGGTGACATCGCATCGCGTGCGGATCCCGCCAGGCCGGGCGGGAAAGGCTCGCCATGCGCTCCTCGCTTCTTTTTCCCCGCATCAAGCACACCCGTGCGATCCGTGCCGCGCACACGCCCGCCGTCTCGCTCCGTGAGCGGATGACCGGGGTCTGCGTCCCGCCGAGCGACTCGCTCGTCGAGTACGCCGCCTACGTCGGCGGCAAGAAGATCGACGCCCTGGGCATCCCCGACGCCCTGGAGATCGTCCGCGCCCACAACGCGGCCGCCGAGGCGGCCTCCGACGGAGGAGCCGGTTCCGGCAAGGGTTCCGGCGGGAGCAACGCCTTCGTCTGGGTCGGCCTGCACGAGCCCGACGCCCCCGAGGTCGAGTGGCTGGCGGAGGTCTTCGCCCTGCACCCGCTCGCCGTCGAGGACGCCGTCAAGGCTCACCAGCGGCCCAAGGTCGAGCGCTACGGCGACTCGATCTTCGTGGTCCTGAAGACCGTCGCCTACATCGACCACGACGTGCTGACCGCCACCAGCGAGATCATCGGCACCGGCGAGCTCATGGTGTTCGTCGGCCCCGACTTCGTGGTGACCGTGCGCCACGGCAGCCACTGCCCCCTCGCCGAGGTGCGCGCCCGCCTGGAGGACAAGCCCAAGCTCCTCAACCGGGGCCCCACCGGCGTGCTGCACGCGATCGCCGACCACGTCGTCGACAGGTACCTCAGCGTGGCCGACCGCATGCAGGCCGAGCTGGAGGACGTCGAGGCCATGGTCTTCGCCGACGTCAGCGCCCGTGACATCGGCCGGATCTACAACCTCAAGCGCGAGATGATCGAGATGAAGCGGTCCGTCATGCCGCTCCAGTCGCCGATGTCCACGCTGGCCCAGCGCCGGATGATCCCCTCCGAGATGCGCGAGTACTTCCGCGACGTCGTCGACCACCTGGCCCGCGTCTGCGAGCAGGTCGAGTCGTCCAACGAGCTCTGCAACTCCATACTGCAGGCGGCGCTCGCCCGCTCCAACGCGCTCGCCAACGAGGACATGCGGAAGATCTCCTCGTGGGTCGCCATCATGGCCGTCCCCACGATGATCGCCGGCATCTACGGGATGAACTTCGAGCACATGCCCGAGCTCGACTCCGTCTTCGGCTATCCCCTGGTGCTCGGCGTGATGGTCGTCGCCTGCACGCTGCTCTACCGGGGCTTCCGCCGCAACGGCTGGATGTGAGCCGGGCTCTCACGCACTGAGGGGGCGCGCGGGGGTGACCGGCCGGGGGACGCGCATGCCCCGCTCCGTCCACAGGCCGATCATCCGGTCGGGATAGTCGGTGACGATCGCGGCCGCCCCGAGGTCGAGCAGCTCCGCGGCCCGTCCCGGGTCGTTGACGGTCCACACCGCCATCGGCAGGTCGGCCTTCTCGGCCAGCCGGGCGAACTCCCGGTCGACCATCACGTGCTCGGGGGAGAGCGTGGTGCCCCCGGCCTCGGCCGCGGCGGCCGGGACGTCGCCGTCGAAGTCCTCCAGGCGGAGGCCGTCGAGCCAGACGCCGTCCATGGTGGCGCGCTCGATCAGGGCGTAGCGCGGGGTCGCGGGGGTGAGCGAGCGGGCGATCCGCAGGACGCGCCAGTCGAAGCTGAGGATCGCCGCCCGCTCCAGCCTGCGGTGCCGGTCGAGCTCGGCGACCACCATCTCGGTGAACTCGGCGGGGTCGGCGCTCAGGTCGGGCCGGGTCGGGTCGGACTTCAGCTCCACGTGCACCCGCACCCCGTCGGCGCCGTACGCGTCCATCAGCCCCAGCACGGAGCCCAGGGTCGGCATCCGGGTGTGGGGCACCGGCACCTGGGTCGGGGCGAAGCGGTCCTCGGCGTGGCGCGGCACCCGTACCCCGCACTCCAGCGTGCGCAGCTGCGCCAGCGTGAGCGCGCCGACGGGCCGGCCCACGTACGGGAAGGCGGGGTCGTCGCGGAAGGCGGGACGGACGTCGGCGCTGGTCACCGCCGACACGGTGAGGTCGTGGGTGAGCACCAGCCGCCGGTCGGCCGTGAGCGCGACGTCGAGCTCCAGCGCGTCGACGCCCAGTTCGAGGGCGTGGGCGAAGCCGGGCAGGGTGTTCTCGGGACGGAGCCCGCGGGCGCCGCGGTGACCGTGAATCTCGGCATGCACACAGGGACCTTATCCACCTCGCGCGCCGATCGTCCGGTACGGCTCGCGCCTCGGCGACGCCGGGCGCGGCCGTACCGGGAGAAACCCGAAAACTAGAGCATCGAGTGGATCTGGAGCGTCTCGGTACGGCCGGGGCCGACCCCGACGGCCGAGATCCTGGCGCCGCTCATCTCCTCCAGGGCCTTCACGTAAGCCTGCGCGTTGGCGGGCAGGTCCTCGAAGCTCCTGGCGCCGGTGATGTCCTCCTTCCAGCCCGGGAACTCCTCGTACACCGGCCTGGCGTGGTGGAAGTCGGTCTGGGTCATCGGGATCTCGTCGTGGCGGACGCCGTCGACCTCGTAGGCGACGCAGACGGGGATCGTGTCCAGGCCGGACAGCACGTCCAGCTTGGTGAGGAAGTAGTCGGTGATGCCGTTGATCCGGCTGGCGTAGCGGGCGATCACCGCGTCGAACCAGCCGCAGCGGCGGTTGCGCCCGGTGGTCACCCCGTACTCGCCGCCGGTGGTGCGCAGCCACTCGCCCATCTCGTCGTCGAGCTCGGTCGGGAACGGGCCGGAGCCGACGCGGGTGGTGTACGCCTTCAGGATGCCGATCACGCCGGTGAGCCGGGTCGGCGGGATGCCGGAACCCGAACAGGCGCCGCCGCTCGTCGGGGATGAGGAGGTGACGAAGGGGTAGGTACCGTGGTCGATGTCGAGCAGGTTGCCCTGCCCGCCTTCGAGCAGCACGACCTTGTTCTCGTCCAGCGCCCTGTTGAGGACGAGCGAGGTGTCGGCGATGTGCGGCGTGAGGCGCTCGGCGTAGCCGAGATACTCGTCCAGGACCTTGCCCGCGTCGATCGCCCGGCGGTTGTAGATCTTGGTGAGGATCTGGTTCTTCTCGCCCAGCGCGACCTCGATCTTCTTCTGCAGGATGCCCGGGTCCAGCAGGTCCTGGACCCGCACGCCCATCCGGTAGATCTTGTCGCCGTACGCGGGGCCGATGCCGCGCCCGGTCGTGCCGATCTTGGCCTTGCCGAGGTAGCGCTCGGTGACCTTGTCGAGGGCCTTGTGGTGGGGCATGATCAGGTGCGCGTTGGCGGAGATCAGCAGGCGCTCGGAGGAGACCCCGCGCGCCTCCAGCCCGTCGATCTCGCTCAGCAGCACGCCCGGGTCGATGACGACGCCGTTGCCGATCACGGGGACGACGTTCGGGGAGAGCACTCCCGTGGGCAGCAGGTGCAGCGCGTACTTCTGGTCGCCGATGACGACCGTGTGGCCCGCGTTGTTGCCTCCCTGGTATCTGACGACGTAGTCGACCTGGTCTCCAAGCAGGTCGGTCGCCTTACCCTTGCCCTCATCGCCCCACTGGGCACCAACGAGAACGACAGCCGGCATCGTGAGTCTCCCACCACAAAAACGAAAACCCCTGGCGCAATCGCGACAGGGGCTCTTGCGTGGAGAGAATACCCGACGGCGTCCGAAATGGGGATCTCCCACCTTGGGAAAGAGGGTCCGGTGAGAGATCCCGGGGGCGGATCGGAGGCAGATCCGGGAGCTGATCGGCGGCTCGGTGAGGCGGATCAGGGGAGCGGATCGGGAGTCCGGCGGGGAGACGGACGGGGAGACGGATCGGTGGACGGATCGAGAAACGGGCCGGGAGACGGGGCGGGGGCGGGACCGGCCGCGTGACGACGCGTGGTCATCGGCTGGTCATCGGCTGATCATCGGCCGGTCGCCTGCCGGCCCCGATCGGTCAGCGGCTGGTCAGCTCCTCGGACGCCTCGGCGCTGGAGTCCTTCAGGAACTGGAAGCACCGCTCGGCCTCCTCCTTCTCCCCGATGCTCTGGGCGGCGCGGGCCAGCGCGTGCAGGCAGCGCAGGAACCCCTGGTTGGGAAGGTGCTCCCAGGGAATCGGGCCGTGCCCCTTCCAGCCCGCCCTGCGGAGCTGGTCCAGGCCGCGGTGGTAGCCGGTGCGGGCGAAGGCGTACGACGTCACGGCGTGTCCCGCCGCGAAGTACTCGTCCGCGAGCACGGCCCAGGCGGCGGGATAGGCGGGGAAACGCGCGGCTACGTCGGATGCCTGGGCGCCGGATTCCAGCGCCTCGCGGGCCTCTGGCAGGTCCGGGAGCAGGGTGGGCGGCGGGCCGGCGAGGAGGTTCTGGTGCGATTCCATAACGACAGTCCTACCCGGTGTACCCGCGTCAGGCCAAGATCGGCCCCCGGAGTCTTTCCGGAAGCCGATCTCGTGATCTTCGCCGCGTCCCTTTCCGGGAGCTTTCCGTGGCCTTTCCCGCGGCCTTCTCACGACCTTCCCGCGGTCGTCGAGTGGTCGTCGAGCGGTCGTTCAACGACCGTTCAACGGCCTTTTCGCGGCCTCAGGAGATCTTGGTGCCCGCGGACTTCAGGTGCTGGGCGGCCTCGACGATGCGCGCGGCCATCGAGGTCTCGGCGGCCTTGCCGTACGAGCGGGGGTCGTACACCTTCTTGTTGCCGACGTCGCCGTCGACCTTGAGCACGCCGTCGTAGTTCTTGAACATGTGCTCGACGATCGGGCGGGTGAAGGCGTACTGCGTGTCGGTGTCGATGTTCATCTTCACCACGCCGTAGGAGATGGCCTCGTGGATCTCCTCCAGCAGCGAGCCGGAGCCGCCGTGGAAGACCAGGTCGAACGGCTTCTCCGTGCCGTACTTGGCGCTGACCGCGTCCTGGATCTCCTTGAGCACGCTCGGGCGGAGCTTGACGTGGCCCGGCTTGTAGACGCCGTGCACGTTGCCGAAGGTCGCGGCGAGCATGTAGCGGCCCCGCTCGCCCAGGCCGAGGGCCTCGGCGGTCGCGAGGGCGTCCTCGGTGGTGGTGTAGAGCTTCTCGTTGATCTCGCCGACGACGCCGTCCTCCTCGCCGCCGACCACGCCGATCTCCACCTCGAGGACGATCCGCGCGCGGGCCGTCTTCTCGATGAGCTCCCTGGCGATCTCCAGGTTCTCGTCCAGCGGCACGGCGGAGCCGTCCCACATGTGCGACTGGAAGAGGGGGTCCTCGCCCCTGGCCACCCGCTCAAGGGAGATGTCGAGCAGCGGGCGCACGAAACCGTCCAGCTTGTCCTTGGGACAGTGGTCGGTGTGCAGGGCGATCGTCACGGGGTAGTTGGCCGCGACGACGCGGGCGTACTCCGCCAGGGCCACCGAGCCGGTCACCATGTTCTTGACCGTGGTGCCCGAGAGGAAATCGGCGCCGCCGGTCGACACCTGGACGATGCCGTCGCTCTCCGCCTCGGCGAACCCCCTGAGCGCCGCGTTGAGGGTCTGTGAAGAGGTCACGTTGATGGCCGGGTAGGCGAAACCTCCTGCCTTGGCCCGGTCGAGCATCTCGGCGTAGACCTCTGGAGTAGCGATAGGCATCGTGTCATCTCCCTGGAGACGGCTGTGAACAGCTGGCGCGTGGCTATGAGGCATAGCCCGTGGGCCAGTATTCCGGGTTCATGCCCGGCCGGATAGCTCCGGTACCACTTCGATCCGCACCGATGTGTCCCCGGCAGCGTCTCCGATGCGTCTTCGACGTGTCCCCGGCTGTGTCTCCAACCTATCCCCGGCCGTTTCCCGGCCGTTCCCCGGACGGACGGCTCCGGTACCGCCCGGCCCGCGCCGATGTGTCCCCGAGCCGTGTCCTCGCCCCGCCCGCGGTCGTTTCCCGGCTCCTCCGGCCGTTCCCCGGCCCTTCCCCCGGCCGTTCCCCGGCCCTTCCCCCGGCCGTTCCCCGCCCGTGCCCCGGACGGAGAGCCCGGGGCGCACGACCTGGGCGGGGGCGGACGATCTTCCAGATCGCGGATCCTTCCGGCCGATCCGCCGGGTCGGTCGTGAAATCTCCTCACGAACCGCTAATCTCCACAGTGTGGGACGCCACAGGTCTGACCCCATGGGTATCGCGCGCCTGGTCCTCGTCGGACTGGCGGTGCTGGCGCTCGTCGCCCTGATCGTGTTCGGAGCCCTCTCGCTGTTCGGCAGCCTGGGCTCGGACGCGCAGACGGCCGCCTCGCCCGCCCCCTCGGCCGGCACGCCGACCGCCGCCGCCTCCCCGCCCCCCTCCGCCACCCCCGAGCGCGTCCCGACGGTTCTCGTCGAGTGCCTGCGGGAGCACTGCCCCACGGTCTTCCTGAAGGTCACCGGGGGCGACGTGCTCCTCGACCGGGAGCTGGAGCGCGGCGAGCGGTTCCAGTCCTTCGACGCCAAGGTCGACGTCGTCCTGGCCGACTCCGCCGCCGTCCGCGTCCAGGTGAACGGGGCCGTCCGCTCCCCGGGCAAGGCGGGGGAACGCCAGGAGTTCACGGTCACCCGCGACTGACCCCGCCCCGCCCGCCTGCTCCGGATCCCTCGAGGAAAGCCCCCGGCTCCCGTACGCGGCTCCGGGCCGGGCGGGGGCGGCGTACGCGGCTCTGGAGCGGGCCGGGACCGGCGTACGCGGCTCCGAGCGGGCGGGGGTGGCGTACACGGCTTCGGAGCGGGCCGGGACCGGTGTGCGCGGCTCTAGGCCAGGCCGAGGTCGGCCAGGGTGTAGGCGGTCAGGTAGGGCAGCCCGGCTCCGGTGATCGCCGGGGCGGCCCCCCGATCCACGATCGTGGCGACCGCCACGACCTCGGCGCCCGCCTCGCGCAGCGCCTCCACCGCGGTCAGCGGGGATCCGCCGGTGGTGGAGGTGTCCTCGACCACCAGCACCCGCCGCCCCGACACGTCCGGTCCCTCGATCCGGCGCTGCATGCCGTGGGTCTTCTGCGCCTTGCGGACCACGAACGTGTCGAGCCTCCCGCCCCGCGCGGCCGAGGCGTGCATCATGGCGGTCGCCACCGGGTCGGCGCCCAGCGTCAGGCCGCCGACCGCCTCGTAGTCGAGGTCCTCGGTGATGTCCAGCATGACCCGTCCCACCAGCGGCGCCGCCTGCCCGTCGAGGGTCACCCTGCGCATGTCCACGTAGAAGTCGGCCTCCAGGCCCGAGGACAGCACGACCCTGCCGTGCACCACGGCCTTGCCCTTGATCTCCGCCAGCAGGCTCTCGCGATCGCTCATGGCACAAGGTTAGGGCGATACCGGAACCCGTCCGATCGGGCCCGCCCGGAAACGGGATCGCCGTAACGCGGTTTTCGGGCCGGAGGTGGCAAAAGTGCGATCCGGGTTTACTCGCGGCGCGTACTGCGGGATTATCCGGCAGGCAACTCCGGGTAATGACGAGGTCACAATGAGTGTGAAAACATCTCAAGGCGACGCTGAACTGCTGGCCGCCACCAGGAACGGCGACGTGGCCGCCTACCGGGTGCTCCATCAGCGACACGCCCCCGCGGCGCATGCCCTCGCCCGCCTGCTCCTGCCGGGCGGGACCGAGGTCGAGGGCGTCGTGGAAAGGGCGTTCGCCAGGGTCCACCACGTGATCGCCCAGGGAAACGGCCCGGAACAGGCGTTCCGCCCCTACCTGCTCACCGTCCTCCGCCGCACCGCCGACCCCCGTTCCGGTACGGGGGGCGGCCCGGCCTCCGCCGTACCGGAAACCGGCGAGAAGGCGGAGGGGCCGGAGGAGCCGGAAGAGACGAAGGGGAAGGCCGGCGGGAGCGCGGACGAGGACGGCGACAGGAGCGCGGGCGAGGAGAGCGGGGAAGACGGGGAGAGCGGGGAGGACGGGGGGAACGGCGAGCGGGTGGTGGGGGAGGTCGACGAGAGGGTGGACGGAGAGTCGTCTCCGGGTTCACGCGCGTTCCTCGTCGACCCGTCGCTGGAGGGCCTGGACCGCTCGCCGGTGGCCAGGGCGTTCCTCTCCCTGCCCGAGCGCTGGCAGTTCGTCCTGTGGCACGCCGAGGTCGAGGGGCTCAGGGCCGAGGACGTCGGGCTCCTGCTGGGCCTGACGGTCAACGGCGCGGCCGCGCTCGCCCACCGGGCCAGGGAGGGGACGCGCCAGGCATGCCTGCGCATCCACCTGGCCGAGACGTCCGCCCCCGAGTGCCGGCCCGTGCTGACCAGGCTGGGCCCCTACACGCGCGGCGGCCTGCCGAAGGAGCAGGGCAGGATCATCGACGGGCATCTGGACGGCTGCTCCGGCTGCCGCGCGGTGCTCGCGGAGCTGACCGGCATCGGCCGGGGCGTCCGCTCCGTGATCGGCCCGCTCGTCGCCGGTCCCGCGTTCCCCGCCTACCTGACGGCGCTCGCCAGGATGGGTGCCACACCGGGGGGCGGGCTGTCCGGACGCTGGCACCGGGCTCCCCGATCCGTGCGGCGCGCCGTCGCGACCGGCGCGACGGCCACCGCGGTCGCGGTGGCCGCGGCCCTGGTGCTGGTGTCGGCCGATGGACCCGTTCCAGGGCCCACTACGGCCTCCGAGCCGATCGTCGTGGCCCCCGTGCCCGGCTCCCCCGCCCCGAGACGGTCCTCGGGCGGGCCTGACACCTCCGTTTCGCCCGTACCGTCACCCTCGGGACGGCCGCCGGGGTCCGGCCGCGAGCCCGCCCAGACCGGGAGGGCCCCCGGATCCGGAGAGACCAGCCCCGCCGGGACGGCCCCCGGCGTGGCATCCGGTGGCGAGCCCGGCGTAGGAGGGACGGGAGGCGGGAGCGGCACCCCCGCGGGGGCCGTGCCGGGGACGACCGGGACGGCGGGGACGACCGGGACGGCGGGGACGACCGGGACGGCGGGGACGGCGGGGGCAGGGCCCGCCCCCCGCCTGGTGGCCAGGATCGACGCGCTCGGCGCGCTGGTCAGGTCCGAGGCCGGGATCGTCGCGGTGCGCCTGCGCAACGCGGGCCAGGGGCAGAGCGACGACGTCGTCGCCGAGGTCGGCCTGCCGCGAGGTGTGACGCTGCCCTCCGGGCCCCGCAGGGGGAACGCCGTAGGCGTCGTCACGCCGGTCGGCACGGTCGACGGCTGGTCCTGCCGGGCCAGGAGCCGGGGTGCCCGGTGCGTCCGCGGCCCGCTGCCGGCGGGCCGGGCCACGGCGGTCTTCCTGAGGGTCCTGGTGTCGGGTGACGCGCCCTACGGGGCGGTCCCCTCGGTCACGGTCTCCACCGCGGGGACGCGGGTGGCCGCCAGATCGCGCAGCGGGGTACGGGTGACGGGCGCCCCGGCCCGGTTCGCCACCGACGGCCGGGTGGCCGTCTCCGCGATCGGCAACACCCTGATGAACTGCGCGCCCTGGGAGCCCGCGTGCGAGGCCGCCCACTCGCGGCGGGGCGGCAGGCGCGACAACAACAGCTGGGAGATGCGTCCCCTCGACCGCGACGAGGACCCCTCGACGAGCAGTTCGAGCGCGGCCCGGCTCGCCCTGCCCGCGGCGAGCAAGGTGGTCTGGGCGGGCCTCTACTGGTCGGCGAGCGCGCCCCCCAGCGGGCGTATCAAGCTCAGGGTGCCGGGCGAGGAACGGTACCGGCAGGTCAGGGCCTCGCAGGTGGTGGAGCGTGAGCTGCCCGCCGGGCGCGGCTACCAGGCGTTCGCCGACGTGACGCGCCTGGTGGGCACGGTCCGCGGGACGTACTGGGTGGCCGACGCCTCGGTGCGGTCCGGTGTGGCGCGCCATGCCGGGTGGGGCCTGGTGGTCATCGTGGCCGACCCGCGCAGGCCGTACAGCCAGGCCGTCGTCGTCGACACCGCGACGGTGCTGGACGGGGGGCACGGCTCGGCGCGGATACCGCTCGGGGGGCTGACCGCCTCCGACGTGTCCGCGAGGCTCGCCCTGGTGACCTGGGAGGGCGACGCGGGCGTCATGGGCGACCGGGTGCGGCTCGACGGCCGGCCCCTGCGGCCCGCGGGCGGGGAGCGGGACCCGCGCAATCCCTTCGACGGGTCCGCCGCCGGGGCGCGGGGCACCGGCACGACCTTCGGCACGGACGTCGACCGCTTCCGGGCGCCCCTCGGCCGCGACCCGGTGCTGGAGCTCAGCACGCGCCAGGACGTCCTGCTGTTCGGCGCGGCGGCGGTGAGCGTGCGGACCGCCCCGTGACGGCGTGCCCGGCCCGCTCGGCCCGCTCGGCTCTCGTGCGGTGGCGTGCGCGGCCTCCGTGACGGCGTGCGTGACGCTGTGACGGTGTGCGCGGCCTCCGTGACGGCGTGCGTGACGCTGTGACGGTGTGCGCGGCCTCCGTGACGGCGTGCGTGACGCTGTGACGGTGTGCGCGGCACGTACGGGCCCCGTGGTGGCGGTGAGTGTCGCGGAGGCGGAAGGGATGTCCCGGGCGCGCTCCCGAGGGCGTTCCCGGTGGTGGAGGGGCGCACCGTTCGCCCGGGGCCGTTGTGCGGTGGAGGCGTCATGCGGGGTGCGGGGACGCCTGTGGCGGCGCGGCGGGAAACCCGGGCGAGTGACAGTTCGCCGAGGGGGTTTACGAACGGGACAAACTGGTACGGTCTGCGTGAACGATCCAGCGTATGGTCGAGCGCGGGTGGAATCGTCGGGATTCACCCTCGGATGGTCAGCTGCTTGATTACCCTGAGGAAGGGCCGTCTGTCCGGTCTCTTAGGGGTTCTTTCAGGCTTGTCTGAACCGAAGGATCGGGCTACGTAGGAAGGGCGGTGTCGTGTGGATCGTTGCGCGCTGTTCGTGGACGCCGGCTACCTGCTGGCCGACGGCGCGATGGCGGTGCACGGTACCCGCCACCGCGAGTCCGTCTCCTGGGACTACCCGGGATTGCTCCAGCTGCTGAACAAGCTGTCGAGAGAGCGCACCGGCCTGCCGCTGCTGCGCTGCTACTGGTACGAGGCGACCGTGGAGGGCCGCCGCACCCCCGAGCACGACACGCTGGCCGACATTCCCGGCCTCAAGCTCCGCCTGTCGCGCATCCGCCCCGGCCGCCGCGAGGGCGTCGACGCCCAGGTCCACCGCGACCTGATGACGCTGGCCCGCAACGGCGCGGTCTGCGACGCGGTCGTGGTCAGCGGTGACGAGGACCTGGCGCAGGTCGTCTGCGACGCCCAGGACCTCGGCATCCGGGTCACCGTGGTCCACATCAGCGCCGACGGCAGCTGGGCCGTCTCCCGCACGCTGCGCCAGGAGTGCGACGACCTGATCGAGATCGGCGCCGGTCAGCTGCGCCCCCACGTCAGCATGCTCAGCGGCGACGTGCCCGCCCTGGTGACCAACGGCCACCAGCGCGGTTCCGCCAACGGCCAGCCCGTCACCTCCCGCGGCTCCGGCGGGAGCAACGGCGCCCCGGCCACCAGCCCCATCCCCGCGATCCAGACCTCCCGCGCGGCCCACGCCCAGTCCGCGCCGCTCTCGACCTACCCGAGCTACACCCAGGAGTCGCCGATCACCCCGGTCACTCCCGCCGCGCCGCCGGCCCCGCCTCCGCCCGCCCCGCCCGCCCCGCCCGCCCCCACGCCCTCGCACGCGTCCACCGGCACCACCCAGACCGGCCCGCTGCCGACCGCGCCCCAGTACTCCCTGGGCGCCAACACCGGCAGCATGCCGACCTACCAGCCCCCGCAGACGGGCGCCTACACCGGCCCCCAGGCGGCCCCGGTCCCCCCGCAGAGCACCGGCACCGCGACGACCCTCTCCGACGCGGTTCAGGCCGCCCACAAGGAGGGCCACGACTTCGGCGAGTCCGTGGCCAAGGACGCGCCCGCCCTGTGGCTGGAGGCGGTCCTCGCCCGCAAGCCCCGGATGCCCTCGGACCTGGAGGCGCGCCTGCTCCAGGGCTCCTCCCTGCCGATCGACTTCCTCCTGCACGACGAGGTCCGCCACGCCCTGCGCCGCGGCTTCTGGGACGCCCTGGAGCGCGCCCGCCGCTAGAAGCGTCCGGGACGCCGCCGTACGGCACCGTGACCGGCCCGTGGGGTTCCGCCATGGGAGAGGCGTCCGGGCACGTCGCCGGGCCGTGGGATCCGTCATGTGAGAGCGTCCGGCAAGCCGTACGGGCATCGTCGCCGGGCCGTGGGGCCCGTCAGGCGAGGGCCGCTGCCCGGGAAGCCGTGGGAGCGTTCGTCAGGTGAGGGCGTCGAAGCCCGCGCGCAGGTGGCCGAGGCGGTTGGACAGGTCGGCGATCGGCCCCGCGAGGCTGAGGTCGCCGCTCTTGCGGGCCAGCTCGGAGACCCGGCCCAGCTCCTCCTCGACGGCGGTCAGGCGCCTGGACAGCTCGGGCAGCACGGCGGCCTGGTCGGCGGCCTCACCGGGCGGCAGCTCCGCGCCGAGGCGCTCGCGGAGCATGGTGGCCTGCTCGGCGAGCCTGCGGTTCATGTTGTAGAGCTCCACGAACACCGCGACCTTGGCCCGGAGCACCCACGGGTCGAAGGGCTTGGTGAGGTAGTCGACGGCCCCCGCGGCGTAGCTGCGGAAGGCGTAGTCGGGGGCGCTGTCGACCACGGTGAGGAAGATGATCGGGATGTTGCGGGTGCGCTCGCGGCGCTTGATGTGGGCCGCCGTCTCGAAGCCGTCCATGCCCGGCATCCGGACGTCGAGCAGGATCAGCGCGAACTCCGTGCCGAGCAGCGCCTTCAGCGCCTCCTCCCCCGACTTCGCCCGGACGGGTATCAGGTCGAGCGAGCTGAGAATGGCCTCGAGCGCGATCAGGTTCTCCTCCCGGTCGTCGACCAGGAGGATCTTGGCTCTGTCCGGCATCGATCACACGCCTTCGTTGGAGTCGCCGGCCGGCTTGCCCCGCGTCAGCCAGCCGCGCAACCTCTCCAGGAGGCGGTCGACGTCCACGGGCTTGGGCACGTAGTCGGAGGCGCCGGATGCGATGCTTTTCTCCCGGTCGCCTCGCATGACCTTAGCGGTTAGCGCGATGATCGGCAGGTCCGCGAACTGGGGCATCCGGCGGATCGCGGAGGTAGTGGCCCAGCCGTCCATCTCCGGCATCATGATGTCCATCAGGACGAGGGCGACGTCCTCGTTGCGTTCGAGCTGCTCGATGCCCTCGCGGCCGTTCTCCGCGTAGATCACCGTGGAGCCGTACCGCTCCAGCACGCTGGTCAGCGCGAAGACGTTGCGGATGTCGTCGTCGACGATCAGGATCTTCGCCCCGGTCAGCGGGTCGTCGCCCTTCCACGGCTTGCCCTCGCCCTGCGGGAACTGCGGCAGCGGCATGTCGTCGTTGAACGTCAGCTCCGGCAGGTCGTCCGGCCCCTCCAGCGCGCCGACGAGCGCCGGTTCGCGGGGGGAGGAGCTGGGGGCGCTGGCGCCGCCGTCGCGCGCGGCCAGCGGGCCGCCGTACGACGGGGGCAGGTAGAGGGTGAAGGTGCTGCCCTCGCCGACCTCGCTGATCACGTGGATCTCGCCGCCGAGCAGGCGGGCGATCTCGCGGCAGATGGACAGGCCCAGGCCCGTCCCGCCGTACTTGCGGCTGGTGGTCCCGTCGGCCTGGCGGAACGCCTCGAAGATGACCTCCAGCTTGTCGGAGGCGATCCCGATGCCGGTGTCGACCACCTCGAAGGCGAGGATGCCGTCGGCGCCGCGCAGGGTGTCGTCCACGAAGGAGACGGCGCGCCTGGCGTGGATCACCCGCAGCCGCACCTCCCCCTTGGGGGTGAACTTGATCGCGTTGGAGAGCAGGTTGCGCAGCACCTGCTGGAGGCGCTGCTCGTCGGTGCGCAGCTCCTGCGGGATCGAGGGATCGACCTCGACGGTGAACGACAGGCCCTTGTCCTGGGCCAGCGGCGCGAAGGTGGCCTCGAAGTAGTCGACGAGCTTGGGCAGCGAGATCTGCTGGGGGTGGATGTCCATCCGGCCCGCCTCGACCTTCGACAGGTCGAGGATGTCGTTGATCAGCTGCAGCAGGGCCGAGCCCGCGCCGTGGATGGTCCTGGCGAACTCCACCTGCTGGGGGGTGAGGTTGCCCTCGGCGTTCTCGGTGAGCAGCTTGGCGAGCACGAGGAGGCTGTTGAGCGGGGTGCGCAGCTCGTGGGACATGTTGGCGAGGAACTCGGACTTGTAGCGCGAGGAGACCGCGAGCTGCTCGGCGCGCTCCTCCAGCGTGCGGCGGGCCTGCTCGATCTGGAAGTTCTGGATCTCGATGGCCCGGTTCTGCTTGGCCAGCAGCGCGGCCTTGTCCTCCAGCTCGGCGTTGGAGCGGCGCAGCTCCTCCTGCTGGCGCTGGAGCTCGTCGGAGCGCTCCTGAAGCTCGGTGGTGAGGCGCTGCGACTCGGTCAGCAGGTCCTCGGTCCTGGAGTTGGCGATGATCGTGTTCATCGTGACGCCGATGGTCTCGACGAGCTGGTTCAGGAAGTCGTGGTGGATCTCGCTGAACTCGCTGAACGAGGCCAGCTCCAGCACGCCGAGCACCTGCGTCTCGAACAGGACCGGCAGCACGACGATCTGCGCGGGCGTGGAGGTGCTCAGGCCGGTGTCGACGGTCAGGTAGCGGGCGGGCACGTTGCCGAGGATGATCCCCCTGCCCTCCATCGCGGCCTGGCCGACGATGCCCTCCCCGGTCGCGAACCGCTGCCGGGGGCCGTTGCCGGGGCGGGCGCCGTATCCGGCGATGAGGTGCAGGTCGCGGTCGCCGGTGGGTTCGGCGAGGTAGAAGGCGCCGTAGTGGGCCGACACCAGCGGGGTCAGCTCGCTCATGATGAGCTTGGCGACCTCCATCAGGTCGCGGTGGCCCTGCATGAGGCGGGAGATCCTGGCCAGGTTGGACTTCAGCCAGTCCTGTTCCTGGTTGGCGGTGGTGGTGTCGCGCAGCACCGCCACCATCATGTTGATGTTGTCCTTCAGCTCGCCGATCTCGCCCTCGGCGTCGACGGTGATGGAACGGGTCAGGTCGCCGGTGGCCACGGCGGTGGTGACCTCGGCGATGGCGCGCACCTGGGTGGTGAGGCGGGCGGCGAGCTCGTTGACGTTCTCGGTGAGGCGCTTCCAGATGCCCTCGGCGCCCTCGACGCGGGCCTGGCCGCCGAGCTTGCCCTCGGAGCCGACCTCGCGGGCGACGCGGGTGACCTCCGCGCCGAAGGAGGACAGCTGGTCGACCATGGTGTTGATCGTGGTCTTGAGGGCGAGGATCTCGCCCTGGGCGTTGACGTCGATCTTGCGGGTCAGGTTGCCGGAGGCGACGGCGGTGGTGACCTCGGCGATGTTGCGGACCTGGTAGGTCAGGTTGTTGGCCATGGAGTTGACGTTGTCGGTGAGGTCCTTCCAGACCCCGGAGACGCCGCGTACGCGGGCCTGGCCGCCGAGCTGGCCCTCGGTGCCGACCTCGCGGGCGACGCGGGTGACCTCGTCGGCGAACATCGACAGCTGGTCGACCATGGTGTTCAGGGTGTCCTTGAGCTGGAGGATCTCACCCTGGGCGTCCGCGGTGATCTTCTTGGACAGGTTGCCCTGGGCGACGGCGGTGGACACCGCGGCGATCTGGCGGACCTGGGTGGTCAGGTTGTTCGCCATCACGTTGACGTTGTCGGTGAGGTCCTTCCAGGTGCCGGAGACGCCGGGCACCTGCGCCTGGCCGCCGAGCTGCCCCTCGGAGCCGACCTCGCGGGCCACGCGGCTCACCTCGGAGGCGAAGGAGGACAGCTGGTCGACCATGGTGTTGATCGTGGTCTTGAGGGCGAGGATCTCCCCCTGCGCGTCCACGTCGATCTTGCGGGTCAGGTCCCCGTTGGCGACGGCGGTGGTGACCTCGGCGATGTTGCGGACCTGGTAGGTCAGGTTGTTGGCCATGGAGTTGACGTTGTCGGTGAGGTCCTTCCAGACCCCGGAGACGCCGCGTACGCGGGCCTGGCCGCCGAGCTGGCCCTCGGTGCCGACCTCGCGGGCGACGCGGGTGACCTCGTCGGCGAACATCGACAGCTGGTCGACCATGGTGTTCAGGGTGTCCTTGAGCTGCAGGATCTCACCCTGGGCGTCCGCGGTGATCTTCTTGGACAGGTCGCCCTGCGCCACCGCCGTGGAGACGGCCGCGATGGCGCGGACCTGGGTGGTCAGGTTGCCCGCCATCACGTTGACGTTGTCGGTGAGGTCCTTCCAGACCCCCGAGACGCCGCGCACCTGCGCCTGGCCGCCGAGCTGCCCCTCGGTGCCGACCTCGCGGGCGACGCGGGTGACCTCCTCGGCGAACGCCAGCAGCTGGTCGACCATGGTGTTGACGGTGTTCTTCAGCTCGAACATCTCGCCGACCGCGTCGACGGTGACCTTGCGGCTCAGGTCGCCCCGCGCGACCCCGGTGGTCACCGCGGCGATGTCGCGGACCTGCGCGGAGACGCGGCTGGACATGGTGTTGACGGCCTCGGTGAGGTCGCGCCAGCTTCCCGACATGCCGCGCACGTTCGCCCGGCCGCCCAGGCGGCCCTCGGTGCCGACCTCCCTGGCCACCCGCGTCACCTCGGACGTGAACAGCGACAGCTGGTCGACCATGCCGTTGATCGCCTTGCCGAGGCGGCGCACCTCGCCCCTGGCACCGCGGTCGAGGTCGATCCGGCGGGACAGATCGCCCTTGGCCACCGCGTCGATCACGTCCGCGGCCCCGCTCACCGGGCCCACCAGCGCGTCGATCAGCGTGTTGACCGAATCGACGCTCTCGGCCCACGAACCCACTCCGGGACCGGGGGTGAGGCGCTCGCCGAAGCGGCCCTCCTTCACCACCTCGCGGCGCACGCGGTGCAGCTCGTTGGCGAGGTGCTCGCGGCGGTCGGCCACCTCGTTGAGCAGCAGGCGGATCTCGCTGAGGATTCCGGGTGGGGCGTGCGGCACCCGGCGGCGGAAGTCACCGTCGCGCCAGGTGATCAGCGTTTGCAGGATCGGTCGCAGATCGGATTCGCTGTAACGTCGCTCCTCGACGTCGGGCACGGTGTTGACCGTGGTCATATGACCTCCTTGACTCCCGGGGGCGCAGCCGTGAGTCACCCCAGTCTGTCACGGTGCGCAATGTGTAGTCCCACCTTCGATTCACCCCATGTCAACGGGAAGTGTGGTAGTCACGGAACAGTGACCAGTGCTCCACGTGCCGTCCTGGCGGCGACCTTCGCCCCAGGACAGACGGCCGTTCCCGCCGCCAGACGGTTCACCATCGAGGTGATGACCGCCTGGGCCGCCGCGTCCGTCCTGGCGGTCGCCGAGCGACTGGCGGCAGACCTGTCGTCGCAGGTGACCGACGCCCCCTTCGAGATCGTCTGGAGCCATCTGGGCGACGGGCTGCAGATCGAGGTGCGCCACAAGCAGGCCCCCGACGGGAGCCCCGGCGCCCCGTCCGTACCAGTGGAGGAATGGGGTGTCACCTTCGCCGGTCAGCAGCGCACGCACTGGGCCAGGATCCGGCTGCCCGGCTCCTCCGGGCGGCCGTCCTCGGAGTGGACCGCCGAGGAACCCAGCCGCGGGCCTATTTGGATGGGTTTTCTCGCCGACGCCAGCGATCTGCTGGCGGGCACCCTCGATCCCGACATGGTGCCCGCGATCGTCTCGCAGATCGTGGTGCCGCGGCTGGCCACCTGGTGCGCCGTCTACACGTGGAGCAACGGCGGCGGCCCGCAACGCCCAGCCTACCTCTGGCACACCGACGAGCGCCGCATCGACGAGCTCAGGGAGGAGCTCGCCGAGGTCCAGATCCCGCAGACCGGCGGCTCCATGCAGCTCGGTGACTCGCAGGTGCTGATCATCCCGCTCCTCGCCCGCGGCCGCACGCTGGGCGCGATGTGCCTGGGGCGGCCCGACCGGTTCGCCGAGGACGTCTTCCAGTACGCCGAGGACATCGGCCGCCGCGCCGCGCTCGCCCTGGACAACGCCCTGCTGTACGCCACCCAGGCGGCGGCCAACCGGGCCCTGCAGCGCAGCCTGCTCCCTCCCGACGAGCCGGGCGAGATCCCCGGCCTGGACCCCGCGGTGGTCTACGAGCCCGCAGGGGAGACCAACGAGGTCGGCGGCGACTTCTACGATCTCTTCGCCGCCGGCGACGGCTCCTGGCGGTTCGCGGTGGGCGACGTCTGCGGGACCGGCCCCGAGGCCGCCGCGGTCACCGGCCTGGCCCGCCACACCCTGCGCCTGCTCGCCCGGGAGGGGTACGGGGTGGCGGCCGTCCTCGACCGCCTCAACCAGGCCATCCTCGACGAGGGCGAGCGCGCCCGGTTCCTGACGCTGCTGCACGGGGAGATCAAGCCCGTGCCGAGCGGCCTGGACGTGGCGATGGTCTCCGCGGGGCACCCCGAGGCGCTGCGGCTGAAGCCCAGCGGCGTCGTGGAGACCGTGGTGACCTCCCAGTCGCTGCTGGGCGTCTTCCCCGAGGCGACCTTCAAGGCGGAGCTCGTCCACCTCGACCCCGGCGACGTGCTCCTCGCGGTGACCGACGGGGTCACCGAGCGCCGCAGGGACGGGCGGCTGCTCGACGACGACGGGGGGCTGGCCAAGCTGCTGGCCGAGTGCGCGGGGCTGTCGGCGCGGGCGGTCGCCGAGCGGATCCGCCGCGCGGTCCAGGACTTCGCGCCCGAGCCGAGCGCCGACGACATGGCGATCGTGGTCCTGCGAGCCCGCTGACGGGCCTGACCTTTTTGCCCGCCCGCGGGCTTTCACGGTCGCGCGCGAGCTTTCGGGGCCGCCCGTCTGTCCGCCCGTGGGCTTTCGGGGCCGCCCGTTTGGCCGCTCGCGAGCTTCCGGGACTCGGGGCCGCCCGTGGGCTTCCGGGGCCGCGCGTGGGTTTCCGGGGGCGCCCGTCGCGGCACGGGGTCAGAGGTCGGTCTTCACGTGCTTCCTGGCGAAGTCCAGCTGGGCCGACATCTGCGCGATCCGCTCGGAGACGACCAGGGAGCCGTGGCCCGCGTCGTAGCGGTACACCCGGTGATCGTGGTCGCGCTCGGCGAGCCTGGCCACGTACGTCTCGATCTGCCCGATCGGGCAGCGCGGGTCGTTCTCCCCGGCGAGGATCAGCAGCGGGGCCTCGACCTGGTCGACGTAGGTGATGGGCGAGCTGTTCGCGTACCGCTCGGGCTGCTCCTCGGGTGAGCCGCCGAGCAGCGCGCGGTGATAGGAGCGCAGCGCCTCCGTCTCCTCGGCGTAGGCGGCGGTGTGGTCGGCGATCGGCACCGTGGCGATGCCCGCCGCCCACACCTTGGGCTGGGTGCCCAGGCCGAGCAGCGTGAGGTAGCCGCCCCAGGAGGCGCCGGACAGCACCAGCCGGTCGGGGTCGCTGACGCCGCGGTCGACCATGGTGTCCCTGACGGCGGCCACGTCGGCCAGCTCGATGTGCCCGACGTCGCCGTGCAGGGCGTTGCGCCAGGCCGAGCCGTACCCAGTGGAGCCCCGGTAGTTGACCCGCACGACCGCGAAGCCGAGGTCCACCCAGGCGGCCACCTGCGGCACGAAGGAGTCGTCGTCCTGGGCGGTGGGCCCGCCGTGCAGCAGGAAGACCGTGGGGAAGGGGCCGGAGCCGCGCTCGGGGCGGGAGACCAGGGCGTGGATGCGGCCGCCGGGCCCCTCCACGTCGACGTCCTCGACCGGGACCGACGGGGGCGAGGTGGGGCCGCCGTGGTTCATCACCACGTGGCCGCTGGTCGACCGGATCAGCGGCGGGTGGGCCCCGCTGGACCAGGAGTACTCGACGGAGCCGTCGGGGCGGGGCGCGGCGGAGTCGATCACGCCGTGCTGGGTCTCGATGGGGAAGAGGCCGCCGCCGGGAAGGTCGTAGCGGCTCAGGTAGGTGCGCCCCCGGTTGGCCCGCACGACGAGCAGCGAGCGGCCGTCGCCGTACCAGTCGGCGGTGATCTCACCCGGGTCGCGCAGCCAGATCTCCCGCTGGTCGCCGGTCTCGGGGTCCCAGACGAGGGGCTCGCGGCGGCCCCTGCGCTCGTGCAGGGTGAGCAGGCGACGGTCCCCCGACACCGGCGCGAAGCGCAGGCCGACGACCCCCTTGCCGGGCTCGTCGTGCAGGTCGCCGACGACGTCGCCGTTGCGCCGGAGCACCCGCAGGCCGGGGTGGCGGGCGTCGCCGCGCTCGCTGTGGCTGATCGCGATCAGCGAGCCGTCCAGGGAGACCGCGGAGACGGCCGCCGCCTCGGTGTGCTCGTAGATCGTCCGCGCGGGCTCGCCCGGCCGTACGAGATGGACGGTGAAGCCCTGGCCCGGCCTGGCCATGCCGATGACCGCGTCGCCCGTCGCGGAGAGCCCGAGCCCGGCGGGGAAGCCGGGGTCGAGGTCGACGGGCTGGTCGGGGCCACCGTAGAAGGGCTGGCGCATCCACCGGCCCCACTCGTCGCCGTCGGTGTCGTCGAACCACCAGATCCACTGCCCGGTGGGGTCGATCGCGCCGTGCGAGGTGCCCTTGGGACGCGAGGTCACCTGGCGGGTGGAGCCACCCGCGCGGTCCCAGGCGTAGACCTCCCACGCCCCCGAGGCGTTGCTGCGGTAGACGGACCGGCTGGGGGCCTGGCTCCCCCACACGGGTAACGTCGCGCGCGGCGCACGGAACCTGGCCTGCCAGCGCTCCTCCGCCTTCATAGTGCGCTTCCCTCCGTCAAGGCGTCAGCTTCACGCGTCCAGGCGCGGGCTCGCCGGATTGCGGTCCAGTATGTCGTCTTCACCGGCTAATTGCTTGAGTAATGTCGGGGAATTTCGGACTAAAAGTCACATCAGTAACAGGCGCCCCGAAGGGGGCTGTCAAGCACACAGCTTGCTCAGAGGTGGTGCTTAAAGATAGACATACGGAAAGAAGCCTCCACGAGGCACTTTTCTGGGAGTTCGGCGATCCTTCTTCGCATAACTTCCGTATCTGTATGCCAGGCGCTGGGTCCCATTCCCACGACCGCCTCGACCGCATCATGCCCCAGGGACATCTCGAACGCGAGGGTGTTCCGGCCGGTCTCGACGAAGTACTCGTTCAGGCTCTCCGCCACACGCCGCTCCTTCGAGTCGTCCACCGACAGGAGCCCCAGCCGCTCCACCAGTGGCGCGAGGTGCCGTGAGGTCGGTGTGACCACTACGAGCTCACCGTCCCCCTTGAGCACTCGTGCGAACTCTGCCCCATTTCTAGGGGCGAACACATTGAGGAGCACATCGATCGTGCCGTCCCCCAGCGGGAGCGGTCTCCACACGTCGGCCACCACCGCTCCCAGCCGGGGATGGGCCCGCGCGGCGCGCCTGATCGCGTGCTTGGAGACGTCCAGCGCCACCCCGGCGGCCCCCGGCAGCCCGTCGAGCGCCCGCGCGAGATAGTGGCCCGTACCGGCACCGGCGTCCGCGACCACCTTCGCGCCGGTACGGCAGGCGCCGGCGACCGCCTCGGCCAGCGGGGCGTAGTGCCCGGCGGCGAGGAAAGCGTCCCTGGCCGCCACCATGGCCGCGCTGTCGGCCGTTCCCGGCACCCGGGAGCCGGTCAGCAGGCTGACGTATCCCTGCCTGGCCACGTCGAAGCCGTGCCCCAGGGCGCACCGCAGGACCCGCTCCCCGAGTTCGAGGGAGCCCCGGCAGACCGGGCAGGCGAGGTGTTCGACGACATCGTCCAGCATCCCCCCATCATCTCGCGCCCCGCCGGGGCCGGGATGTCGCGCTGAGCCGGGGGAGTCAGGCTGAACGGGGAAGTCAGGCTCAACGGGGGAGTCAGGTGGTCTGCTGGATCTGCTGGAGGAAGGCCGCGTTGGAGGGGGTCTCGCTCAGCCTGCCGGTGAGGAGTTCCAGGGCCTGCTGCCGCTCCAGGCCGCCCAGCGTGCGGCGCAGCCGCCAGGTGAGCTGCCGCTCCCGGGGGTCGAGGAGGATCTCCTCGCGGCGGGTGCTTGAGGCGTCGAGGTCGACGGCGGGGTAGAGGCGCTTGTCGGCGAGGGCGCGGCTGAGGCGCAGCTCCATGTTGCCGGTGCCCTTGAACTCCTCGAAGAGGCTGTCGTCCATCCGCGAGCCGGTCTCGACCAGCGCGGTGGCGAGGATGGTGAGCGAGCCGCCGTCGCGCAGGTTGCGGGCGGCGCCGAAGAAGCGGCGCGGGGGGAGCAGGGCCGCGGCGTCGATGCCACCGGCGAGGGTGCGCCCGCCGCCGGGGGCGAGGTTGTTGTACGCGCGGGCGAGCCGGGTGAGGGAGTCGAGCAGGAGGACGACGTCGTGCCCGGCCTCGGCCAGGCGCTTGGCGCGCTCGACGGCGAGTTCGGCGACGGCGGTGTGGTCGCGGTCGGGACGGTCGAACGTGGACGCGGCGACCTCGCCGTGGACGGACTCGCGCATCTCGGTGACCTCCTCGGGGCGCTCGCCGACGAGCACGACCATGAGGTGGCAGTCCGGGTGGTTGGCGGTGACCGCGGCGGCCAGGTCCTGCAGGACCATCGTCTTGCCCGCCTTGGGCGGGGCGACGATCAGCCCGCGCTGCCCCTTGCCGACCGGCGTGAACAGGTCGACGACCCTGCCGGTCAGCGACCCGGTCTCCAGCCGGAGCCGGTCGCGCGGGTGGATCGGGGTCATGTCCGCGAAGTCGGGCCGGTGCCTCCAGGAGGTGGCGCCGTTCACGCTCTCCACCCCCTCCAGGCGCTCGTACGGGGCACGCGCGGTGGCCACGACGTGGTCACCGGGGCGCAGGCCGTACTCGGAGAGCTGGGAGTGGGGCACGCGGACGTCGCGCGGTGACGGCAGGTAGCCGCCGGTCCTGAGGTATCCGGTCCGGTCGCGGACGTCGAGCAGGCCGGTCACGGTCTCGGCGGGGGCGTCGTGTCCGGGAGAGCGTCCGGCGGGGGTATCGCGCTCTGAGGAGCGTGCGGGGGAGCGTCCGGCGGAGGTGTCGCGCTCGGAGGAGTGCCCGGAGGAGCGTGCGGGGGAGCGTCCGGCGGTGGCCGTGCCGGTCCGCCGGGGAGCTTTCCCGGGGGTGGTGCTCGCGTCGCCTCCGCGAGGGCGCGGCACCTTCTTGGCGGTGACTTTCTCGATGGTGGGTTCCTTGAAAACGGGTTCGGCGGTCATGGATGACCTTTCACGGGAGAAACGGGAGAAGAGGACCGCACGCCTGAGGCGGGAGCGGTGCCGAGAGAAAAGCGAGAAACGGGGGCGGATCCATCGCACGCGGCCTAGCCAGCGGTGCGTCACGCCCGGTATCACGGTAGCACCGTCGCCCCATCCCGAAAAGGAGAGCGGATGCTACATCAACCCATAACGGTCGCAGGGGTCGAGGTGTTCCCGCTGTGTGACGCGGTGGGGCCGATGGGCGACGCGATCCGGCGCCC
This sequence comes from Streptosporangium sp. NPDC002721, assembly GCF_042888905.1. Taxonomy (NCBI): domain Bacteria; kingdom Bacillati; phylum Actinomycetota; class Actinomycetes; order Streptosporangiales; family Streptosporangiaceae; genus Streptosporangium; species Streptosporangium sp. NPDC002721. The sequence goes on from NZ_JBIAQI010000013.1 coordinate 177,615, forward strand.
GATGCCGCAGATGTTCCCCGGCGGCCGCCACGGCGAGTCGGACGAGTGGATCCTGCACTTCCACTGCTACCTGCTGCGCGACGCGGCGGGGCGCACGGTGCTCGTCGACACCGGCATCGGCCCCCGCGACTCGCCCGCGGCGAGCTGGGCCCCGGTGCCCGGCGCCCTGGGCGCGGAGCTGGCCAGGGTGGGGACGGCCCCCGAGGAGGTGGACGCGGTGGTCATCACGCACCTGCACAGCGACCACGCGAGCGGTGCGGTGGTCGCGGGGGCGCCGGTCTTCGCCAACGCCCGGCACGTCCTGCAGCGCGCCGAGATCGACGCGGCGGACGAGGCGGTCCTCGACCACGTCGTCCGGCCGCTGGGCGAGCGGGTGCAGGCGGTGGACGGCGGAACGGAGGTGCTGCCCGGCGTCCGGGTGCTGCTCACCCCGGGCCACACCCCGGGTCACCAGGTCGTCCAGGTCGGCGACCTGGTGCTCACCGGCGACGTGGTGCTGCATCCGGTGCAGCTGGAGGATCCGCGGGTGCCCTACCTCTACGACGCCGATCCCGAGCTGGCCGCCGCCACGCGCGTGGACCTGCTCGACCGGGTCAGGGCGGCGGGCGGGATGATCGCCACCGCCCACTTCGCGGAGCCCTTCACGAAGATCGCCTGAGCCGGAGTGCGTGACGGGCCCCCGCTGGACCGGGGCCCTTCACGAAGATTCCCCTGAACCGGGGCTCTTCGTGGGGCTTGTCCGGGCCGGGGCCCTTCGGCGGGCTCGCCCGAGCCGGGGTCTTGCCAGGGGGCGTCCGAGCCGGAGGCGTCCGTACAGGAGGGGGCGTTCGCGCAGGAGGGGGCGTCAGGAGCTCGTCCGGGCGGCCGGGAGCAGGCGCCGTCGTGCCTTGCCCCGGTAGCGGACGACCTGGACGGCGCCCAGCGCCCAGATCGGGTACTGGGTGGCGAACGCCCACCGGAAGGCGTCCAGGCCGGTGTCGCCCAGGAGGTCGAGGGTGACGCCGATCAGGGCGATCACCGCCACGGACGCGACGAAGCCGCCGCCGTTCACGATGCCGGTGGCCGCGCCGATCCGGGTGGCCGGGTTGAAGGTCCTGGCGTAGTCGAAGCCGATCATCGACCCGGGGCCGTTCGCCGCGAGCACCACCACGAGCGCCACCAGCAGCCAGAGCGGTGCCCGTCCCGGCCAGAGCAGCACGGCGGTCCACGCCCCGGCGGTGGTGCCGATCACGATGAGCACCATCCGGGAGCGGTGGAAGGGGAACCGCCCGGCGAGATAGCCGAGCAGCGGCCCGCACACCATGCCGCACAGGGTCAGCGTGGTCAGCAGCACTCCCGCCGTCGCGGGGGCCAGCCCCTGGCCCTGGACCAGGAACGGGTACCCCCACAGCAGCAGGAACGCCGCGGCCGAGCACTGGGTGGCCGCGTGGGTCCACATGCCCAGCCGGGTGCCCGGCTCCGCCCAGGCGGCCTTCAGGCTCGGTGGCTCCCCCGTACGCTCGGGGCGGGGGTCACGCAGCACCGTGACCAGAAGGAACGCGGAGACCAGGCCCAGGACGGCGCCGCCCAGGAAGGTCGGCGTCCAGCCGTAGGTGTGCAGGGAGTAGATGAGGGGCACCGCGGAGGCGATCGCGCCGAGCTGGCCGAGCAGGCCGGTGAGCTGAACCATCAGCGGGTTGCGACGGGCGGGGAAGGAGAGGCCGACCAGCCTGATCACGCTGATGAACGTCATCGCGTCCCCGCACCCGATCAGCGCCCGCCCGGCGATCCCCGGCAGCAGTCCCCCGGCCAGGGCGAAGACGAGCTCGCCGCAGGCCATCACCACCGCGCCCAGGACCAGCATGCGCTTGGAGCCGAGCCGGTCGACCAATATCCCGACGGGTACCTGCATGCCCGCGTAGACCAGCAGCTGGCACATGGCCAGGACCGAGAGCCCCGCCGAGCCGACGTCGAGCCTCGCCGCCGCCTCGATGCCCGCCACCCCCAGCGACTGCCGGTGGAAGACGGCGATGACATACGCAACCACACCCGTGGCCCAGAAGAAAATTGCCATGGACCGTGGTGTCATGGGGCAAATATTACTTTTTACGTGTTTTAGGAATGCGTTCGGGTCGGCGGAGGGCGCCGGGATCAGCGACGCGGGTAGCGGATGAGCAGGCTGGCGTGGACGTCCTGGTCACCGAGGACGGTGTACGCGTGCGGGACGTCCGACCGCCAGGAGACGTGCTCGCCGGGACCGGCCCGCAGGGGAGCCCCGGCCGGTCCGGCGCTGAGCGTTCCGGCGAAGACGGTCACGTGCTCGGTGACCCCCTCGTGGTGGGCGGGCGAGACCTGCGTCGTCCCCGCCCGGATCACCAGCCGGTAGAGCTCGTACGTCACCTTCTCGTCCTCGAAGACCTGGAGCAGGGTCCCCTCGACGGCCGTCCCGTGGACGACGGGCACCCCCTCGGTCCGCCCGCTCCCGTCCGCGTCCACCGGCGGCGGGGTGCCGACGGCCATCGCCAGGGGGACGCCGAGTTCGGCGGTGATAGCCCAGAGGGTCTCCAGGGTGGGGTTGCGGGTGCCGTTCTCCAGGCCGGAGAGCGTGGCCTTGCCGACTCCGGCGGCGCGGGCGAGGGCGGACAGGGAGATGCCGCGCTCCTCGCGCAACCCGCGAATCCGCCGCCCGATGCCGAGCGCGCCACCGTCCGCGCCGTCCGTGGCTGGCCTGCCGGGTGTGCCGGTGCTGGCGGTCGGCCCGTCGGATGCGCTGATGTCCGCGGCCGGTCTGTCGGATGTGCCGGTGTCCGCGGCCGGTCCGTCGAGCGTCCCGTCGTCCGCGGCCGGTCTGCCGGGTGTGCCGGTCTTCCCGGCGGGCCTGGGGCTTTGTGCTCCGGAGTCCATGGGGCTATCGTGCAGCACGAGAGCCGTTCCGTTTACGGAACGGCCGGTGCTCCCCCCCGAGGACGCGCCGGTGATCGGGCCGAGAGGCGAGGGAACGAGGAGAGGTCACCGGGGCGGGGCGTCCTCGTCGCGACGCGCCGACGTCGCCGTCAACGCGTGAGGAACGGAAATGACACGTCTGCTGCAACCCGTGCTGGCCGGAGTGGTGGCCGCGGTGGTCGGTTTCGCCAGCTCCTTCGCCGTGGTCCTGGCGGGGCTGCGGGCGGTGGGCGCCGACCAGCGGCAGGCGGCGTCGGGGCTGCTCGTCCTCAGCGTGGCCAGCGGCGCGGTGGCCGTCTGGCTGGGCCTGCGGCAGCGCGTCCCGATCGTCGGCGCCTGGTCCACCCCGGGAGCCGCGCTGCTGGTCGCGACCGGCGCCGTGGAGGGCGGGTTTCCCGTCGCGGTCGGGGCGTTCGCCGTCTCGGGACTCCTCCTCACCGCCGCGGGGCTCTTCCCCGCCCTGGGCCGGTGGATCGCGGCCATCCCCACGTCGATCGCCGGTGCCATGCTCGCCGGGGTCCTGCTCGACCTGTGCGTCGCGCCGGTCAGAGCGCTCGCCGAGATGCCGCTGACGGCGGGTCCCGTCGTGCTCACCTGGGCGCTGCTGAGCAGGTTCGCCCGCAAGTGGGCGATCCCGGTGGCCCTCCTCGTCGCGGTCGCGGCCATCGCGCTGACCGGTCCCGGGCTGGGCGCGGTGGACGTGCGGCCGGTGCTGGAGGTGACCGTCCCGGCCTGGAGCGCGCAGGCGATGGTCAGCGTCGCGCTCCCGCTGTTCCTGGTCACCATGGCCTCGCAGAACGTGCCGGGCATGGCGGTCCTGGCCGGATACGGCTACCGTCCCCCGCTGCGCGGGATCCTCGTCTCCACCGGCCTGGCGAGCACGCTGGGTGCTCCGCTGGGCGGCCACGCGGTGAACCTGGCGGCGATCAGCGCCGCGCTGTCCGCCGGGCCCGACGCCGACCCCGACCCGGCCCGCCGGTGGATCGCCTCGGTCTCCTCGGGCGTCACGATGATCGTCCTGGGGATCGGCTCGGGGCTGGCCACCGCGCTCGTGCTGCTCTCCCCGCCGCTGCTCGTCGAGGCCGTCGCCGGTCTCGCCCTGCTCGGCGCCCTCGTCTCGGCCATCGCCTCCGCCGTCGCCGACCCCGGGGCGAGGGAGGCCGCGGCCGTCACCTTCGTGGTCACCGCGTCGGGACTGACGCTCCTGGGCGTGGGCGCCGCCTTCTGGGGGCTCGTCGCGGGCGGGCTCATGACCCTCCTGCACCACCGCGGGAAATCCCCGGCGGACTCGGCGGACAGGGCCGTACCGGATCCGGAGGGGAAAGGCCCGGACACGTCTCAGCCGGTGCGACCCGAGGGGCGCACCGGCTGCGAGAGAACGTGACTACGTGAGTGACTAGCGGTGGTCAGAGCGGCCGTGGCGACCGGCCACCAGCTGGTCGGTGGAGGACTGACGGGGCACCTCGACCCGGGGGTGGGGCGCGGTGTCCTCGACGCGGTCGTCGACGCCGTCGCGGTCACGGTCGACCACGGGGGTCGTGGCCGTTGCGGGCGCGGGAGTGGCGGGAGTCGCTTCGAGCTTGCGCTCCAGCTCCCGCTTCTCCTCCTCCAGACGGGTGACGCGGTCACGCGCCTCCGTCCGCGAAGCGCGAAGGCTGCGACGCTTCGCGGCCGAGCGCCGCATACCGGAGAACATCATCCCCAGGCCGAGCAGGAGGACCGCTCCGGTGGCCACGCCCGCGAAGAAGAGTTCCAGCTGGGTGAACTGGAACAGGCGGTCGAACACGGTGAACGAAGCGGTGGTGGTCGATGCCGCGGTCTCATCCCAGGAAACCGCGATCACGGTCGCACCCGCGAGTACGATCAAGAGAAGTCCCAGCACTATCATGTGGCTACCACCTCAGGCTTTGGCTGCTGTGACTGCCACTGCTGCCCTGGGCGCGCGGGATTATTCATCGGATTCCCATGGTTGCCGGGGAATGTGAAGAACGAGCCGTCGCGGGACCCCACGAACATCGACGTCGTCGTCATCGGCGCGGGGCAGGCGGGGCTCTCCAGCGCCTACTTCCTGCGCCGGGCCGGGCTGGACTTCACCGTGCTCGACCGCTCCCCCCGGCCCGGCGGCGCGTGGCAGTTCCGCTGGCCCTCCCTCACCCTCGGCGCCACCCACCACGTGCACGACCTGCCGGGGCTGCCGCTGGGCGTCGCCGACACGACCCGGCCCTCGGCCGAGGTCGTCTCCGAGTACTTCGCCGCCTACGAGCGGGCCTTCGATCTGCCGGTACGCCGCCCGGTCGAGGTGCGGGCCGTACGGGAGGGCGTGGGAGGGCGGCTGCTGGTGGAGACCGGGGACGGCGACTGGTCGGCCCGCGCGCTGGTCAACGCCACCGGCACCTGGGACCGCCCGTTCTGGCCGCGCTACCCGGGCCAGGAGACGTTCCGGGGGCGCCAGCTCCACACCGCCGACTACGTGGGCCGCGAGGAGTTCGCGGGCCTGCGCGTGGTGGTGGTCGGCGCCGGGGCCTCGGCGATCCAGCTCCTGATGGAGATCGCGGAGGTCGCCACGACCACCTGGGTCACCCGGCGACCTCCCGCCTTCAGAACGGGGCCGTTCGACGAGAACCTCGGCCGCGAGGCCGTCGCCAGGGTCGACGCGCGCGTCCGGGCGGGGCTCGCGCCGGGCAGCGTGATCGGGGTGACCGGCTATCCGGTGACCCCCCGGGTGGAGGCGGCCATGGCGACGGGTGTCCTCGACCGGCTGCCGATGTTCGACAGGATCACCCCCGAGGGCGTGGCCTGGGACGCCGGGCCGGACGGACCCGCCCGGCTGGCCGGGGCGGACGTGATCCTCTGGGCGACCGGTTTCCGGCCCGTCATCGGCCACCTGGCCCCGCTGCGCCTGCGCGAGCCCGGCGGCGGCATCCGGGTCGAGGACACCCGGGCCGTCCTCGACCCGCGTGTCCACCTGGTCGGCTACGGTCCCTCCGCCAGCACCGTCGGCGCCAACCGCGCGGGCCGCACCGCCGTACGGCACATCCTCGGTCTCCTCGCCGCACCCGCCGGTTCCGGGGAGCCGGTCCCCTCCACGGCGGCGTAGGACCCGGTCGGCGCGGTGGTGTCGGCAGGGAGCGTCACGGGACCGGAAACGTGGATCTCCCGGAGATTCCGGGCCCTTCGCGGCGGGTCTAGGGTTGACGCCCATGGACCGCACCCGCCTGTATCGCAACGGCGTCCTGGAGGCCGAGGGCTTTCCCATCGACGACATCTCCGAGTACGTGGGGGACGAGTCCGCCGTCGTCTGGTTCGACCTCTGTTCGCCCACGCAGGCGGACCTGGCGAAGATCAGCGAGGAGCTGGGGCTGCACCCCCTGGCCGTCGAGGACGCGCTGCACAGCCACCAGCGCCCCAAGCTCGACACCTACGACAGCCACCTGTTCATCACCGTCTACGCGACGAACCTGGCGGACAAGGACAAGGGGATCGACTTCATCGAGGTCTCGATCTTCGCGACCAAGAACGCCCTGGTCACCGTGCGGGAGAATCCCGAGTTCGACATCGACGAGGTGATCAGGCGCTGGGACGCCAACTCCGCCATGGTCAGGTTCGGGGTGCCGTACCTGCTGCACGGGCTGCTCGACTACATCGTGGACGGCTACTTCGACGTGCTGCAGGGGGTGGACGACCGGGTCGAGGAGCTGGAGGACGACCTCTTCCAGGACAACCCCGGGGACATGCCGCACATCCAGCGGCGGACCTTCGAGATGCACAAGAAGCTGGTGCGCTTCCGGCGGCTGGCGGTGCCGACGCGCGAGGTCGTGGGCAGCCTGCTGCGCAGGGATGACGTCATGGACCCCAAGCTGGTCCCGTACTACCAGGACATCCACGACCACACCATGCGCACCGCGGAGTGGAGCGAGTCCCTTCAGGACCTGGTGAGCAACGTCCGCGAGGCCCACATGAACCAGCAGGGGTTCCGGCTCAACGACATCATGAAGAAGATCACCAGCTGGGCGGCCATCATCGCGGTGCCCACGATGATCACCGGTTTCTACGGGCAGAACGTGCCCTATCCCGGGTTCGACCAGTCGATCGGGTTCTGGACGTCCACGATCCTGATCGTCGTGGGCACCGTCCTGCTCTACCGGGCGTTCAACAAGCGCAACTGGCTCTGACCCGGCCCACCCCCCACACCGCTTACGGGGCCGGTCCCGAGGCGTCCCGTGCCGCTCACCGGACCACCCGGCCGGCCGGGAGGCCGCCCGCCGTAGCCTGGGCTCAGGGGAGAACGGCCGGGCCCGGCCCGGCGTCCGGCAGGGATCGGCGATCGGTGAGGGACGAGCTGCATGGCACGCGGACGGCTGCGCGTCTATCTGGGGGCGGCCCCCGGCGTGGGCAAGACCTTCGCGATGCTGGCCGAGGGGCACCGGCGCGCGGAGTGCGGCACCGACGTGGTCGTCGGGCTGGTGGAGACGCACGGGCGGGAGCGCGTCGAGAGGCTGCTGGAGGGGATGGAGGTCGTCCCCCGGACGGCGCTGGAGCACCGCGGGGCCGTGTTCGGCGAGCTGGACGTGGACGCCGTCGTCGCCAGGCGGCCGGAGGTCGTGCTGATCGACGAGCTCGCCCACGCCAACGTGCCGGGCTCGCGCAACGCCAGGCGCTGGCAGGACGTGGAGGAGATCCTGGAGGCCGGGATCGACGTGGTCTCCACCGTCGACGTCCAGCACCTGGAGTCGCTCCGCGACGCGGTCGAGGAGATCACCGGGGTGGTCCGGCGCGAGACGGTCCCCGACGAGGTGATACGGCGGGCCGGGCAGGTGGAGCTGGTCGACATGGCCCCGGAGGCGTTGCGCGACCGGGTGGCGCGCGGTGACGTGTACACGCCGGAGAGGGCGGACGCGGCGCTGTCGAAGTACTTCCGGCCGGGCAACCTGACGGCCCTGCGCGAGCTGGCGCTGCTGTGGATGGCGGGCGAGGTCGGCGACCGGCTCGGCCACTACCGCGCCGAGCGCCGCGCCGCCGGGGTGTGGGAGACCCGGGAGCGGGTGGTGGTGGCGCTGGCGGGGGGCCCGGAGGGGGAGACCCTGGTGCGCCGGGCGGCGCGGATCGCGGCCCGGTCCCCGCGGGCGGACCTGCTGGCGGTGCACGTGACGAGGGCCGACGGGCCGGCGAACGCCGATCCGGCGCGCCTGGCCCGGCAGCGCGCGCTGGTGGAGAGCCTGGGGGGCGGCTACCACCAGGTGGTGGGCGACGACGTGCCGCGGGCGTTGCTCGACTTCTCCCGGCGGGTGAACGCCACGCAGCTGGTGCTGGGGGTCTCCCGGCGCGGACGGCTCGCGCGGACCCTCTCCCGCGGGGTCGGCGTGACCACGGCCGCGTCCTCGGGGACCGTCGACGTTCACATGATCACCCACGAGGAGATGGGAAAGTCCGGCGGCCGTGGCCCGTCGCGCGCCGCGCTCACCCGCTCCCGCAGGCTCGCGGGCTGGGGGACGGCGCTGCTGGGACTCCCCCTGCTCACCGCCGCCCTCCTGGGGTTCGACCACGCGACGCTGCCGAGCGTGATACTGCTGTTCCTGCTGATGGTGGTCTGCGTCGCGCTGGCCGGGGGCATGTGGCCCGCGATCACCGCCGCGGTGGCCGGGTTCGCCCTCCTCAACTGGTATTTCACGCCGCCGTTCCACTCGCTGGCCGTGACGCGGCCGGAGAACCTGCTCGCCCTGGTCGTCTACGTGCTGGTCGCGATCATGGTGAGCGCGGTCGTCGACCTGGCGGCCCGCCGGGCCAGGGAGGCCGCCCTCGCGGGCACGGAGGCCGAGGTGCTGGCGACCCTCGCCGGATACGTGCTCCGGGGCGAGGCGGCGCTGCCGTCCCTGCTCTCCCGGCTCAGGGAGATCTTCGGGCTGGCCTCCGTCACCCTCCTGGAACGCCGTCCCGACGGGCGGCCCGGTTCCCCCGGTCCGGATGCCGCAAGCGGCTCCGACGGCTCCGACGGCTTCGAGGGCTCTGAGGGCTCCGGCGGCTCCGAGGGCTCTGAGGGCTCCGGCGGCTCCGAGGGCTCCGACGGTTCTGACGGCTCCGAGGGCTCCGACGGCTGGCGGATCGTGGCGACCGGGGGCGGGGAGCCGTCCACCCGTCCCGGCGTCGCCGACACCGACGTGGTCGTCGACGACGACCTGGTACTGGCCGTACGCGGGTGGCTGCCCGGCACGTCCGGCCGCAGGGTGCTGGAGGCGTTCGCCGCCGAGGCGGCGGTGGCGCTGCGCCACCAGCGTCTCGCCGAGCAGGCGGGGCGGTTGCGCCCGCTCGCCGAGGCCGACAGGATGCGCACCGCGCTGCTCGCCGCGGTCAGCCACGACCTGCGCACCCCGCTCGCCTCGGCCAGGGCCGCCGTGGAGGGCCTGCGCGCCACCGACGTCGACTGGTCGCCGCGGGACAGGGAGGAACTGCTCGCCACGGCCGACGAGTCCCTGGTCAAGCTGGACAGGCTGGTCGCCAACCTGCTCGACATGAGCCGTCTGCAGGCGGGGGTGCTCGGGCTGACGCTCCAGCCGACGGCGCTGGAGGAGATCGTCCCCCGGGTCGTCGACGAGCTGGGCCCGCCGCACGACCGGGTGCTGAACCGCCTGCCCGAGGACCTCCCCGAGATCGCCGCCGACCCGGCGCTGCTCGAACGCGTACTGGTCAACCTCGTCTCCAACGCCGTCCGCTACAGCCCGGCGGGCGTCGCCGTGCTGGTCGGCGCGAGCGTGGACGGCGAGGAAGGCGGCGACGACGGTCAGGTGGAGATCAGGGTCGTCGACCGGGGGCCGGGTATCCCCGAGGAGTCGCGCGACCGGGTCTTCATGCCCTTCCAGCGGCTCGGCGACCGCGACAACGCCACCGGCGTCGGCCTCGGCCTCGCGCTCTCCCGGGGGCTGGCCGAGGCCATGGGCGGCACCCTCGTACCGGACGACACACCGGGCGGGGGCCTCACCATGGTCCTGACCCTGCCCGTCTTCCCGCGGCACCGGGCCGCGCTCGCACCCGTGGAGGACCCGTGACGCGCATCCTCGTCGTCGACGACGAACCCCAGCTCCTGCGGGCGCTGCGGATCAACCTGGCCGCCCGGGGGTACGAGGTGGCCGTGGCCCCCGACGGCGCCGCCGCCCTGCGCCAGGCCGCCGACCGGCATCCCGACCTGGTCGTGCTCGACCTCGGCCTGCCCGACATGGACGGGGTGGACGTCATCCACGGGCTGCGCGGCTGGACCACCGTCCCGATCATCGTGCTGTCCGGCAGGGTCGAGGGCCGCGACAAGGTGGAGGCCCTGGACGCGGGCGCGGACGACTACGTCATCAAGCCGTTCGGCGTCGACGAGCTGCTCGCCAGGATCCGCGCGGTGTCGCGCCGCGCCTCGGTCACCGAGGAGGAACCGGCCCGGTTCGTGATCGGCGAGCACGAGGTGGACCTGGCGGGCAAGACCGTCTCCGGCGGCGTGCGGCTGACCCCCACCGAGTGGCGTCTGCTGGAGATCCTGGTCCGCAACCCCGGCAAGCTGATCACCCAGCGCCGCCTGCTGAACGACGTCTGGGGCGCCGCCTACGGCAAGGAGACCAACTACCTCCGCCAGTACATGGCCCAGATGCGCAAGAAACTGGAGCGCGACCCCGCCCACCCGGTCCACCTGCTCACCGAACCGGGCATGGGCTACCGCTTCCAGCCCTGACCGGCCTTCACCCCTCCCGGTACGGTCTCAACCAGCGGACACCCCCGTGTCAACCACGGGACTACCGGGAATCGGTCAATCACGAGCCTGTAGACCTTCTGGAGGCATGGGTGAGCACGCGGGGGGTGGTCACCGTGATGCTCGGCGCCGCGGTGCTCTTCTCACTGTCGACGCACGACGACACGCGGGCGAGGGCCGCGCCGGCCCGGGTCGCGCCGCTGGACAACCCCGACGGCGTGGGCCCCGGCCTGGCGCCCGTCAGGTCGGCCGGGGACCGGGGCACCGCCGTCAGGCTGATCGGGAAGCTCCGGGTCAGGCCGATGGGCTCCAAGGCCGGCTACACCCGGGCCAGGTTCGGCGAGAACTGGGCCGACACCGCCAAGGGGGTGCCGTACGCGCGCAACGGCTGCGGTACCCGCGACGACCTGCTGGCCCGCGACGGCGAGGACGTGCGCTACCGCCGCGGGTCCGACTGCGTGGTCGTGTCCATGAGGCTGCGCGACCCCTACACCGGCCGGGTCGTCCGCTGGACCAAGAAGCGCTCCGACGAGGTCCAGGTCGACCACGTGGTCCCGCTGTCCTACGAGTGGCGGATGGGAGCCTCCCGCTGGCCGCTGTCCAAGCGGAAGCGCATCGCCAACGACCCGCTCAACCTCCTCCCGGTGTACGGCGACGCCAACGAGGCCAAGGGCGGCTCGGGACCGGCGTCCTGGCTCCCTCCCGTACGCAAGGTCCGCTGTGCCTATGTCGTCCGCTTCGCCCAGGTGGCCCTGAAGTACGACCTGCCGGTCACCCGTGCCGACAAGAGGGTCATGCTCGCCCAGTGCCGGTGACCCTCGCGCGCCCGGCGGACTGTACGAGGGCCGGGACCGTCGCGAGATCGTTCAGGAGCGGGTGTCGCTCAGAAGCGGGGCCGGGTGTCGCTCAGGGGCGGGGCCGGGTGTCGCTCAGGGCCGGGTGTCGCTCAGAAGCGGCGGAGCAGGGCCTGCTTGGCGGTGGTGAACTCCTCGTCGGTGAGGATGCCGTCCCTGTGCAGGTCACCGAGCTCGCGCAGGCGGCGCAGGAGCGAGTCCGGGTCGTCGCCGGCGGGTGCCGGAGGGGTCGCGACGGCCTCGATCGCCGGGGGTTCGGCGGGGGGCAGGCGGGCGTCCGAGGGGTGCGGCAGCCTGGCGAGGATCGCGGCGACGAGCAGCGCCGTCGTGCGGGTCTCCTTGTCGAAGCCCCACAGGACCAGGCAGGCCGGGTCGTGCTTGGGGGCGAGATTGTGCGACGTCACGCCTTTCACCTGGAAGCGGAGATAGCCGTTGTCCAGGCCCGACGTCGGGAACCACTCCACGCCGGCCAGGTCCTTCAGCGCGAGCCGCTGGGGACCGGCCGACCTCTTGGCATCCTCGGTGGCCCAGTTCCATTCGAGGCGGACCGACTCGCCGTCGAACGTCGCGGTGCCGTCGCCCGCGGGGACCACCACGGGCAGGGCGGGGCCCGGCATGAGGTAGCGCTTCGAGGGGCCGTCCGGCACCTGCTCGATCACCAGCGCGTTGCGCACCTCGTCGACGAAGTACTCGGCGGCGCCGGTGCGGTCGGCGTCCACGACCAGCTGGTAGGGGCCGGCGGCGTCGGCGATCCGCCCGAGCGCCGCCTGGTTGAACGGGTCGGCGCCCTCGCGCAGGCGCAGCCGCAGCCTGCCGCCCTTCTTCGCGGGCTCGTAGAAGATGCCCGCCACCGCCTCCAGCGGCACCCGCACCTCGCCCAGCAGCTGCCGCAGTTTCTTCACGCTCCGGTCGCGACCGGGCACGATCCGCAGGATCTCGCCGTCGAACGTCCAGGTTCCGTCACGCACCATGACCTCCGCCATACGGTGATCGTAGGGTGAGCCGGTCGCGATACGCGCGCGGTCGGGCGGCGAATCGTCGGGAGTGGTGTGGCGCGGGCGGGTGGGGCGTCTGTGATCGGGCGGTGAGTCGTCGGGGGTGGCGCGGCGGGGTCGGGTGTGACGTGCGTGATCGGGCGGTGAGTCGTCCGGGTGGTGCGGCGCGGGCGGGTGTGGCGTGCGTGACGGGGCGGTGAATCGGCGAGGGCGGCGCGGCGCGGGCGGTCCGGCTTCCGGTCGGGCGGAGCGGTCTTCTATTCTTCGAAATTGACCAGGCCACCTTCGGAGCCGTTCCACAACCGTCTTCCCAGCCGGTCGCCGACCGCCTCCGGAGCCGATCACCAGCAGGCGAAGGAACTCCCGTGACCTCTCCGGCCCTGACCATCGACGAGCTGACCGCCCGCCGGGACGACGCCCGGCGTGACTACGACGCGCTCGTCCGGCGCGGCCTGTCCCTCGACCTGACGCGGGGCAAGCCGTCGGCGCGGCAGCTCGACCTCTCCGAGGCGCTGCTGGACCTGCCCGGCGGGCACACCGCCGCGGACGGCACCGACTGCCGCAACTACGGCGGGCTCCAGGGGCTGGCCGAGCTCAGGGAGATCTTCAGCGGCCCGCTGCAGGTGCCCGCCGCGCAGCTCGTCGCCGCCGACAACTCCAGCCTCTCGCTGATGCACGACACGATCGTCCACGCCCTGCTCGGCACGCTGCCCGGCGCCGAGCGCCGCTGGGCCGACGAGCCGCGGATCGCGTTCCTGTGCCCGGTGCCCGGGTACGACCGCCACTTCGCCCTGTGCGAGCGGTTCGGCATCGAGCTGATCCCCGTGCCGATGAACGCCGAGGGACCGGACATGGACGTCGTGGAGCGTCTCGTGCTCGACGACCCCCAGGTCAAGGGCATCTGGTGCGTGCCGAAGTACAGCAACCCCGGCGGTGTCTCCTACGGTGACGAGACGGTGCGGCGCCTCGCCGCGATGCCGGCCGCCGCCCCCGACTTCCGGATCTTCTGGGACAACGCCTACGCCGTGCACCACCTGACCGACACGCCCGAGGAGATCGCCGACATCCTGGCGCTGAGTGCCGAGAACGGCCACCCCGACCGCGTCTTCGTCTTCGGTTCCACCTCGAAGATCACCTTCGCCGGTTCCGGCGTCTCCTTCTTCGGGTCGTCCCCGGCCAACGTGGCCTGGCTGCTCGGGCACACCGCCAAGCGCACCATCGGCCCCGACAAGATCAATCATCTCCGCCACGTGGAGTTCCTCCGGGACGAGAACGGCCTGGCCGAGCACATGCGCCGCCACCGGGAGCTGCTGCGGCCGAAGTTCGACGCGGTCGAGACGATCCTCACGAAGGAGCTGGGCGGCAGCGGCCTGGCGACCTGGTCCAGTCCCGCGGGTGGCTACTTCGTCAGCCTCGACGTGCTGGAGGGCTGCGCGCGCGAGGTGGTGAAGCGGGCCGGAGAGGCGGGCATCGCCCTCACCCCCGCGGGCGCCACCCACCCGTACGCGACGGATCCCCGCGACAGCACCATCCGCATCGCCCCCTCCTACCCCGAGCTCGAAGAACTGGAGACGGCCATCTCCGGCCTCGCCACCTGCGTGCGCCTCGTCGCCACCGAGAAGCTTCTGGAGAGTGCCCGCTAGGCACACCTCGCCGGCACCCCGATAGGCGCCCCCGGCAGGGTCACCCCCCGGGCAGCCGGTGCCCGGACAGGCACCCCCGGCGCCCCGGGCGTCCCTCCGGCCGGTTCTCCGCGCCGGGGGACGCTCCGCACAAGCGTCGTCACGCTTCGCGTCCGGCCGTCAAGGAGGTGTCAGGGTAGGGCGGAAGCGCGTAAGGGTTTTGTCCGGAATCGTCGGATTCGCCCCTCGCCGACCTAGCGTCCCCTGTGTCCGGCCGTCCGGCCGGGCCGCGAAAGCAGGAGGAAGCATGGGCGTCTCGCACGCGAGTGGAACCCCGTTGCCGCTACCCGTCCGCCGGGCTCCCGGGGTCCCGGCTCCCGAGGTCCCGGCTCCCGTCACCGGTCTCCCCGACCGGGCGACGAACGCACCCGGCGAGGTCGCCGGTCCCCCGTGGTCGGCGACCACGCGCGTCACGGCCACGGGAGAGGTCACGATCGGCGGGGTGTCCCTCACCGAGATCGCCCACCGGTTCGGCACCCCCAGCTACGTGATCGACGAGACGGACGTGCGGCTGCGCTGCCGCGCCTACCGGGCCGCGCTCCCGGACGCCGAGATCGCGTACGCGGCCAAGGCGTTCCTCTGCCGCGCGATGGCCGACTGGATGCGGGCCGAGGGGATGAGCCTCGACGTCTGCTCGGGAGGCGAGCTGGCGGTCGCCAGGTCCGTCGGGTTCCCCGCGAGGCGGATCATCATGCACGGCAACGCGAAGACCCCGGCCGAGCTGCGCAGGGCGGTGGACGAGGGCGTCGGCAGGATCGTGGTGGACAACATCGGCGAGATCAACAGGCTCGCCGCGCTCGTCCCGATCGACCGGCGCCAGAAGGTGCTGGTCCGGGTGACGCCCGACATCGAGGCGGGCGCCCACCCCAAGATCCGTACCGCGGGCGAGGACCAGAAGTTCGGCCTGTCCATCGTGAGCGGCGCCGCGGGTGACGCCGTGGCCAGGGTCCTGCACCAGCCCCGGCTGGAACTGGCCGGGCTGCACTGCCACCTGGGCTCGCAGATCGACGACGTCGAGCCGTACGAGCGGGCGGCCCGGATCCTGGTCGGCGAGATGGCCCGGATCCGCGACACCCACGGCGTGACCCTGCCCGAGCTCGACCTGGGCGGCGGGCACGGCATCGCCTACCTGCCGGGTGTGGAGGGGCTCAGCCCGGAGCGCTTCGCGGACGCGGTCGTCACCGCGATCACGGAACGGGCCGCCGGGGTCGGCCTGCCGGTGCCCCGGCTCATCGTGGAACCGGGCCGGGCGATCGCCGGCGCCGCCGGGACCACGCTCTACCGTGTCGTCGCGATCAAGCGCGGAGGCTCGCGGACGTTCGTCGCCGTCGACGGCGGGATGAGCGACAACCCCCGCCCCGCCCTGTACGGGGCGCGCTACACCGTACGGCTCGCCGGGCGCGTCTCCCGCGAGGGGCCGCGCCCGTTCACGGTCGTCGGGCACCACTGCGAGACGGGCGACACGATCGCGGAGGACGTCCCGCTCCCCGCCGACCTGCGTCCGGGCGACCTCATCGCGCTGGCGGCCACCGGGGCGTACCACCACTCGATGGCCTCGACCTACAACCTCATGGGCCGGCCCCCAGTCGTCGCCGTGCGCGACGGCCGGGCGAGGCTGCTCGTCCGCAGGGAGATGGAACAGGACCTGCTGCGCCGGGATATGGGCCTGTAGAAGTCCGGCGGCGGGTGAGGAAGGGCGCAAATGAGCGTAGGGAAAGGGTGAAGAAAACATATCGACATTGGCCCGCGGGTGTTTCCCGGGGTTTCATGGAGGGGCGGAGATCTGCCTCCGGCAAATGTCTGCTCCGCAACATATGTCAGTTTTGTGAAAGAGGTGGTGGCGGTGTTCGGCGCCGAACCGGTGGGATTCTCGCTCGCCGGAGGGTTCGTGACCGTCGTCGCCGCGGTCGCGGCCGCGTCGCTGCTCCTCGCCCCGGCGGAGGCCACCGGCCGCGTGCTGATCATGGCGATCGCCGTGTGCGCCCACGCCGCCCGCGAGGTCCGCGCCGGGGTCGCGCTGGCCACGGCCGTCATGGCGTGGTTCTTCAGCACCGGCTTCCTGGTCAACGGTGCCGGGGAGCTCAGCTTCGGCAGGCCCGACCTGCTCCGCCTCGGCCTGCTCGTCGTCGTCGCGCTGGGCGCGAACGCGTGCGCCGCCTCGTACCGGGCGATCACCGCCAGGCGCAGGCTCCGTGTCACGCTGGCCGGAGAAGACCCCTCGCGGCTGGTCCTCGTCCGGAACTGACGCGCACCACCACGGTCCGATGGTTGTGTGATCCGCGTGATCCGTTGACGTTCTCCGGACCGGTCCTCCTGCCGTGCCCGGCTGGCGCCGAGCACGGCATTTCCTGCTGTCCGTCAAGCTCCGCGGGAATTTAGACCGGCGGTGTCTCGCTGGTGAATTTGTCGCAGTTGGCGGGGTACGCGGGAGGCCCGAGAGGCGTTCCCGGAGCGTAGAAGCCCCCCGTTACCGGAACCGGGCGGCCAAGGAGGCACTTCGTCCAGGAGACCTGACCGGCCGAGTTCTGAACCGTGAGGTGAAGATACGGAAGCGCACCGTCCTGAAGGACCGTCGCCGCAACGTCCACCGCATCGATGGGATGGCCGGGGACCGTCGAAAGGTCGTGCCAGCGTGGACTCGTTCGCGGGTCGCGGATCCGTGCCGTCCCGTCGCCCCGAATCGACGCGGTGATCGGTTCGAGAAGCAAGTACGCCACGGACACGGCCGATGTCGGCGCCGGAGGGCCCGCGGGTCCTACGGGTCCCGCCGGACCGGGCGCGCCAGGCGCGCCCGCGGCTCCCGTGGCGCCGGTCGGTCCCACCGGTCCGGTGGCGCCCGGTTCGCCCGCGGGACCGGTCGGTCCCGCCGCGCCGTCCGCGCCCGCGGGGCCGGGGGCACCGGTGGCTCCCGCGGGACCGGCTGGTCCCGCCGGCCCCTCCGGTCCGATCGGGCCTGCCGGTCCTTCGGGCCCGGCTGGTCCCGCCGGCCCGGCCGGCCCGATCGGTCCTGTGAGCCCGTCGGCTCCCGCCGGTCCGATCGGCCCGGCCGGTCCGATCGGCCCGGCCGGGCCCGTGGCGCCTGTGGCGCCCATGGGGCCCGGCGCGCCCGCGGGACCCGGTGCCCCCGGTGCGCCGGGGGCACCGGTGTCACCCTTCGCCCCCGTCGCTCCCGTCGGTCCGGCCGGACCCGCCACTCCCATGGCGCCCACCGGGCCTGCCGGTCCTTCGGGGCCCGCCGGTCCCATCAGCTCGAGTGGGCCGTCCGGAAGGCTCGTCCCGGCCGGGTTGGCCGCGCTTGCCGCGTTGGCCGGGTCCACCGGGTTGGCCGGGTTGGCCGCGCTTGCCGCGTTGGCCGGGTCCACCGGGTTGGCCGGGTTGGCCGCGTTCGCCGGGTCCGCTGACTCCGGCGACAGTCCGAGAGGCGACGTTTTCCTTCCGCTTTCGCGGCTCTCCCTGCTCTTTCCGCCGGCACGGTTGTGCTTGCCGGGACGGTTACGATCACACGCGCAGTGTTTCCCCTGGCACTTGCAGTCTCCCCGCCTGAGAGGTCTCATCAGGGACATACGCGCGTCGTCCAGCGGGCCGGTCACCCTCCGAACCGGAACGGTTCCACCGCCGGTGTCTCGCGCGTCGAGGGAAATGACGCCTGTGGTGTCGGTTACGGCGTTGGCCGCCGGCTGGCAGGAAAGCGCCAGGACGGCACCGATTGCTGTTGTTGCTACGGACCAGTTTTGAGCACGTTTGCCGGAATTAATAATTTGAGCCCGTCTTCTACCGCTAGAAGTCATCGCATTCCATGTCTTTTGTGATTCCAGGGAATCGGATTGCTTGAACCGCGACGGTGGCGGCAAGCAGGAGTTACCCGATGATCGACACGGCAAAGCGCAACCCCCGTTAACGAGGTTTAAAGGGATTCGTCAACGGCGGGGATGTGTCCGGGCCGTTGAACTCGAAACTGTGCGTTACAGGAATCTGCTGCCCTATGAAAATAGTCGCAATTTAGGCTTCTCGGGCACTGCGAGAACTTTGGCGTGATTCGCCGACCATGGCCCGTGATAAGTTATGTGCGGTTTTCGCCGGCGACTTTTCGCTATGGATCCGACGCTCGCCACTGCTTTTCACGCTGTCGTGGTCGGCCGGGTCGACGGCCGCCTGAACGGTCTTTCGGTGAGTCTGGGGTGAACGAACCGTGCGATCGTACGAAACCCCTCCGGGGCATGCCTCGACCGCTCCGGCAACGCGAACCACCGACCCGCTCACGTTGCCTTGGGGAGCTCTCGTACGCAGGGCTGGACCAAGCACCACGTCGAGAACACCGTTCTCACGCGGGTCCGACACACGAGCTGGAGACCGTCACGGTGGGCTCGAGCGCGCCGCCGTTGGTGAATGTGACACTCCATCGGTTGTCGACCACCGACTCGGAGGCCGTCACGTCGACCCCCAGCGCGCTGCCGCTCCATTCTCCGGCGACGACGAGCGTACCCGCCGGGCATATGCCGCCGAGAACGGTCACCGTCGTGTCAGCGGGGACGGGAGTCGGCGTCCCCGCGGCGACTTGCCTGGTGACCAGGGTGCTTGGTCCCGCGGGTCCGGTGGCCCCGGTCAAGCCGATAGGTCCGGCGGGTCCGGCGGGTCCCGTTGCGCCGTCCGCGCCGTCCGCGCCTGCGGGTCCTACGGGGCCTACGGGCCCTGCTGGTCCTGTCGCGCCGTCTGCTCCGGCGGGTCCGGTGGCTCCGGTCAGGCCGATGGGTCCTATCTCACCGTCCGCGCCTGCGGGTCCTGCGGGTCCGGTCAGGCCGATGGGCCCGGCGGGTCCTGCCGGTCCTGCTGGTCCTGTCGCGCCGTCTGCGCCTGCTGGTCCAGCGGGTCCTATTGGTCCGATAGGTCCTGTCGCACCGTCGGCGCCGGCGAGGCCCGTGGCTCCCGTGGGACCGGCAGGGCCTGCCGGGCCGGCGGGGCCGCGCAGCCCGATTCCCGGTAGCCCGTCCTCACCGTCACGGCCATCCCGACCTCACGGCAGCAGCAGCGCTTTCTCCCGCACTTGCATTTCTTCCGCCCGGCGGCTCCCGTGGCATGGATACGTGAACGGTCGCACCTTCCGGTCGCCTCGCGAACAGGCGCGGTCTCGGCGCCGGTGGCCCTCGTTTTGAGGAAAGGAATTCCCGTGATGCCGGTGACGGCGTCAGCCGGAGTCTGGCAGGAAAACGCCAGAATGGCGCCGATCGTCGTGGCGACGGGCCGGTTTCGAGCATGTTTGCCGGTATTGATAATTTGAGTCCGTCTTCTGCCGCTAGAAGTCATCGTATTCCATGTCTTTTGTGATTCAAGGGAGTTGGATTGCTTGAACCGCGATGGTGGCGGCAAGCAGGAGTTACCCGATGATCGACACAGCAAAGCGCAATCCTCGTTAACGAGGGTTAAACGGATTCATCAATTAGAGGGAATATGTCCAAATTATTTGATTTTCTCGCCACATGTTCGCTGTTGATGGCCGCCCTTCGGATTCATGCATTCGCGATAAGGGCTGTTTGGTGTCCGTCGGAGCTTTTACCTGATTGCTCGAATAGCTGCCAACATGTGGGCCGTGTGGTTTTCGCTCCTCTTTCGCGGTGCGTCATCCGAGGCCTTCCGGTGCTCTTGCACCGTCGGAGCCGAGCCGATCGGCCACCGTGCGCTCCGGCTGTACTCCCGGCTAGCTGGACTCCCGCACCACGAGCTGGGTCGGGAGGATCACCGGGGACGCGGGCTCGCCTCTCAGCAGGCCGAGCAGCAGGCGGGCCGAGGCGGCGGCCTGCTCGCCCATGGGGCTGCGCACCGTGGTGAGCGGGGGATCGGTGTAGAGGGCCGCCTCGATGTCGTCGTATCCCACCACCGCCACGTCGTCGGGCACCCGCCGGCCCGCCCGGCGCAGCGCCCGCATGGCGCCGATCGCCATCAGGTCGTTGGCGGCGAACACCGCGTCCAGGGCGGGGTCGTCCCCGAGCAGCTGTGCCATGGCCTCGGCCCCGGAGATCCGGGTGAAGTCGCCGATGGCTACGATCGAGCGCCGTCCGGTCTCGCTCAGGACCTCGCGGTAGGCGCCGATCCTGTCCTGGGCGGCGGACATGTCCAGGGGGCCGGAGATCGTGGCGATCCGGCGCCGTCCCCGCTCCAGCAGGTGCCGCACCGCCTGGGCGGCCCCGCCGGTGTTGTCGTTGTCGACCCACGGCACGTCCAGCCGGAATGCGGGCCTGCCGTGGGAGACGAGGGGAACGCCCGTGGCGGCCAGTGCCGCGGGCAGGGGGTCGGCGCCGTGCATCGACACGAGCATGACCCCGTCCACGTGACGGGCGGCCACGAACTGCCGGGCCCGCACGCGGGCGTCGTCGGAGCCGGCGAGCATGAGCACGACCTGCTTGCCGGCGGCCTCGAACTCACGGCTGGCCGCGCGCACGACGGTGGAGAACATCGGGTCGTCGGAGACGAGTCCGGACGACGGGTCGGAGACGATCACCGCGATGGAGTCGGTGCGCCGGGTCACGAGGCTGCGCGCCGCGGGGTTGGGGACGTAGCCCAGGTCGTTCACCGCCCGCATGACGAGGTCGCGGATGTCGGAGGCGACCGTCGGCTCGCCGTTCACCACCCTGGAGACCGTCGACTTGGACACGCCGGCCCGGGTGGCGACAGCCTCCAGGGTGGGTCGTCTCATGTGGTTCTCCCGCAGTTCGTACCGCCCGCTGACCGGTGGTGCCTGAACGTGCGGTCCCACCCTTCCCAAAGCTTAGTCGATGATCATGAAGAGAGCGCTCCCTCACAAAGGGTGACCGGAAGGGGGATTTCTGTCAATGTCCTGAACGCGACCAAATTTCCCCTCCCGGCGGTCGACGGAGGAAATCTGGGAAAGCGCTCCCCGAGAAGGATCTTCTTAGTCCCAGTTCACAGCCTTTTGTAACGATGCAAGCCATTATCCGGGAGCGCTCCCCGAGGTATCCGGTTGATTGCCGGATCATGTGTAGCCCGTTTCATCCTGGTTAAACGGACACTTGACAGCCCCTGTCGGGCGAGAGCAATCTCTGGGTGAGAGAGCGCTCCCCGACTCGTTACCGGTACGCACCCCCCATCCCCGAGGAGACGCGATGCCCTCGTCCCGAAGTCCCGGCCGCCGTGTGGCCCTGCTGATAGCCGCGGCCGTCACCCTCGTCACGTCCTGTCTCGCGATCATGCCCGCGGAAGCCGCCGACACCCTGCTCTCCCAGGGCAAGACGGCGACCGCCTCGTCCTCGGAGAGCAGCGTGGCCTTCCCGGCGTCCGCGGCCGTCGACGGCAACGCGGGTACCCGCTGGTCCAGCGCGTTCGGCGACCCGCAGTGGATCCAGGTCGACCTCGGCGCCAGCGCGACCATCACGCAGGTGACCCTGAACTGGGAGGCCGCCTACGGCAGGGCCTTCCAGATCCAGACCTCGCCCAACGGCACCACCTGGACGCCGATCCACTCCACGACCACCGGCACCGGCGGCAACCAGACGCTGGCCGTCAACGGCACCGGCCGCTACGTGCGCGTCTACGGCACCCAGCGCGCCACCCAATATGGCTACTCGCTGTGGGAGTTCCAGGTCTACGGGACCATCGGCGGCACCGACCCCGGCCCCGACCCCGACCCGGGCACGCTCAAGTTGCTGTCCTACGGCAGGCCGGGCGCGGCCTCCACCTCCCAGAGCGACGGCAACTGCTGGGAGTGCACCCCCGCACGGGCGTTCGACCGCGACCCCGCCTCCCGCTGGGCGACCAGCTCCACCACCGGCTGGGTCGACCCGGGCTGGATCTCCGTCGACCTCGGCGCGACCGCGCAGGTCAAGCAGGTCGTCCTGCAGTGGGACCCGGCCTACGCCAGGGCGTTCCAGATCCAGGTCTCGGACAACAACACCACCTGGACGCCGATCTACTCCACGACCACCGGCACCGGGTTCAAGCAGACGCTGACCGTCAACGGCACCGGCCGCTACGTGCGCATGTACGGCACCCAGCGCGCCACCCCGTACGGCTACTCGCTGTGGGAGTTCCAGGTCTGGGGCACCGGCGGCGCCCCGATCACCCCGCCGCCGCTCCCGCCGGACCCGGCCAACCCGCCGACGACGCTCGTCTGGAGCGACGAGTTCAACGGCGGCGCGGGCACCAGGCCCGACTCGGCCAAGTGGACCCAGGACCCGGGAACCGGCCCGAACAACGAGCTTGAGTACTACAAGCCCGAGAACACCGCGATGGACGGCAACGGCAACCTCGTCATCACGGCGCGGCAGGAGACCACCGCCGGATCGTCCTGCCCCGGCGGCCCCTGCCAGTACACCTCCGGCCGCATCAACACCGGCGGCAAGTTCACCTTCACGTACGGCAAGGTCGAGGCCCGCGTCAAGGTCCCGAAGGGCAACGGCCTGTGGCCGGCGTTCTGGATGATGGGCGCCGACTTCCTCACCGGCAGGCCCTGGCCGTACAACGGGGAGATCGACATCCTCGAGGTGCTCGGCAAGGACGTCAAGACCTCCTACTCGACCATCCACGCCCCCGCCTACAACGGCGGCGGCGGCATCGGCGCCCCCTACACGCTGCCCAACGGCGCGGACCTCTCCGACGACTTCCACGTCTGGGCCGCCACCTGGGACAGCAAGGGCATCGTCTACACCCTGGACGGCCGGACGGTCCTGACCCTCAGCAAGGCGCAGGTCGAGGCGACGCGGGGGCCGTGGGTCTTCGACCACCCGTTCTACATCATCCTCAACCTCGCGGTGGGCGGCGACTGGCCCGGCCCGCCGGACGCCAGCACCGGCTTCCCCAAGCAGATGCTCGTCGACTACGTACGCGTCTACAAGTAACCCCTCCCGCGAGAACCCCCCTCCGCTCCGGCACGGCTCACCCGAGCCGTGCCGGAGCCCTCCAGAAACCGGAGCCCTCCAGAAACCGGAGCCCTCCAAAACCAGGGCCCTCCAAAACCAGGGCCCTTGAAGCCGGAGCCTCCAAAAACCAGAACCCGCCAGAACCGGAGCCCTTCAGAACCGGAACCCCCAGAACCGGAACCCCCCAGAACCGGAGCCCCTACGGCCGGAGTCCCCCCAAAAAGGAGTCCATCCATGCACCCGGCACTCGCCCCAGCCCGGCTACGACGCCGGTTACGCCCGCTGACCCTGGTGACCGCCATAATGGCGCTCCTGGGCACATCCCTCGTCATCCACACCACCCAGGCAAACGCGACCTCGAAGGTCCAGGCGGAAGGCTCGTCCGCGGCCGTCGTGCGGGTGGCGGAGTTCCTCGCGGACTGCCCGTTCAGTCACCGGCTGCCCGACGACCCGATCATCTTCCCGAACATGCCCGGCGCGTCGCACATGCACAGCTTCTTCGGCAGCACCACCACCAACGCCAACACGACGCTGGCGTCCCTGCAGAGCTCCCCCACCAACTGCAACCCGCGCACCGACCTGTCGTCGTACTGGGTGCCGACCCTCTACAACGGCAACACCCCGGTGGAGCCGACCATCACCACGTTCTACTACCTGGGCGAGGGCGTGCGCGCCGACATCGTCGCCCGGACCCAGCCGCTCCCGCTGGGCCTGCGGATCGTCGCGGGCAACGCCAAGGCGACCACCCCCAACGACCCGACCAGCAACGCTCGCTGGTCGTGCCTGCACGCCGGTCACGTTCCGCCGTCCAAGGACTTCGTGAACTGCCCGGCGGGGACCATGATGGAGTCCTACCTGGACTTCCCGCAGTGCTGGAACGGCAGGGACCTGGACTCCGCCGACCACAAGAGTCACATGGCCTACCCGGTCGGCCAGGCCTGCCCGGCCTCGCACCCGGTGCCGGTGCCGAAGCTGCGCCAGGTGCTGCGCTACCCGGTGAGCGGGAACCCGGCCAACTTCCGGCTGGCGTCGGGTCCCGGATACACGATGCACGGCGACTTCTTCAACGCCTGGCCGGTGGCCGAGATGGAGCGTCGCGTGCGTGACTGCATCCGCCCGGTCATCAAGTGCGGCGCGGACGGCACCCCGTCCTGACGCCGGATCGCCGGATTCGCCCCCCGTCCTGACAGCGGTACGCCGGATTCGCCCCCCGTCCTGACGCCGGGGTGCCGGATTCGTGTCCCGCCCCGACGGTGGCGTGGGGACCGGCGTCTCGTTCCGACGGCACCGGTGCGGGGGACGCCGAACTCCGCACCGACCCCCCGTGCCGTCCCCGGCGGCGGGACCCGGAACATCGGGTCCCGCCGCCGGCGGGTGTCACGGGGACGGTCGGAAGGGGGCGGATCGAAAAAGGGAGGGTCGAAAAGAGGAAGATCGGAAAGGGGAGGGTCGAAGGGGACGCTCCGACACGCCTACTGGGTGGTTCCGCCCTCGCCCGCGCCGCTCTCGCCGCCCTCGCTCTCGCCGCCCTCGCTCTCGCCGCCCTCGCCCGCACCGCCCTCGCCCGCCTCGGCCTGCGCGTCCTGCTCGGCGAGCGTGCCGCACTTGAAGCCCGGCTCCCGGTTGGGCTGGAGCTGGATGTTGCCGATGTTCGTGGTCTCGATCGGGCGCCGGAAGGTCTCCAGCTTGTCGCAGTCGTAGAAGACGTACGTGCCCTCGCTCTCGCCGAGCAGCATCATCCACCTGCCCTCGTAAAGGGGCTTGTCGTCCTCGGCGTTCCTGATGACGGTCCACTGGTCCTGGAACCCGACGAACGGGAGGAGCATGTTGGCCTCTCCCGTCTCCTGGACCTTGACCGCTCCCAGCATCATCTGCAGGATCAGCAGGAATCCCAGGCCGATGCCCGTGAGGGCGCCGATGAGCACCTTCATGCCGGCGCGGCCGACGGGCTTGCGGCGCAGCAGCCGGAACGGCACCAGGAACGTCAGCACGCCCAGCCCCACCGCCACGATGACCATGATGGCGATGTCGAGATCGCCGAAGAGGTTCAGCACGCCCCAGTAGGTCGCGCCGCACCACAGCGCGGCGACCAGGGCGGCGATCCAGGGACGTTGCCGTACGGCCGTCGTGGCCCTGCCGACCGTGCCGCGGGTCACCTTGTCGAGCACCCAGCCGAGCCCGACGACGAGGCCGAGAAGCGGCAGGACGATCAGCAGGAGCAGGACCAGCGTGCCCATCAACCGGCCGAGCAGGACGGACTGGTCGATGCCCGCCTGCTGCGGGCTGATGTTGAAGATCCCGTACATCTGCTCGACGCCGATGTAGAGGACGGCGTAGAGCGCGACACCGATCGGGACGATGATCGAGCCGATGCGCTCGATCACCGCCAGGACGCCGGTGTTCTCCTCCGCGGGAGGTTCTTCCCTTACGAGAGGTTCGGCGGGAGCCACCGGGGGAACATACCTCTGTTGCTCTGAAATATCCTGACTTGTCACGAGGGACGATGTTAAGACATGGCGGTTGACGTCATGTTGATTGAACGTAAACGTGCAAATTTACACATTCAGCCGGGGAGGGGCCCGAGGGGCGGCTCCGTCCCCGGAAGCGTCGCACCGGGACCCTTCCGGCCGCCCGGCCCGTCCCCGATCCCCGCGTCCTGAGGGCCGGAGTCTTCCCGATAACACCCGTGATGTCCTCCTGATCTGTGAAAAGTAACTATAAGTTTTTGCTGCGCAACCCAAAGTGATGGGGCTAGCCTGCCTACCGGCACAGGCTGAAGGCTGCGAGAACGACGAGGGCGAGGACATGGTGACGGAAGGCGCGGTGGCCATGGTCACCGGTGCGGCACAGGGCATCGGTGAGGCGGTGGCGCGAGCCCTGGCCGCGACGGGCACGCGCGTCGCCGCGCTCGACGTGAACGCCGAGCGGGTCGAGCGCGTCGCCGCCGGGCTCGACGGCGCGGTCGCCTACCCCTGCCAGGTCACCGACAGCGCCGCCGTCGACGACGTGGTCGCACGGGTCGAGGCCGGCCTCGGCCCGATCGGGCTGCTCGTCAACGTCGCCGGGGTGCTCTGCTCGGGACCGGCCGTCTCCATCAGCGACGACGACTGGGCCCGCACCTTCGCCGTCAACACCGGCGGGGTCTTCCACCTGTCCCGCGCGGTCGCCCGCCGGATGATCCCCCGCAGATCCGGGGCGATCGTCACCGTGGGCTCCAACGCCGCGGGCGTTCCCCGGACGAACATGTCGGCCTACGCCGCCTCCAAGGCCGCCGCCGCGCAGTTCACCAAGTGCCTCGGCCTGGAGCTGGCACCGTACGGCATCCGTTGCAACGTGGTGTCGCCCGGCTCCACCGACACCCCCATGCAGCGTGCCCTGTGGACCGGCGACCACGACGCCCGGACGGCCGTCGACGGGTCCCTGGCCACGTTCCGGGTGGGCATCCCCCTCGGCAGGCTGGCCGACCCGGCCGACATCGCCGACGCCGTCCTCTTCCTGGCCTCCGACCGTGCCAGGCACATCACCATGCAGGACCTGTACGTCGACGGGGGCGCCACGCTCCGGTCGTAGTGCTCGCACCCTCCCACCGTCCCTGGATCCCTCTCGACAGGAGACCTCTTCGCCATGTCGTCGAACGACGTCCTCACCATGTCTCGAATGCCCGACCTCCTGGGCGACTACGAGCCCGGTACCTTCTTCTTCACCTCGCCGACCCGGACCCTGCTCGCCAGGGGGGTGCTCCAGGAGATTCCCGAGTCCGGGACGACGAGCCTGCAGGGGCGCGTCGCCTCCGCCCTGCGCGACGCGCGGGACTCCGACCACCCCAACCCCGTCGTGGTGGGCGCGATCCCCTTCCGCGACGACCGTCCCGCGCGCCTGCTGGTGCCCGCCGCCGTCTGCTGGACGAGCCCGCCGACCGGTCCCTCCGCCGCCCCCGAGCGGATCGGCGGGACGTTCACCGGCTTCGGCCCGGTCTCCGATCCCGGCGACTACGTACGCGGCGTGGAGAAGGCGCTGGCCAAGCTGACCGCCGGGGAGCTCAAGAAGATCGTGCTCGCCCGCACCATGGACATCACCCTGGGCGCCCCCGTCGACGTCGGCCGCGTCCTGCGCAACCTCATACGGCGCGACCCGCAGGCTTACGGCTACGCGGTCGACCTGCCGTCGAGCGGCGACACCGCCCGCACCCTCCTGGGGGCCAGTCCCGAGCTGCTCGTCTCCCGCTCGGGCCGCCGGATCACGACGAACCCGCTCGCCGGGTCCGCGCCCCGCCACCCTGACCCCGTCGTCGACCGCGAACGGGCCCGCGCCCTGCTCGGCTCCGACAAGGACCTTCGCGAGCACGCCCTGGTGATCGAGAGCATCGTGGAGGCGCTGCGCCCGTACTGCCGCAGGCTGTCGGTCCCCGCCGGCCCCTCGCCGCTGTCCACCGCCTCGATGTGGCACCTGTCGACCCGGATCACCGGCGTGCTGGACGACCCGGCGGTCACGTCACTGGAACTGGCCACGGTGCTGCACCCCACCCCCGCCGTCTGCGGTACGCCCGCGAGCGCCGCGCGCGAGGCCATCCAGGAGATCGAGCCGTTCGATCGCGGCCTGTACGCGGGCCTGGTCGGGTGGGGCGACGCGACGGGCGACGGCGAGTGGGTCGTGACCATCCGCTGCGCCGAGGTCGCCGACCAGACCCTGAGGCTGTTCGCGGGCGCGGGGATCGTCGCGGGATCGGTGCCGGAGACCGAGCTCGCCGAGACCACCGCCAAGTTCCAGACCATGCTCCGTGCCGTCGGCCTGGACCAGGACCGCTGACCCACCGGCGCGCGGGACGAAGCGCCACCGCGAGGACCGCGCCACCGCGAGGACCGCGCCACTGCGGGGAACGGCCCGCCGCGGGAAGGCTTTGACACCGCGGGAAAGACCCGTCGTCACAGGACATCACAGGAAAGGAGACAGTGCCCGTGGCCCTCCCCCAGATCGCCTCCTACCCGCTGCCGGGGGAGGACGATCTTCCCGAGAACCGGGTGAGCTGGCGCCCCGATCCGCGTCGCGCGGTCCTGCTGATCCACGACATGCAGAACTACTTCCTCGCCCCCTTCGCCGCCGGGGTCTCGCCGCTGAACGGGCTCATCGCCAACATCGGCCTCCTGCGCGACGCCTGCGCCGCCCTGGGGGTCCCCGTCGTCTACTCGGCGCAGCCCGGAGGTCAGAGCGAGCGCGAGCGCGGCCTCCTCCAGGACTTCTGGGGCCCGGGGATCCCCGGTCTCCGGGAGAGCGAGATCGTCACGAGCCTTCTTCCCGCCGAGCACGACATCCTGCTCACCAAGTGGCGCTACAGCGCCTTCTGCAGGACCGACCTGCGCGCCCGGATGGAGGCCATGGGACGCGACCAGCTCATCGTCTGCGGTGTCTACGCGCACATCGGCTGTCTCATGACCGTCTGCGACGCCTTCATGCAGGACCTCCAGCCGTTCCTCGTCGCCGACGCCGTCGCCGACTTCTCGCGGGAACACCACACCATGGCCCTCACGTACGCCGCGCAGCGCTGCGCGGTCACGGTCGTCACCCGGGCCCTGCTGCGCGGCTGGGAGCTCGCGTCGCCGCCCGCCGAGGTGGTCGGCGGCGTGTAGCGGAGGCCCGGTCCGCGAGGCCGCCTCGAATACTGACGGGGGGTATTCTTCAACGGGGGAGGCCGAGCGGAGGGGGAGAGATGCACGGATACGCCGCCAGCAAGCAGGACCATCTGCGGAGGCTGCGCCGGATCGAAGGGCAGGCGCGAGGGCTGCAGCGGATGGTCGAGGAGGACAAATACTGCATCGACATCCTCACCCAGGTGTCGGCGGCCAACCGGGCCCTGCAGTCCTTCGCGCTGTCCCTCCTGGAGGAGCACCTGGCGCACTGCGTGGCCGAGGCCACGGCCAAGGGGGGCGCCGAGGCCGAGGAGAAGGTCAGGGAGGCGTCCGAGGCCATCGCCAGGCTCGTCCGTTCCTGAGCGCGCCGCGACGGGCGTCGCCGTCACCGCGGAGGTCCGCAGCCGTTGAAAAGCGCCGGACAGGCGGTTATGAGGCCGGGGGATCGGGTGATACCGGTATGGAGCTATCCCGCCGGATCCGCCTCGTGCGCGTCCTGGTGGTCGGGGTCGACGGCGAGCACGACGTGGAGCAGGTCCTCGATGGCGTGGGCGAGGCGCTGGTCGGACAGCTCGTACCGGGTCTGGCGCCCCTCGGGCACCGCGACCACCAGGCCGCAGCCGCGCAGGCATGACAGGTGGTTGGACACGTTCTGGCGCGTCAGTCCGAGCTCGTCGGCCAGTCGTGCGGGGTAGGTGGGTCCCTGGAGGAGGGCGATGAGCATCCGGCAGCGGTTGGGGTCGGCCAGCGCCCTTCCGAGACGGGCCATCGCGTCCAGGCGTGTCGCGGCGGTGAGCATGGTTATCACAATACATCACTTGCTGTATATACAGTGCCTGCTGTATAAACGCTGAGGGTTGTACCCACGGGGATGGAGCGTAATGGGGCACGGACACGGTCACGGGCATGCGAAGCCGACGGCGACCGCGGCGCACCGCGGGCGCCTGGTCGTCGTGCTGCTGCTGACCCTCGGCGTGCTCGTCGTCGAGGTCATCGGCGCGGCGCTGTCGGGCAGCCTGGCGCTGCTCGCCGACGCCGGGCACATGGCCACCGACGCCGCGGGCATCGCGCTGGCGCTGTTCGCCGTCTGGATGGCCGGCAAACCGGCCAGCGCCCGGCGGACCTTCGGCTACCAGCGGGCGGAGATCCTCGCCGCCGCGATCAACGCGGTCGTCCTCCTCGCCCTGAGCCTCTACATCCTGTACGAGGCCGTCCGGCGCTTCGCCGACCCCGAGCCGGTCGGCGGGACGGTGATGCTCGTGGCGGCCACGGTCGGCCTGGCCGCCAACGCGGTCGGGCTGTGGCTGCTGCGCCCCGGCCAGACGGAGAGCCTCAACATGCGAGGCGCCTACCTGGAGGTCCTCGGTGACCTGCTGGCCTCGGTCGCGGTGATCGTCGCCGCGGTCGTCATCGCGCTCACCGGCTGGACCAGGGTGGACCCGATCGTCTCCGTCGTCATCGCCCTGCTGATCGTGCCGCGCAGCTGGAGCCTGCTGCGCGAGGCCGTGGACATCCTGCTCGAAGCGGTGCCCCGGGGCGTCGACCTGGAGGAGGTCCGCAGGCACCTGCTGGAGACACCGGGCGTCATCGACGTCCACGACCTGCACGCCTGGACGATCACCTCGGGGCTTCCGGTCATGTCCGCCCACGTCGTGATGGCGGACGGCGTCCTGGTGGACGGCTCCTTCGGCCCGGTGCTGGACCGGCTGCACGAATGCCTGGCCGGTCACTTCGACGTCGAGCACTCCACGCTGCAGCTGGAGCCCGCCGGCCACGCGGACCACGAGGGCGCCCGGCACCGCTGAGGGAGCGCCCGGCGGCGTCTCGGGTAGATCATGCTGGAATGAACGGACCGAAGATGGACCTGCTGCCCTTCGACACGGCACACGCGGCCACGGTCGCGAGCTGGCCCGCCTCGTCGCGGGAGGTCGCGATGTGGTGCGGACGGCACGAGTTCCCCCTGCCTCCGGAGGTCGTCGCCGGCTGGCAGCGAGGAGAGGACGTACGCTCCCACATGCTCCTCGCGGACGGTGACCCGCTCGGCTACGGGGAGCTGTGGGTCGATCCCGAGGAGGGGGAGATCGAGCTCGCCCGGATCATCGTGGCCCCCGGCGCCCGGGGCAGGGGGATCGGGCGGGAGCTGGTACGAGGGCTGGCCGCGCTGGCCCGGGACGCGGGCTACGCGAACGTCTTCATGCGTGTGCACCCGGACAACGACCGGGCCCTGCGGTGCTACCGGGGAGCCGGTTTCCTGCCGGTCGAGGCCCACCTGGCCGCGGAGTGGAACGTCTCCCAGCCGATCGACTACGCCTGGCTGCGACACGCCGCCCCCGAAGAGCCCGAAGACCCCGAAGACCCCGAAGACCCCGAAGGTCCCAGAGGTGGTCACGGGTGACACGCTTCGGTGATCCCTGAGGCTCACCGGTCAGTGCGCAGGACGGCCACCGAGCACGGATCCGCGGTTTCCAGTCGGCAGGACTGAGCCGATGGCCGGCTCAGTCCTGCCGGATGCGAGCATCGACATGCGCTCAAGAACATTCGCGAAGGTGGTTGTGCCGCCGCATAGCCGCAAAACCTGATGTATACAAACCGGGGCAGTTCAAGGCCGAGCGGATCAGAAGGCATTCCGGTACGTTCGCTCCCGCCGTCGCTCTCGCCGACCACCGTCGACACCGGGGCGAGCGGGAAGGAAGACAGGTTCCGAAGGGCACGGAGGCGCTACCCGCCGTGCCCGGAACGAGAGCGTCGCGTCCCCGGTGGGGACACCGTGGCTAGCCGATGAGTGCCGCGGCCAGCCAGGCCACGGCGGAGCCGGCGAGCAGCCAGATGCCTGCTCGTATCAGGCGGTACTTCATGTGGACAACCCTGCTCATCAGGTGAATCTGGTCAGCCAAGAGCTCCAGTTCCGCACGCGAGGAACGTTCGAGCACGGTGACAAGGGCGGACGTCGACTCCTGGGCGAGCACGTCGCCGTAGAAGGCGATCATCTTGGCGGGAGGGCCCGTTCTCCCGCGCGGATATACGGCTGCCAGGAACAGGCAGATGGAAGCACCGATCGAAGCTGTCCCCGACCACCACAGCCACTCGCCCGAACCGAGATCGAACGGTTTCCACGAACCCGCGAACAGACCGCCGAGCACGGCGCCGACGGCGATGCCCGTGGTGCCCAGGAAGATCGACGCCTTGGTGTCCGCCCGGTTCACCTCCTCCCTGATCTCGCCGAGGATCCGCTGGGCGTAGACGTTCGCGCGGTTTCGGTCACTCATCGCCGGTGTCCGTGGCAGGAGGCTGTGGGATGGCCGACCGCTGAGCGATCAGGTGCTCACGCAGTCTGGTGATCTCCTCCTGCAGTGGATACGGCTGATAGCGCTCGATAGCCTCCTCCACCTGGCGCAGGGCACCGAACTCCGGTTCGGGTCCCACGACTCCGGTGAGTTCGGGTTGGATACGCTCCCGCAGGGACGGACCGCGTTCCCCGGCGGAGAAGACCGGTGGGAGGCTGCCCGCCTTCTCATGGAAACCGCGTGCGTACATCATGAACTGGTAGGCGTCGCCGTACCGCTCGGAGATCCTGCTCACGAGATCGTCGCGGAGCGCGCACAGGTCGCTCCAGGCCAGAGTGTGTTTCGTGACACGGGCACTGGTCCTGCGCAGATGCCAGGCCGCGAGCAGTCGCGTGGTGCGGCCGCGTCGACGAGCATCGAACTCCTCGCTCGCGTACGGGTCATATGCCGCGATCTTCATGGCGAGCGCGCACAAGGTGAGCGTGACGATCAGAATTGTCACGAAGTCGACCGGTAGCGGAAGCTGGGCCACGTCGTCCGCGGCTTGTGCGGTTGTGAGGTTCGCCTCCCGCGCTCGGTGTACCGCCCAGCTCGCGGCGACGAGCAGGAGCATGCCGGGCAGTAGTAGTCGGAGCGACCAGGGGCCGATGCCGGCGAGCAGTCGCTTGATTCCCCGGCGGCCGGCTTGGCGCTCGGTGTGCAGGCGGGCGGCGCGGTGCGCCGGACCGCCGAGCATCGTCCCCGCGATCACGATGCCGATCGTCAGGGTCAGGCCCGGGAACAGCGTGAGGAGTTCCTCCAGCCCTGAGATGTCGGTGTTGCCGACGAACTTCTGGAAGATGTTGCGGAAGTACCAGGTGTCGAAGGCGCCGACCGCGACGATCGTGGGCCACACGATGATCCGCAGCCACAGCGGCCGTCGCGGGGTTCGGGTTCTGGCACGCTCGTCGCGTAGCCGCCGCAGGTCCTGTACGGCTGAGCCGACCTCACCTCCCTCGGCGGCCGCCCTGAACCCGGCCAGGGCGGCCAGCGCGTTCTGATGCGTCTCGATCAGTCGGCGCCGGCCCAGATCCATCGCCTCGGCGTGCTGGCGTACCAGGCGCGCGGCTCGGTTCTTGGCCTCAAGCAGCGCGTATGATTCGACGTTGTCCAATTGATCGGACGTGCGGGTCGGCGTGGTCTCCACGTACCTGTCGAAGTTGCGCTGCCAGCAGTCGCAGCCGTGATGGCACAGGTGGACAGGACGGGCCTCTGTCTCGGTGGCCTGCACCATCCTGCCGTTGAGCACCTCGTCGTCGGGGGGCTGTCCGATGGTCATCTCATCCACGCACCTTGTACTTGATCTCCACCCTGCGGTTGCACTGCCGGTCTTTCGCGGTCGTCCCTCGGCATCCCGGTTCCGGCAGGCTCTCGCCCAGCCCCTTGACGCGGATGCCGGTCATGCCCGCCTCCTCGAGCACCTGGCGCACCGATTCGGCACGCCTGGTGGACAGGTCCACGTTGTACGCGGCGTCCCCCTGGTCATCGGTGTGGCCGATGACCTCCAGCCACTCCGGCGCCTTGGGGGTCACCTTCTCGGCGAAGGCCGCCAGCGCTTCCAAACCCTCGGGCGAGACCTGGTCGGAGTCCGTTGCGAACAGCAGGTCACCAGGGAGCCTCTCCACCTGGACAGGGTTGGGACGCCGTTCGACGCTGGGGAACGTGATCGTGAGGTCTTCGGCGCCCTCCTCCGCAGGTTCTGCCTCGTCGGAGGAGGGCGGTATGCCGGAGTCGACGACGCACCTGTCCGCCGTCCCCGTCGCCTTCTCGCAGAGGCCCGTCCACAGCCGGCGCAGCCACTCCAGGTGCGGCTCCTGCGGTTCGGGGTGCCCGGCTCCCACACTTCCCACCCAGGGCAGCCGCACCTCCCAGCCCTTCAGGTCCGGTACGGCCTGCTGCGCCGCGCACGATCTGATGATGCGATCCGCGTGCGCGGAGTCGCGCATCGCGGTGGTGCGCAGGTCCGCGCAACCGGTCGTGGCCAGCCCGTCGGTCGCCACGACCAGGGTCCGCCGTGCCGTGCCGGAGCCACGCTGCCCGACCTGGAACGCGGTCATGACGTTGCTCCCCTTCTTGCCCGCGGGGGAGCGGGCGGCCTCCCCGACGAGGTGCCTGAAGCAGGCGCCGGCGTTCCCCGCGAACTCCCTGCGGTTGGACTCGCCACCGCTCATCCTGGGGAGGTAGACGGGCGCGCCCTGCCAGTCCACGCGCCTGCCGCCGTCGAAGGCGCCGACCTTGACAACGGCGGGGGTCGGCAGCGACGGGATCAGGGCCTTCTCCTCGGCGCCGAAGCTGATGGAGCCGTCGGCCTGTGCCACCCCCCGGCCACCGAAGATCGCGGTGTACCAGTCGGGGACGCCACCCGACTCCGCGTCCTGTGTGGACGCGCTGCGGTCGATCACGACGACCAACTCCTGCACGGTCGGCGTCCTGTCACGCGCGAGCCTGCTGAGCGCCGTGCAGGCGGCACCCGGCTGCGGCGTGCCCGCGGTCGCGCCCGTGTTCAGGAACGAGCATCCTGAGGCCAGCAGGACGCAGACCAGACCGGATGCCCGGACCACGCTCCTCATACACGCTCCCACGGCAGGTCGGCCGAGGGCTCAGGAAGACGCACGCCGAGCTGCTCCAGTGCCAGCCTGAGGGCACTCTCGCTGTCGGCCACGAGATCGAAGACGTTGACCGCCTGCTGGGCGCTCACCACGCTCTGGACCAGCGTGAGGAAGCGGTCGGCTTCCTCACGGCGCTCGTTCTCCATGATGTTCATGACACTGGCCACGTTCACGGGGTGCTCGGCGAGCTGTACGGCGAAGCGACTCCGCCAGTTCTTCCCGCTCTCCTCCAGGAAGCCGAGCCAGAGGTCGCGTTCCTTGCCCAGCCGCTCCACGTGCGCGCGGGTGAGTTCGAGCCTGGCATGACTCTCCAGCAACTGCTGGCTGATCCCGCGCTCGAACTCCAGCACCTGCGGGCTGAGCGCGACCCAGGCCCGGGCCGAGCACTTGATGACCACGTCGTCGCAGTTGTGGATCGGAGTGAGGAACGCGGCGGCCAAGGCCTCCTCGATCGCCTCCTCGGTCTCCTGGGGCAGGTGGGCGTCGAACCCGCGTGCTGTGGCCCGCACCACGTCGTGCACGCGCCTGTGCACCTCCATCCGCTTGGCGTCGATCTCCGCCCACAGCTCCCCGGCCGGACGACCGGCCTTCGGCTGGGCGCACCACGAACACCACACCGTGACCGTGAAGGTCAGGGCGTCGCCCCGGGCCGGTGTCTCGATGACCAGCGCCTCGTCCCTGACATGCAGGCCCTCACCGGCCGGATGATCGCACGGGCGGGGTGGCGGTTGCATGAAGCGGCGGGTGAGCATGATCGGGTTGTACGGCTCCTCTTCGGCGCACACGTGAGGAGCCGCGGAGGTCGCGGGACGGGGGCGAATCCGATTCCAGATCCTGCGGAAAAAATTCATCGGGCGACGCCGCCTTTCATCAGGTGGTAGAGGTGCCGGCTGAGCTCGGCGCTGATCGTCTTTCTGCGGAACCAGTGGTGCAGATGAAGCTGAAGCGGCCCTCGCAGGTCGCCCCGACCGGCGGCGAAGACCTTCTCGATGACGGACCTGCGGCGCTCGGGGGCTTTCTCCCAGTCACCGACCCAGGCGGCGAGCGCGGTCCACGCCTCGTGGACCGGCGGGCCACCGACGATGTTCTGCAGGTTGCGAGGGGTCAGCCCGCAGCTGAGCGCGTTCAGCCACAGCTCCACCAATTGCCGCTCGGTCTCCTGCCACAGCTCGTCGTCGAGTTCGTCCAACTGGAGCCTGCTGCGCTGACCTCCTACCTCGGAGGCGAGCCGGGTCAAAGTCAGGGCGGCGGTACGGCGGAGCCCGGGGTGCTCCTTCTCGATCCACCTGGAGAGCTCGCCGAGGATCGCCGGCGCGGTCTCCCGGCCGTACACCTCGGTGAGTGAGCGAGCCACCGCGTCCTGGATGTATCTCTGTTTCGGTGAGGAGCGCAGCGAGATCCGCTGGAAGGCCGCGAGGGCCTCCTCTATCCAGTCGACGCCGATGCGGGAGCCGTATGCCCGCGCCACCACCGTGCGCTGCTTGGCCGTGCCCTCGGACCAACCGCGCAGGCGATCGAGCACGCGGCCCGAGGCCTTCTCGGCGTGGGCCACCGCCTCGAATGCCCAGGCGGCCAGCCACTGCTCGCTCTGCCGAGAGGATCCGCCGCTCCACGGGCGGAGAAACTCCGTGTCGATCACGTCGAAGTCGTAGGTGGCCAGTCGGCCGATCGCGTGGGCCACCTTGATCCGCACGTCACGCCCGGGGTGCCTGGACAGCTCCCTCAGCCACGCGAGCACGGGGTCGCGAATACTCTGCCCCTCCTGCCAGACGACTTCCAGGACGGCGGCCGCCAGGTGCGGTCTTCGCAGGCGGACCCGGCGGATCCCGCTCGTGTCGTCGGCTTCGTCGCAGTCGGCCCAGGCGTGATCCAGCCAGTCGGGCAACCACTGCCACGTGGGCGCGTCAGGCTGTTCCTGTGCTGAGGGCTCGTCCCCGACCAGCTCCACGAGCAGCGAGGCCGCCCGCGAGACGGTGATGACGGGAAGCTCGTTGAGCACGGCGGCGCTGATCAGGAAACAACGCAGGTGCAGTGGATGATCACTGCCCAGCCGCTCGCGAGCCGCTTTCTTGAGCTCACCGGGCTGACCGGCCATGACGTCGTCGAGGCGGCCTCCCCCGCAGAGGACGGCGGCCGATTCCCTGGCCAGCCTGGCGCTCTCGCCAGGAGGTCGTTTCTCGGCGGCGAAGTCCGCGAGGCCGTCCATCTGGTAAGCGGTCTCAAACAGACCGCCATGGTCGAGCCTGGTCAGCTCGTACTTCAGCCAGCGCTCGAACACCTCGACGGGCTCTGGGGGGTCGTGGCGAACGGAAGGCTGCCCGAACAGCCCGTCCGGGCCGGTCAGGACGACGAAGCAGCCGGACAGCACATCCGCGAGATGGTCGAGATGCCGGAGGACCTCCTGAGGGTTCTGCCTGGCCCAGGCGGCTCGCGTGGCGTCCAGCACGTAACCGGTCCGCCTTCGCAGGCTGTCGGCCTTCACGTAGGCAGGGTCGCCGCTCACCATCAGCAGGGCGGTGCGGCGACTCTCCTCCTGGGGCGAGCCATAGGCCCACCAGAGCAGTGCGGCCTGCGCGGTGTACTCCCTCCCACTGTCCGCGTGCCCTGCCAGGACGACGACTCGCTCGCTGTGGAGCTGCTCGACGAGGCGCTTGCGGGCGTCGCCGTCGACGAAGGTGTCTCGGATCCGGCGGGCGTCCTCGTCACCGACCGGGTAGGTCCTGACGATCGGTCCGGAGTCGCGCAGCCCGATGTTGATGTCGCCGTGATGGGTCTCGAAGAGGGTGCTGTCCATGATGCGGTGCGCCGAGCCATGCACCGTCCTGGTGGCGTACAGGCCGTCGAGGTTCTCATCGCGCAGCCGGCGCTCTCTGTTCTCATCGGCCAGCCGCTCGCCGAGCGGCCGATCGTCGTCAGGCTCCTCCTCCTCCAGGGAGACCTCGGGAGCCTTCTCCTCTCGGCCCTTGGCCAGCGCGGACAGCTCCGGGGGCTGCTGCTGCCCGGCTGCCACGGGCGGTTCCGGCTGGGGTGCGGATGCCTCGGCCTCGGCCTCGGAGGCATGGTCCGGCCCGGCGTCGGTCTCGCTCATGTGGAGCCCCATCGCCTTCCCAGGTTGATGTCGCCGATGTTGATGTCACCCTTGTGGGTCTCGTTGACGACGGAGTCGGTGATGGTGTGCGCCGAGCCGTGCACGACGGGTTGTACGGGGTGGCTCCTCGGCGTAGGTACGGCCTCTTCGTGCGGTTTTGGGTCGAAATCGTTGAGCGCGGGGATGTCATAGAGGTCGCAGCCGGGGACGTAGAGATAAGCAAGGTAGGTCTCCTTCTTGGCCTTGACGCGCACCTGCCGGAACTCGGCCGGGCTGAGCCGGCCGTAACCATCGGTCAGGTAGTCGTTGAAGACGCGCTCGGAGACGATCACGGCGAGGTTCGCGCCCGGGCAACTGGACAGCGCCACCCGTACCGCGTCCGCGTCGACCAGCCGGTTGACCTGTACGGCGTGCGGGCCGGGAACGCCGGTGGCGCCGTCCGTCCTGACCGGCCCCTCGTGCAGTGCGAGTCTGAGCCGCAGGCGGGTCCAGGGCGCCGGACGCGGCCGGCCGTTACGGGCACCGAGGGCCACGTCGATCTCCTGGACGAACGTCTCGGCCAGCACGCCGATGGGGGTGTCTCCCGGCAAGACGGCGAACCCGCCGTCTCCCGACCACTGGGTGATCCATTCGTCACGGTCGAGTCTCGTCCTGCGGGCGGCAGCGCCCAGCACCCGGTCGAACCCGCGCTGCGCCTCGTACTGTTCGGCCGCGTTGCGCCCGCTGTAATTCTCCACGTCGACTGAGAACATCGGCTGTGTTTTCGCCATGGCGGAACTGCGCATCCGTACCTCCAGAGCTGATGTTGGGAGTTGTCGGGAAACCCTGCCACTGGTCGGCGCCATGAAAGCCGTCAAAAGTTGGGTTAGGGGAAATGTGAACGAAAGTCTGTTTTTACGGATGTGTGTGGAGGTCTGCGAAGTTCATCAGAGCTTCGCGATTCAAGATCAATATTCGGCGATGCCCCGGCTGGACGAGTTTCAGGGCCGCCAGCCGGCGCAGGGCCCGCTGTACGGAACCCTCCTTGGCGCCGATCAGAGCCCCGAACTCCGCCTGGGACAACCGCACGCCGACGTCGACTCCCTCCGCCTGTTCGCGGCCGTGCAGGTGGGCCAGTTCGAGGAAAGCGCGGGCGAGCCGCACATCCACGTCGTATCCGGCGAAGTCGAGCCGTCGCCGGTTGGCCTGGCGCAGTCGCTCGCTGAGAATCCGGTTGAGCATCACCGCGACGGTCGGGTGCCGGTGGAGGTGTTCCATGAAGACGGGGCCGGCCACCTGGCTGATCAACGACCGGCGGCAGGTGGAGACCGAGGCGAATCTGGTGCTGCCGTCGATCACCGCCATCTCGCCCACCACGTCACCACTCACCCGGATGGCCACAAGGGTCTCGCTGCCGTTCTCCACCCGCGCGGTGACCGTCACCAGGGCGTCGAGCAGTAGGTGAACGGCTCCGGCGTCATCGCCCTGGCGGATCAGCATGTGGCCGGCCGGGTACGACCTGTGTACGCCGAGCCCCAGAAGTCCGCGTCGGTCCTCTTCCGCCAGTCGGGCGAGAAGTGTACCTGTGGGCCAGCCGTGAGTTTCCCGTTGAGACTGCTGAGGTGTCATTTTGTCCTACGCCGCCGAATGCAGGAAATACCGCCGTTCGGGCGCGGAGTCCCCTCCCGAAAGCAGGGGATATTTTTATCACAACGGGCGAGGCAACTTTTCGGCCTATTCGCTAAATGCCCGTTATGTGTTGTTTGATCTACAGAAACTCTCTTGATGTACTTTGGAAAGTATCCGCAAGGTGACACGGTTCGGTCCCCGCGGATTCTTCCGACACCGCGCGGTGACTCGCGCGGGACGGGTGCCTGCCTGGGAATCGGGTCTGACCACGAGTCAGGGGGGCGTCACGGGTGATTGATTGTCGGTCGAGAGGTCTGCTCG
This sequence comes from Streptosporangium sp. NPDC002721, assembly GCF_042888905.1. Lineage (NCBI taxonomy): Bacteria > Bacillati > Actinomycetota > Actinomycetes > Streptosporangiales > Streptosporangiaceae > Streptosporangium > Streptosporangium sp. NPDC002721. The sequence continues at coordinate 217,231 of NZ_JBIAQI010000013.1, forward strand.
CCGGGACCTGTGGTTTACGACGAACTGTCCTCTGGGCCGGGTACTACCGACAGTCGGTCGGAGAGTGCCGGGGAAGACTCCTCGAACCCGTCAGTGCCCCTCGAAGAGCTTCAGGCGCACGGTCGAATGACCGTTGAATGATCAAAGGCCTGGCCGCTGTCTCCAGCGGCCAGGCCTTTGAACTCGGGACAATCAACGTCGGGGTGACAGGATTTGAACCTGCGGCCTCTTCGTCCCGAACGAAGCGCGCTACCAAGCTGCGCCACACCCCGTTCACACGCCCGGTCTTGCTCGTGCTTGGAAAAGTCTAGCGGACTTCGTGGGTGCTTGCGTCGCCACGGCGGCGGGGCATCAGGGTCAGGAGGCTGGCCTCGGGATAGCAGGCGAAGCGGACCGGGGCGTAGGGGCTGGTGCCGAGGCCGGCGGAGACATGGAGGTAGGCGGAGTCGTGGCGGCTCATGCCCTTGACGCGGGCCCGGTCGATGCCGCAGTTGGTCACCAGGGCGCCGTAGAAGGGGACGCAGAGCTGGCCGCCGTGGGTGTGTCCGGCGAGCAGCAGCTGGTAGCCGTCGGCGGCGAAGCGGGTCAGGTTGCGGGGCTCCGGCGAGTGCATCACGCCCAGCCGCAGGTCGGCCGCCGCCGGGGCGGGACCGGCGATCAGGTCGTAGCGGTCGAGGTTGATGTGGGAGTCGTGGATACCGCCCACGGCCACGTCGAGGTCGCCGACCTTGAGGCGGGCGGTGGTGTTGTTCATGTCCAGCCAGCCCTCGGCGGCCATGGCGGTGCCCAGCTCCTCCCAGGGGAGGGAGGGGATCTTCTGGCCGTAGTCGGCCTTGGAGGTGCGCCAGAGGTAACGGGCCGGGTTCTTCGGCCGCGGTTCGTACATGTCGTTGGAACCGTAGACGAACAGGCCCGGTCGGGAGAGCAGGGGCTCCAGGGCGTGCATGAGGGGCGTGATCGCGTCGGGGTGCGAGATGGAGTCGCCGGTGTTGACCACCAGGTCGGGGTTGAGGGCTCCCAGCGAGCGCACCCAGTCGATCAGCCTGCGCCTGCCCGGGGTGAGGTGCAGGTCGGACAGGTGGAGGATGCGCACGGGCCGCTGCCCGGGCTCCAGCACGGGCACGTCGAAGCGGCGCAGCCGGAACGCGTTGCGCTCGACGACCGAGGCGTACGCGAGGCCGGCCAGGCCGGCTCCGAACAGGGACAGGGGCACCGCGGCTGCTTTCCTCACCCTCTCATCATGCCCGAGATCGGGCCCTCGAACGGAAACTCGGGATACAGCGGGGCTGGTGAGGCGGCAAGATGGACGGCATGAGCGCATTGAAGGACAAGCTGAAGGCCGATCTCACGGCCTCCATGAAGAGCAGGGACGAGATCCGCACCCGCACGATTCGCATGGCCCTCGCGGCCGTGAACGTCGAGGAGGTCTCGGGGAAGACGGCACGCGAGCTGAGCGACGACGAGGTCGTCAAGGTGCTGGCCAAGGAGGCCAAGAAGCGTCGCGAGGCTGCCGAGGCGTTCAGCGGTGCCGGCCGGGCGGAGCAGGCCCAGGCGGAGGTCGACGAGCAGGCCGTGCTGGAGGCGTACCTGCCCGCGCAGCTGTCCGACGAGGAGCTCGCCGGGCTCGTGGAGGAGGCCGTCGCAGAGAGCGGCGCCACCGGCCCGCAGGCGATGGGCCAGGTCATGAAGCTCGTGAACCCGAAGGTCGCCGGACGCGCCGAGGGTGGTCGCGTCGCGCAGGCCGTACGGGCGCGCCTGGCGTCTTCCTGACAAGGCGAGATCGATACGGCGAGAGCCCTCCTCGCCGGACCTGCGAAGGTCCGGCGAGGAGGGCTCCGGCGTCTCTGGAACCCCGAGGCTCCGGTGCCGCTACGGGGCGGCCGGGGCGGTCGGGGTGATCGGGGCGCCGCCGTTCGGGCCGAACACGAAACCGTCGTTGATCTCCCGGTTGCCGCCGCCGTCCGGCGGGCCGAACGGGCCGTCGCCGTCGTCACCGCGGTCGCCCCGGTCGTCACCGGGGCCGTCGCCGTTGTCGCGCTTCGGCGGGGGCTTGGGCGCGCACCGGCCGCCGGTGCAGCCGCCGAAGCGCTCCATGTTCACCGGGGTGAAGGGGGTCGCCTCGACGCCCTTGAGCGCGCCGAGCATGGAGTCCTTCCAGATCCGCCCGGAGATCGAGGCGCCGTACACGTAGCTGTAGTAGCGCCCGCCGATGGTCACGCCGGTCAGGTCGTACTTGAAGGCGCCGCGCGGGTCGCCGAGGCTCACCGCGGAGGCGAGGTCGGGGGTGAACCCGGCGAACCAGGCGGCGGTGTAGGCGTCGGTGGTGCCGGTCTTGCCCGCCGCCGGACGGCCGATGCCGCCGACCTCGGTCATCGTGCCCTTGGTGAAGACCCCGGACATGATGTGGCTGGCCGCGTCGGCGACCTCCTCGTCCAGGACCTGCTTGCACTTGGGCTTGTAGGAGGTCTTCTTGCCGTCGCGGTCGGTGCTCTCGGTGATCACCATCGGGCTGCAGTAGGTGCCGCGGGCGGCGATCGTGGCGTAGGCGGCGGAGACCGTCACCGGGTCCATCTCGTTGATGCCGAGGGTGAAGGTCTCGAACTCCTTCAGCGCCCTGCCGTCGGCGCGCTTGATGCCCAGGCTCTTGGCCATCTTGACCGTCTCGCAGAGGCCGACCTCCTGCTCCAGGCGCATGAAGAAGGTGTTCACCGAGCCCAGGGTGCCGGTGGTCAGGGTCTTGAAGCCGCCGCCGCCCTCGCTGGAGTTCTTCACCTCGTGGCTGGGCTCCCCGACCCCGTTGCCCTTGCAGTCGCGGAACGAGCCCTTGCCGGGGGCCCGGTAGCCGGAACCGGTGCCGAAGCCGTCGTTCAGCTTCATGCCCTGGTCCAGGGCGGTCAGCAGGGTGAAGGGCTTGAACGTGGAGCCCGCCTGGAAGCCCGCCCCGCCGCCGTGGGCCTTGTCGCCGACGAGGTTGTAGCTGATCTCGTTCTTCTTCTTGTTCCTGCCGAAGTTGCGGCTGGCGGCCATCGCCTTCACGGCGCCGGTGCCGGGGACGACCATCGCCTGCGAGGCGACCGGCTTGTCGCTGGTCTTGACGTACTCCTTGATCGCCTTCTCCGAGGCCTTCTGGGCCTTCGTGTCGAGCGTCGTCTTGATGACCAGGCCGCCCCGCTGCAGCAGCCTCTCGCGCTGCTTGCGGGTCTTGCCGAAGTCCTCGTTGGTCGCGATCTCCTGCCGCACGTAGAGGCAGAAGTACGGGTAGGCGCTCTCCTCGCAGCCGCCGGGGGCCTCGATGTTCTTGAAGCCGAGTTTCTTCTTCTTGGCCTCCTCGGCCTCCTGCGGAGTGATCTTGCCGAGCTCGGCCATCCGGTTCAGCACGGTGTTGCGCCGCACCAGCAGCCGGTCGCGGGAGGCCTTGCCCGCGCTCGGGTCGGTCACGCTCGGGTTCTGCACGGCCCCGGCGAGGGTGGCCGCCTCCCACAGGGTCAGCTTCGAGGCCGGCTTGTTGAAGAAGCGCCGGGAGGCGGCCTGGATGCCGTAGGCGCCCGCGCCGTAGTAGGAGATGTTCAGGTAGCGCTCGAGGATCTCCGACTTGGTGTACTTCTCCTCGATGGCCAGGGCGTAGCGCAGCTCGTTGAGCTTCCTGGAGAGCGTGGGAGCGATCGCGGCCGCCTGCTCCTCCTTGGTCTCCGCGGCGTTGACCAGCACGAGCTTGACGTACTGCTGCGTGATGGAGGAGCCGCCCTGGACGACCCCGCCGCCCGAGACGTTCTTCACGGCCGCGCGGAAGGTGCCCTCAAGGTCGATCGCGCCGTGCTCGTAGTACCGGTAGTCCTCGATCGCCACGATCGCCGTCTTCATGACGTCGGCGACCTCGTCCAGCTTCACCGACTCGCGGTTCTCGAAGTAGAACTGGGCGAACTGCTTGCCGTCGGCGTCGAGCAGGGTGGTCTTCTCGGCGAGGGGGGGTTCCTTGAGCTCCTCGGGGAGAAGGCGCAGCTCATCGGCCGCGGCGTTCACCGTCATCCCCGCCCCGCCCACCGCCGGGAGCGCCACGGCGGCGACGAGCACACCCGTGATGGCGGCCGCGCCGAGCAACTTCAGCACATTACCGGCAGCGCCGATCACAGACCTCTGGTCTTTGCCTTGAGCTTGCACAGAACCCAGGGTACGTCGGACGGATGACGCAAACGGTAACGGAACGCCATCTTAGCTTGGGTTTGTCCCGGTATCTCAGGCAGGTGACTAGTCATTCCCGGCCAGATGGCCGTGGATGACCATGTGAGAATTTGGTCCCGGCGGGGTCTGTCGGCCCGAACGTCTGGTTGCGTACGTTCTCTTTCTGCAGCAATTGAATACCGAGGCCCGACGCCCGCGCCCGTCGGCCCAAGTCACGACTGACCACCTAAAGGGGAGTGGGGTCGAATGTGGATCACGGATTGGACCTCCCGTGCGGCCTGTAAGGGTGCGGATCCTGACGCTTTGTTCGTTCAGGGTGCTGCCCAGAACCGAGCGAAGCTGATCTGCCGAGGATGCCCGGTCCGGACCGAGTGCCTCGCCGATGCGCTGGACAACCGCATCGAGTTCGGGGTGTGGGGCGGGATGACCGAGCGCGAACGCCGAGCGCTGCTGCGCCGGCGACCGGATGTCGACTCCTGGCGGGACCTGCTGGAGTTGGCCAAAGAGGAATACGAGCGGACTAATGAGCTGATCGCCGGCTGAGTTCGCGCCCATCCCGTACGGCTGGCGCCGAGCGCCAGCCGTACACGCATGTCATGGGCCGGAACACGCCGGAACATGTTTGTCACGGACCGGAGGACGCGTGCCGTCGCGCGCGTTCTCCGTCCGCGTCCGGCGGCAGGGCGTCTGCGTCCGGCGACAGGGCGTCTACACCCGGCGGCAGGGCCCGGAGGCGCCACCCGGGTCCGGTCCCGGGTCAGCCCGCCGCACGGCCTCCTCCGGCGTTCGGCGGGTGGCCGGAAGGTCGTCGACCTCCGGCCTCGGCGTCGTCTGGCGGGTCCCGTTCAGCGGGCGGCCAGGAGGGCGCCCACCTCGCGCAGCCCCTCCAGGTCGTGCACGTCCTGCGACATGGCCGGAACCCGCGCCACGGGCACCGTGGGATGCGCGGAGATGAAGTGCTCCTCCTCGCGCCGCTCGCGGGCGGCCAGCTGCATCCGTCCGGCGTGCAACCTCAGCACGGCGGAGGTGAGCTCGTGCTCGCCGCGTGACTCCAGGTCCTCCGCGGCGGCGGTGCTCCGCGCGCCGGACAGCATGGACGCGGGCGAGCGGTGCACCCGGTTGACCACGAGACCCGCCAGGGGCATGCGCTCCTCGGCCAGCCTCTCCACGAAGTAGGACGCCTCGCGCATCGCGTCGCGCTCGGGCGAGGCCACGACGACGAACGCCGTCCCCGGGGCCTGCAGGAGCCGGTAGGTCTGGTCCGCCCGCGCCCTGAAGCCGCCGAAGACGGCGTCCAGCGCGGACACGAACGTCTGCAGGTCCTTGAGCACCTGCGCGCCCAGCAGCTTGGTCAGCGCCCCGGCGACGATGCCGAAACCCGCGTTGAACAGCTTGAACGCGCTGCGTCCCCCGGCCTTGGCGGGAAGCATGAGCACCCGGATGAGCTTGCCGTCGAGGAAGCGGCCGAGCCGCTCGGGAGCGTCGAGGAAGTCGAGCGCGGAGCGGGACGGCGGGGTGTCGACGATGATCAGATCCCATTCGTCCGACCGCCTGAGCTGGCCGAGCTTCTCCATCGCCATGTACTCCTGCGTGCCGGAGAAGCTGGACGACAGGGACTGGTAGAAGGGGTTCGTCAGGATCTGGCGGGCCCGCTCGGGGTCGGCGTGCGCCTCGATGATCTCGTCGAAGGTCCGCTTCATGTCGAGCATCATGGCGTGCAGCCGGCCCTCCCCCTCGACGCCCACGACGGGTCTGGGGGTGTTGTCGAGTTCGGTGAGCCCCATCGACTGCGCGAGCCGCCGCGCGGGGTCGACCGTGAGCACCACGGCGGAACGGCCGCGTTCGGCCGCGCGCAGCCCCAGCGCCGCGGCGGTGGTGGTCTTCCCGACGCCGCCGGAACCGCAGCAGACGACGATCCGGGTGTTCGGGTCGTCGATGATCGCGTCGAGGTCGAGGAACGGGGGTTTCTTCACGCTGCTCCCTGGGTGCGGATCGCTTCCGCCAGCTCGTACAGCCCCGACAGGTCCACCCCGTCGGCCAGCAACGGCAGGTCGTAGCGGGGGCGGGCGGCCTTGTCGAGCGACCGCCTCTCGTGCCGTTCCAGCTCGGTGCGGCGGGCGTGCTCGGCGATCTCCTCGGTCAGGGCCTCGGCCACCGCGACCCCGCCGGGGCCGCCGTCGGTGAGTCCCGCGGCCTTGAGGCCGAGCACCAGCTCGGTCGGGTCGAGCCTGTCCTCGGCGGCGGCGTCCAGGACGGAGGCGGGGAGCAGCGACTCGCGGATCATGTTGACGAAGATCCCGCCGGGGGGGAGCCCGGCCGCGCGGAGCTCGCGCAGGCCGTCCAGGGTCTCCTGGACCGGCATCTCCTCCAAAAGCGTGACGAAGTGCACCGCGGTCTCGGGCGAGGAGACGACGCCGTTCACCAGGTCGGCGTGGTTCTTGATAGGGCCCACCCTGGCCAGCCCCGCGACCTCGTTGGTGACGTTGAGGAAGCGCGCGATCCTGCCGGTCGGCGGCGCGTCCAGCACGACCGCGTCGTAGGTCCTCCTGCCGTCCCTGCCCTTGCGCCGGACGGCCTCGCTCGTCTTGCCGGTGACCAGGACGTCACGGAAGCCGGGGGCGATGGTGGTGGCGAAGTCGATGATGCCGATCTTGGTGAGCGCCCGGCCCGCCCTGCGCATGCCGTAGAACATCTCCAGGTACTCGAGCATGGCCTCCTCGGCGTCGACGGCCAGCGCGTAGACGTCCCCGCCGTCGGGCGCGACGGCGATCTTGCGCTCCTCGTATGGCAGCGGTGGCAGGTCGAAGACACGGGAGATCCCCTGGCGGCCCTCGACCTCGACCAGCAGGACCTTCCCGCCACCCGCCGCGAGGGCGAGCGCGAGTGCGGCGGCCACCGTGGTCTTGCCGGTGCCGCCCTTGCCTGTGACGACGTGAAGGCGTACGCCGTCCCAATCGGTGTCGCGAGCTCTCACCCTTCGAAGGCTACCCAACGGCTACTTGACAACTCCTCGGCGGCTTCCCCCGGAGAGCGCGCACCGGTACGGCCCCCGGCGGCCGGGAGCGGTCGCGCCCGGTCACGGGCACCGGTCCGGAGGGCGGCCAGGACGGCCTCCCCGGGTGCCGTCGCCGCCGGTCGCCCTGTTCAGCGGGGCCGCGTGATCCGCACGCGCGAGGACCGGCCTCGCCGGGGAGCCGATGCGCGGATCGGGAGAACATACGCGGTCGTGTCACTAATCGATCGGAACCGGAAAGTAAATATGCAGATTCTCACAGCGAACCGCTCCGATCATCTGCTTGATCACCCGTTCGGTCGCGGGCTCGCCTCCGGGGCCCGCCGGTTGTCCCTTCGAGGTCTTTCCGGAACCGGCTTTCCCGGCCGCTTCCCGGCCGTTCCGGATAGGTTCCCGGGACGATCGGCGACCTTCCGGGGCCGAGCCCGGTGTCCGGCGGTTCGAGGTGGCCGCCTGCCGGGGACGGTCTCGCTAATGTGTCCCGCATGACGAAATGGGAGTACTCGACGGTGCCGCTGCTGGTCCACGCGACGAAGCAGATTCTTGACAACTGGGGCCAGGACGGCTGGGAGCTCGTCCAGGTCGTGCCGGGTCCCAACCCCGAGCAGCTGGTCGCCTACCTGAAGCGGCCGAGGCAGTGACGGCCGAGGCGGTGACGGCCGAGGAGAGGCTGGCGGAGCTCGGCCTGACCCTGCCGGAGGTGGTGCCGCCGCTGGCGGCGTACGTCCCGGCGGTGCGTTCCGGCGATCACGTCTACACCTCGGGGCAGCTCCCGATCGTGGACGGCAAGCTGGTGGCCACCGGGAAGGTCGGCGCCGAGGTGGACGTCGAGGACGCCTACGAGCTCGCGAGGGTGTGCGCGCTCAACGCCCTCGCCGCCGTCGCGTCGGCGGCCGGAGGGTTGTCGAACATCGTCCGCGTCGTCAAGGTGGTCGGCTTCGTGGCCAGCGCTCCGGGCTTCACCGGCCAGCCGCAGGTCGTCAACGGCGCCAGCGACCTGCTCGCCGCCGTGCTCGGCGAAGCGGGCAGGCACGCCCGCAGCGCGGTCGGTGTCGCCGTCCTCCCGCTGGACGCGCCGGTCGAGGTCGAGGTGATCGCCGAGGTCCGCTGAGGTCCGTTGACGCCCTCCGGGGCCGTCCGGGGCCGTCCGGGGTGCCCCGGCGGGTCGGGATCCGCGAGGCCCTGACGGCTCCCGGGCCACCGGGAGCATGAGGGCCTCCGTGGCCGGTCGAGAGCCCTTGGCGGCCGGTGAGGCCCGCCGGCGGTGGCTGAGGTCCGCGGGGCCGCACGGGCGTCGTGGGGGCTCGACAGGGCCGTACGGGCGTCGTACGGGCGCTGTGGGGGCCGGGGGTGACGGGGACCCGGGGTTCGCCGGGGGCGTACGGGCGCGTCGTGCCCCGGGGCGCCGGTGCGGACCCGTGATTGTCCGGGACGGTGCCGTGCCACATGATGGACCTGCAACCGAGTGATGTTCTGGCGGAGGGTCTCAATGGGCGGTATCCCGCTTCCCGGTGAACTGGGCGAGCGCGCACGCGACATCCTGGCCGGGCGGGTCGCCCCCGTCCCGGCCCGGGACGCCGCCACCGTGGTCGTCCTCCGTGAGGAGGCCGGCGGGCTGGAGGTCTACCTGCTGCGGCGCAAGGCGAGCATGGCCTTCGCCGCGGGGGCCTACGTCTTTCCCGGTGGGTCGGTCGACCCGCGCGACACCGACCAGTTGATCGACTGGGCGGGTCCGCCGCCCGCGGCCTGGGGCGAGGTCTTCCGCGCGGACGAGCAGACCGCCAGGGGCCTGGTGTGCGCCGCCGTACGGGAGACGTTCGAGGAGTCCGGGGTGTTGCTCGCCGGTCCGTCCGCGGACTCCGTCGTGTCCGACACCACCGGCGACGACTGGGAGGCCGACCGGCTCGCCCTGATCGGCAAGACCCTCTCCTTCGCCGACTTCCTCGGCAGGCGCGGCCTGGTCCTCCGCTCCGACCTGCTCCGCCCCTGGGCGCACTGGATCACCCCCGAGGTCGAGACCAGGCGTTTCGACACCCGGTTCTTCGTCGCGGCGCTCCCGGCCGGCCAGCTCACCCGCGACGTCGGCGGCGAGGCCGACCAGGTCGTCTGGGTCCGGCCCGCCGACGCGCTCGCCCAGGGCGGTACGGGCCAGATCTTCCTGATGCCCCCGACGCACCGCACGCTCACCGAGCTGAGCGCCTACGAGAAGGTGTCCGAGGCGCTCGCGGCCGAGCGTGAGGTCGTGACCTTCATGCCGAAGATCGCCGAGGTGGACGGGGAGATGCGCATCGTGCTCGACGACGACTACCGGTTCGGCGCGCGGTGAGCGGGCTGCGGATCCCGCTGGAGGGACCGGACGGGGCCGGTACGGACCACGCGCTCAACCTCCTCGCCCCGAACCCCTCCGAGATGACCCTGGAGGGCACCAACACGTGGGTGATCGGTCCCAGGGAGTCCGGTGAGCTTGGAAACCTCAGGGAGCCCGGGGAACTCGGGGAGCCCGGTGATCTCGGTGATCTCGGGGAGGAGGTGCTGGTCGTCGATCCGGGACCGGACGACGACGAGCACCTCGCGCGGGTCGCCGGGCACCTGAAGGGACGCCGGGTCGTCGCGATCCTGCTCACCCACGGCCACCACGACCACAGCGGCGGCGCCGCGAAGTTCGCCGGACTGGTGGGCGCGCCCGTCAGGGCCCTGGATCCCGCGCACCGGCTGGGCGAGGAGGGGCTCGGCGACGGCGACGTGCTCACGGTGGGGGACCTGGAACTGCACGTCGTGGGCACGCCCGGCCACTCGTTCGACTCGCTCTGCTTCTGGCTGCCGAGGGACAGGGCGATCCTCACCGGCGACACGGTGCTCGGCCGCGGTACCACCATGATCGCCCCGGACGGCGACCTGGCCGACTATCTACGCTCCCTCGACCTGCTCCGGGCGAGGGCCGAGAGGGTCGGGGCCGAGGCGCTGCTGCCCGGCCACGGCCCGGTGCTGCCCGACCCGATCGGCGCCCTCGACGGCTACGTCGCGCACCGGCGGCGCAGGCTCGACCAGATCCGGGAGGCCCGGCGGCAGGGGGCGGCGACGCCCAGGGAGATCGTCGAACTCGTCTACGCGGACGTGGACAGGTCGCTCTGGCCCGCCGCGGAGATGTCGGTCCGCGCGCAGCTCGCCTATCTCGACGGGTAGGTCCCCCTCCGGGCCGGAGGGACCGCCGTCGGAACGGTCCTTTCCCGGCCGGTTCGTCGCCCCGGGTTTTCCGGGTTCTCCCGGGAGGGCGGGTCAGCGCGAGCGGTTGTGCAGCCGCTCCAGGTCCATGATGACCACGGCCTTGGCCTCGATGCGCAGCCAGCCCCGCTGGGCGAAGTCGGCCAGCGCCTTGTTCACGGTCTCCCGCGAGGCGCCGACCAGCTGGGCCAGCTCCTCCTGGGTGAGGTCGTGGTGGACCCGTACGCCGTCGTCGATCCGCTGGCCGAAGCGCTCGGCCAGGTCGAGCAGGGCCTTGGCCACCCGGCCGGGAACGTCGGTGAAGACCAGGTCGGCCAGCACGTCGTTCGTACGGCGCAGGCGCTGGGCCAGGGCCCGCAGCAGATGGAGGGCGACCTCGGGCCGGCCGGTCAGCCAGGGCCGCAGGTCGTCGTGTCCGAGCCCGGCCAGCAGGACGTCGGTCAGCGCGGTGGCCGACGCCGTACGGGGACGGGGGTCGAACAGGGACAGTTCGCCGAACATCTCGCTCGGACCGAGCACGCTGAGCAGGTTCTCCCGGCCGTCTGGCGAGGTCCGGGAGAGTTTGATCTTGCCTTCGAGCACCACGTAGAGGCGGTCTCCGGTCTCGTTCTCGCTGAAGAGGGTCTGTCCCTTGGACAGTTCCACCTCGGAGATGCTCGTGCGCAGCGCGGCGGCGCTCTCACGGTCGAGCGCGGCGAACAGAGGGGCCTTGCCCAGCACGTCGTCGGAGTTCACAGTGCCTCCTGTTTCACGGCTCACGCAGCCATTGTGACCCATCCCACCGTGCCGCTCTCCGGGGGGCCTTGAGCGTAGGCTGTCGGAGTGCTCAGCAACGTCAGCCCCGATGGTGAATCCCAGCTTGCCCTGGTTCGTCGAGCTCGTCGAATGGACCGGATTCTGGTGGAAACCTACCCTGACGCCCACTGTGAGCTTGACTTCCGCGATCCTCTCGAACTGCTGGTCGCGACGATCCTCTCCGCCCAATGTACTGACAAAAGGGTCAATACGGTCACTCCTACCCTTTTTGCAAAATATCCCACAGCGGGAGACTATGCCGGTGCCGACCGGGCCGAGATGGAGGGGATCATCCGGCCCACCGGGTTCTTCCGCGCCAAGACCAACAGCATCATCGGCATGGCCCAGGCCCTGTGCGAGCGCCACGGCGGTGAGGTGCCCGGGAAGCTCAAGGACCTGGTCGCCCTGCCGGGAGTCGGCCGCAAGACGGCCAACGTCGTACTTGGAAACGCTTTTGGAGTGCCCGGCATCACCGTCGACACCCACTTCCAGCGGCTCACCCACCGCTTCCGCTGGACCTCGGAGACCGATCCGGTGAAGATCGAGCAGGTCGTCGCCAAGATCATCCCGAAGCGCGACTGGACGATGATGTCCCACCGCCTGATCTGGCACGGCCGCCGTGTCTGCCACGCCCGCAAACCGGCCTGCGGCGTCTGCCCGCTCGCCGCGCTCTGCCCCTCGTACGGCATCGGCCCCGTCGATCCGGTCCAGGCCGCCAAGCTGGTGCGGCCGGGCCCCTTCTCGTGATTTTCCCCTGATCGTCGCAGGTGGCCGTCCGGCCGGCGGTTTCGCGTCCCGCGGATCCGCGGACACCGGGAAGCGCGGGGCGGGACACCGTGTTGCAGAGAACCGGAGGTGTGCCCGTGGAAGAGGTCCCTGGGTGGTTGGAAACGCTGGCGGCGCGGGCCGCGAGGACACCGGTGTCCCCGATGATGCGCCCTCCGGCGTCCGGGGGGCGGCGGGCCGCGGTGCTCCTGCTCTTCGGCGAGGGGCCGCTCGGCCCTGACGTGCTGCTCATCCAGCGGAGCTCGCGCGGGCGCACGCACGCGGGGCAGCCCGCGTTCCCCGGCGGCGGGGTGGACCCCGAGGACGACGGCCCGATCGGCGCCGCGCTGCGGGAGGCGGGCGAGGAGACCGGTCTCGACCCGGCGGGCGTCCGGGTGCTCGGGACCATGCCCGAGCTGTATTTGAGCTACAGCGACAACCGGGTGACCCCGGTGCTCGGCTGGTGGCACACGCCCTGCGTGGTGCACGCGGCCTCGCCCGACGAGGTCGACTCGGTGGAGCGGGTCCCGATCCGCGAGCTCGTCGACCCGGCCAACCGGATCATCCTGCGCCACCCGAGCGGTCACCTGGGACCGGCGTTCCGGGTGCGCGGCCTGCTGGTGTGGGGGTTCACCGCGGGAGTGCTCGACGGGGTGCTCGGCGGTTCGGGCTTCGAGCTTCCCTGGGACCGGTCACGGGTCGAGGACATCCCGCCCGACGTCCTCAACCTCGCCTCCCGCTGAGACGTTCTCGCTTCCTGCGGAGATGTCCCCGCGTCCTGTTGGGACGTTCCCGCGTCCTGTGGAGACGTTCCCGCGTCCTGTGGAGACGTCCCTGTGTCCTGCTGGGACATTCCCGGTCTCGCGTCCCGTCGAGACGTCCTCGACCTCGCAGCCGGTCGACAGGGCGAGGCCGAGGCGGGCCCAGTCGGCCACGTCCTCGTCTGGATCGAGGGTGAGCCGCCGCAGCGCGGCCAGGCCGGTCGGGTCGGGCGGGCTGCCCATGATGTTCGGCAGCGCGTAGGCGGCCCCGTACCTGATCCGGGGATCGTCGTGCTCGGCGAGGGCGATCACCGACGGCAGCGCGCGGCGGTCCCTGAGGTGGCCGAAGGCGATCAGCACCGAGTAGAGCACCAGGCAGTCGTCCTCCCGGACGGACAGGGCGCGGAGCACCGGCAGCGTCCGGTCGACGAAGCCGAGCCGCCCCAGGATGTCGACCCCGAGCATCCGCTCGACGGGGGTCCTCCCCGAGCACAGCCTCCGTGCCGCGGTGAAGGTCTCCAGATCCCCGCGTTCCTGTAACTGGGTGATCGCGCGCCAGCGGGCCGCGCCCTCCTGATCCCGTTCTCGCAGTGCGGTCTCGATGAGAGACTCGACGGCCGCGGCCCCCCCGATCATCGCCATCCGGCCACGATAACCGCAGAGACCTCACAGAAGGTGTGCACGCGCGGGGCGGCGGCTGGATACCGTAAGGGAGTGAGCGGTGATCTCCTCGATCTCATCCTGATCGCCCTGATGGTGGCCTTCGCGGTGTCGGGATACCGCCAGGGGTTCATCATCGGTGCCCTGAGCTTTGTCGGTTTTGTCGGTGGCGCGCTGCTGGGCATGTTCGTCGCCCCGCCCATCGCCGAAGCCGTGGTCGACGGTGAGACCGAGCGTGCCCTGCTGGCGATCGTCATCGTCTTCCTCTCCGCCACGGTCGGGCAGTTCGCGTCGTCCACGATCGGGGCGGTGGTCCGCAGCCATGTCACCTGGGAGCCCGCCAAGGTCGTCGACGCGGTCGGCGGCACCTTCGCGAGCGCCTTCTCCGTGCTGATCGTCGCCTGGCTGATCGGCTCGCTGCTGGCCTCGTCGCAGTTCACCCTGATCAGCGAGCAGATCAACAGGTCACTGCTGCTGAGCACGGTCGACCAGACATTGCCCAGCGCGGCCAAGGACCTGCAGAAGCCGTTCAAGAACCTCATCGACACCTCCGGCTTCCCCAAGGTGTTCGACGCCATCGGGGGCGGCCAGCTCGTCGACGTCTCGCCGCCCGACCAGAGCGTGGCGAAGGGCAACAGGCAGCTCACCCGGGCGCGCCGGGGCATCGTCAAGGTCCAGGGCGTGGCCACGAGCTGCCGCAAGCACATCGAGGGCACCGGGTTCGTCTACGCCCAGAACAAGATCATGACGAACGCGCACGTGGTCGCCGGGGTCAACCAGGGGCTGCAGGTCACCGACTACCTCAACAAGACCCACCCGGCCAAGGTCGTGCTCTACAACCCCGACCGCGACATCGCCATCCTGCACGTCACCGGGCTCAACATGCCGATCCTGCGCTTCGACGGCACCGCGCAGAAGGGTGACGACGCGATCGTCGCCGGATTCCCGCACGGCCACGGCTACACCATGAACGTGGCCCGCATCCGGGTGCAGCAGAAGGCCAAGGGCTTCAACATCTACGAGCGCAAGACCGTCGTCCGCGACGTGTACGCCATCCGCGGCCTGGTCCGCCAGGGCAACTCCGGCGGCCCGCTGCTCACCCCCGAGGGCAAGGTCTACGGCGTCGTCTTCGCCGCCGCCCTCGACCAGCAGGAGACCGGCTACGTGCTCACCGCCGCCGAGGTCGCACCGGACGCCGAGGACGGCTCCAGGCTCCTCAACCAGGTCGACACCCAGGAGTGCGACCAGAACTAGCGCCGACATCCAAGAGTCGCGGCCAGAAACAGAGTCGGCGCCGACGTTCAGGGGGCACGACCAGGAACGACGTCGACGCCCAGGAGGCGCGATCAGAAGAAGCGCCGACGCTCAGGAGTCGCGGCCGGAGTCGGCGCGCGGTCCTTCGGCGGCGACCTTCGGCGGCGACCTTCGGCGGCGAAGGGTGAGGATCAGAGCCGAGAGGTGAGGATCAGAGGAGGGCCTCGATCCTGGCGATGGCTGCCTCGGCCTCCAGGTCGTCGAGCTCGTGGGCGGTCCTGGCGATCCGCTCGTACGGCATGCCGTAGCCGCTGATCCGGTCGGCGCCCCGCGCGAACAGCGTCGCGGCCCCGCGCCGGTTGCCCCGTTGCAGGTGGGTGAGGCCGACACAGATCTGCGCCAGCCCCTGCCACAGCTCGCGTTCCTCCTCGGGGGAGGTCTTCCAGCGGCCCTCCAGCACCTCGTGGGCGTGGAACGGCCTCCCCTCGCCGAGCAGGCGGCGCGCCTCGGAGAGGGCCTCCTCGGCACTCGGCGCGTAGTCGTCGGGGATGCGTTCGACGCCCTCGGCGCCGTGCGGCAGCGGGCGCCCGAACGCGTCGCGGGGGCGCTGGTTGCGCGGTCTCCCGTCGGGGTCCCGGTCCCGCCCGTTCACCGGTCGGGCTCCGGGTCGGACAGCCAGGCGACGAGCTCGGCGTCGAACTCCCCGGGACGCTCCTCGTGCGGGAAGTGCCCCGCGCCCTCGATCAGCCGCCACCGGTAGGGGGCGGCGACGTAACGGCCGGAGCCCTGGGCGGTGCGCGGCAGGATGTGCCGGTCGAGCGCGCCGTGCAGCTGCAGGGTCGGCACGTTGATCTGGGTACGCATGATCCGCGCGTAGCGCCATCCGTCCGGACGCAGCTGGGAGCGGCCGAACCAGCGGTGATACTCCAGCGCGCAGTGCGAGACGTTGCGGATGCGGAACGCGTCGCGGTAGGTCCTCGCCACGTCCTCCTCGGGCCAGCCGGGGCCCGACCACTGGTCGAGCAGCCGTCCCACCCTGGCGCCGGAGTTGGCGGTCAGGCGCCGCTCGGGAAGCAGCGGCATCTGGAAGCCCAGCGCGTAGCGGGCCGCCCTGAACTGGCCGAAGGGCTCGGTGAACAGCGTGGTGCGGAGGCGGCGGGGGTGCGGCGCCGAGACCGGGACCAGGCGCAGGACCGCCTTGGGGTCCGTCACCGCCATGGTCCAGGCGAGCAGCCCGCCCCAGTCGTGGCCGACGACGATCGCACCGGTCTCGCCCAGCGCCCGGATCAGCCCGGCCGCGTCGGCGGCCAGGGTGTGCAGGTCGTAGCCGCGCGGAGGCTTGTCACTGGCCCCGTAGCCCCGCAGGTCGACGGCGACGGCGCGGTAGCCCGCCTCGGGGAGCGAGACGAGCTGGTTGCGCCAGCTCCACCAGAACTGCGGGAAGCCGTGGAGCAGCAGCACGAGGGGACCCGTACCGGCCTCCACGACGTGGAAGCGGGTGCCGCCGGCGTGGACCGAGCGGTGGGTCCACGGCCCCTCGATCTCGACCAGGGACTCGTCGGGTCTGCTCACTGGCCGGGTCTCGCCGGGTCGCGACGGCCGTCCGCCTGGACGGGGGTGATCGGAGCCGCGCCGGGAACGGGTTCGGGCTCACCGCTCCTGATGGTCTTGAGCGAGCGCAGCGTCCGCTTCATCCCGGTCAGCCCCTTGAGCCGCCGCATGCCGATGAAGACCAGCAGCCCGGCCGTGAGCAGGTAGAGGACGGTGACGATCAGGAAGGCGGCCCAGGGCCACAGGCCCGCGCCGATCAGGGCGTAGGCGATCGTGAACGAGGCGAGGATCAGGCACAGGTGGGCCATGAACGCCGCGGCGCCGAAGAGCCCCGCCGCCGTGCCGACCCGCTTGGCGTCGAACCTGAACTCGGCCTTGGCCAGTTCGATCTCGGCGCGGACCAGGGTGGATATGTGGTCGCTGGCGGCGGCGACCAGCGCGCCCAGTGACTCCTCCTGTGGTTCCGCGGGCGGGATATGTGTCATGGACGATCTCCTATCGAGGGCCTTTGTCGAACATCATGCTGCGCGTCGAGGCGGTCGCGCACGCACACCCGCAGCGGAATCGTCGCCGGGACCGGCGCCGCGAGCACGCCGGTGGTCATCGCGTACCTGTCATCAAATATCTGCGTCGTCAAGACTTCAGACTTTAGTCCCGTGACGGAAGGGAGGCGGGGGACTGCACCGGTTTGGTGAGGTCTCGGGTGTCCGGTGGTGAGAACCTGCACCAGACGCCCGCTGAAGTTCGTACAGGACCCTCGGGTTTCCGGGCGGGACCGTCGGGTTTCCGGGCGGGTTTCCGGGCGGGTTTCCGGGCGGGTTTCCGGGCGGGAGGACGACCGATGGGGCGACTCCTGGCCCGTACGGGCGGGAGTTCCTCGTTTTCTGCGGCCTTCGGCCCCGGAGAAGACGTCAACGGGCCGGGAGCTACCCCGGCGACGGCCCGGTGAACGTCGCCGGGCCGGTGAGAATGACCTCCCGAGCGGCGAATCCCCGTGTCGTCGGGGGCATGAACGAGGACGGCGCCGTGGCCGCCGCGGTCGTCGTCGGAAAGCCGTGGGGGCGCCGCCGAGGGCCCGCGCCCTCGAACGCCCTCCGTGAACTCGTGGGGACTCACGGCCCACGGATCGACCGGCTCAGGGAGGGCTTTTCGCGGGGACCTTCGCGGGGACCCGGAGTGATCAGGAGACTCGACCCCTTCGGGTGGGCCGCGTTTCCGGCCCACCCGGGTGTCCCGGTTCGCTCAGTCTTCGCTCTTGGCGCTGGGCAGCTTCTCCGAGATGAGGTTCATCACCGTGCTGTCGGCCAGGGTGGTGACGTCGCCGACGCTGCGGTTCTCCGCCACGTCACGCAGGAGACGCCGCATGATCTTGCCGGAGCGGGTCTTGGGCAGCTCGGGGACCACCAGGATCTGGCGCGGCTTCGCGATCGGGCCCAGCGCCTTGGACACGTGGGCGCGCAGCTCGGCCGCGATGTCCGCGCCCTCCTCGGCGTTGCCGCGCAGGATCACGAACGCCACGATGGCCTGCCCGGTCACCGGGTCGGTGGCGCCCACCACGGCCGCCTCGGCGACCTTCGGGTGGGAGACCAGCGCGGACTCGACCTCGGTGGTGGAGATGTTGTGCCCGGAGACGAGCATGACGTCGTCGACCCGGCCGAGCAGCCAGATGTCGCCGTCCTGGTCCCTCTTGGCGCCGTCGCCCGCGAAGTACATGCCCTCGAAACGGGACCAGTAGGTGTCGATGTAGCGCTGGTCGTCGCCCCAGATCGTGCGGAGCATCGACGGCCACGGGTCGCGGATCGCGAGGTAGCCGCCACCGCCGTTGCCCACGCTCCGGCCCTGGTCGTCGACCACGTCGGCGGTGATGCCCGGCAGCGGGCGCATGGCCGCGCCGGGCTTGCCCTCGGTGACGCCGGGCAGCGGGCTGATCATGACGGCGCCGGTCTCGGTCTGCCACCAGGTGTCGACGACCGGGGTACGGTTGCCGCCGATGTGCTCGCGGTACCAGACGTACGCCTCGGGGTTGATCGGCTCGCCGACGCTGCCCAGGATGCGCAGGGACGACATGTCGTACTTGGCGGGGATGTCGTCACCCCACTTCATGAACGTACGGATGGCCGTCGGGGCCGTGTAGAGCAGCGTGACCCCGTACTTCTGCACGATCTCCCAGAACCGGCCGCGGTGCGGGGTGTCCGGGGTGCCCTCGTAGATGACGCTGGTCGCGCCGTTGGCCAGCGGTCCGTACACGATGTAGGAGTGGCCGGTCACCCAGCCGATGTCGGCGGTGCACCAGTAGACGTCGGTGTCGGGCTTGAGGTCGAACACCGCGTTGTGGGTGTAGGCGGCCTGGGTGAGGTAGCCGCCGGTGGTGTGCAGGATGCCCTTGGGCCTGCCGGTCGTCCCGCTGGTGTAGAGGATGTAGAGCGGGTCCTCGGCGTCGTTCGGCCGCGCCTCGTGGACGTCGGACTGCCGGTCCACGACGTCGTGCCACCAGACGTCCTTGCCGGTCTGCTCGACGTCCTGGCCGGTCCGCCTCACGACGAGGACGTGCTCGATGCCGGGGCACTCCGCGACGGCCTCGTCCACGGTCGGCTTGAGCGCGCTGGGCGCGCCGCGGCGGTAACCGCCGTCGGCGGTGACCACGAGCTTGGCGTCCGCGTCCTTGATGCGGCCGCTGAGCGCGCTCGCGGAGAAACCGCCGAAGACCACCGAGTGGATCGCGCCGATGCGGGCGCAGGCCAGCATCGTGATCGGCAGCTCGGGGATCATCGGCATGTAGATCGCGACCCGGTCGCCCTTGCCGACCCCCAGCTCCTGGAGCGCGTTCGCGGCCTTGGAGACCTCGCGCAGCAGGTCGGAGTAGGTGAGCGTACGGGTGTCGCCCTCCGGCTCGCCCTCCCAGTGGTAGGCGACCTTGTCGCCGCGGCCCGCCTCCACGTGGCGGTCGACGCAGTTGTAGGCGATGTTGAGCTCGCCGCCGACGAACCACTTGGCGAAGGGCGGGTTCCACTCAAGGGTGGTGTCCCAGCGCTTCGACCAGGTCAGACGGTCGGCCTGCTTCTCCCAGAAGGCGAGGCGGTCCCGCTCGGCCTCCTGGTAGGCGTCGGCGGTCACGTTCGCGGCCGCGGCCAGGTCGGCAGGAGGTGCGAACCGCCGGGTCTCGTTCAGCAGGTTCGACAGCGTCTCCTGGGTCTCACGCGACTCGGAACCAGGGGTCTCCGGGGCCACTACGCACTCCTCACGTACTGCTATCGACTGGTCGTGTCCCACTTCACCAGGCCAGCCGTGTCCGCCACAAGAGGTCTAGACAGGTCTGTACCAATCGGTGATGGAGGAGCATATGCATTCAAAACGCCTTGTCTCTTGGGGAAAACCACCCCCGAAACGGTGCGTTTTCGACACCGTAAGAACGGAGATGGCGTTGTTCAACGCGCCCCGGCGACGCGGTGCGCCGGGCGGTGTCATGCGCTCGGTGAACGGTTCGCCCGCCGTTTCCCGAGGGCGACGGCCGGGGTGCCGGGCTCTGCGAGCGAGCCTCCCGGACCGGTTCCCGGAGGAGGGCTTCCCCGGGGCCTCCTCGGCCTGGCCGGAGCCTCGCCGGGCGGTCCCGATAGGGTCGGGCAGCGTGAACGACCCATTGGCTGTCATCGCGGGAATGCCCGGAGTGTCCGAGGCGGTCGCCGACGCGCGCAAGGCCGTCGACCGGCTCTACGGGCACCGCGTGCTGCGGCGCAAGAGCCCGGAGGTGTCGGCCCGGTCCGCGCTGCGGGGTGCCCGCGCGTCGGCCGCCCTGGAGGGCGTGGACGTGCCCCTCGAGGTCATCCCCGAGGTCACCGATCCCACGGTGCAGGGCGCGCTGCGCGTCTCGGCCGAACTGGGGCGGCTCGGCGCGACCTGGCGGACGGCACCCCGCCAGGTGCTGGCCAGGCTGCACACGCTCGCCGCCTCGGGACTCACCGGAGACGGCGAAGGCGGCGGAGTCGGCGGAGTCGGCGGAGTCGGCGGAGTCGCGGGAGACCTCGGCCGCCCGAGGGCCACCGCCGTGGTCCCCGACCCGCTCGGCCTGGGAGCCGCCCCCGGCCCGCGGGAGGCGGTGGCACGGGTGGACGGGCTGGTCCAGCTGGTGACGGCCTCCTCGAAGGCCCCCGCCCTGGTGCTCGCCGCCGTCGTACACGCCGAACTGGCCGTGCTGCGCCCGTTCGGGACGGCGGACGGGGTGGTCGCGCGGGCGGCGGAGCGGCTGACGCTGGTGGAGTACGGCCTGGACCCGAAGTCGCTGGTGGCCGTCGAGGTGGGCCACCTCGAACTCGGCCCGGCCTACGGGGAGGGGCTGCGGTCGTACCTGAGCGGCACCCCCGACGGCGTCGCCGCGTGGGTGCGGCACTGCGCGTCGGCGGTCCTGCTGGGCGTACGCGAGGCCACGGCGATCTGCGAGGCCATGCAGCGCGGCTGACCTCGGGCGGGTCACCGGTCGGCGACCGGTGGACGTTCCGGTGACTTCGTGTTCGTTCCCGCCTGTTTAACGGCAGTTTCGTGTCCGTCGCACCGTTACAGCCTTGACGTGCCGCGATGTCCGTTTGTCGTAGCTTCGGTTGGTCCGTGTGCTCGCTTGTTCACGCGCATGAGCGATGGCCGACTTTGCTCGCGCTTGTGGCGTCATGAACGGCTTTGTGTGCGCCCCTGTACGACGGTCGGTCACGAGCGGGACTACGGAGCGTCATCGATTACGGACATGCCGGGTGTCTGTCCTCACAAACCGACGGCGCCCCTGGTGGGGGGCGCCGTCGCCGACACGTCCTTACCGAGTTACCAAGCGTGCACCTGATAATCGCTGAAGCGGGTCAAGCCCACTCCAGCGCGCCTCCCGCGGCTGGCGGCGCGTGGGTACTCGGCGGCCGTGCCCGGACAAGTGGTCCGTGAAACCTTTGTACGTCCGATCCGCGCTGATGGGAACCCCTAGGAGCAAGACCTTTACGGATCGGAGGACATTAATGGACGAACCCTCTCTTATGCCGTTTTACACTCCGGCGGACCCGGTCGGCATGGCGTCCGGCGGACGGTCCGGCACCCTGGCGGCGCTCACCGAGTGTCACCGTCGTTCGCCGGTGCGTAGGAGGTGTCTTGGTGGGGCCGTATCCGGAGACTGGACCGTTACATTAAAAAAAGTGGTGGGAATCAAGGATTACTCCTCGACGAAACTTGAGTTGATCGGGCAGCATGAGGTGGTATCTCCCCAAACCGGAGTAACTGCGCATGAGTTGCAACGCAATCCTCCTGCCGTGCTCCGGTGGCTGTTGAAAGCTTTCTTCTGAAACGGGACCGGCTCTACCCCCCCAGAGCCGGACCGGTTGGCGACCCCCGCTCTCCCCCCCGGCGGGGGTCGCCCCTTTTCCGGCCGCCCTCCTTTTCCCCGCTTCCGGCACGTTCTCGGTACGGCGGTCTCCTTGGTCCGGCGGCTTCCTTGGTCCGGCGGTCTCCTCGGCACGGCGGTCTCCTGGGTACGCGCCCCTTCGCCTCCCGGGCACGTACCCTCCCTTCCCGCATCGGTGATCCCCGACGTACGGATGTCCCGGCCGTCGGTTTTCCACAGGACGGACCGTGGGCGGCGGGTTTTCCACAGTGCGGCGTTCGGTGTCCCGAGGAGGGGCGGCCGTCACGGAGAGTGGGCCCCCCGAACCCCAGGGAGGCATCCGTGGACCGCCCGCTGGTCATCACCGAAGATCACGAACTGCTCGACGACCTGCTCCGTGTCGCCGCCGCGGCCGGGGCCGAGCTCGACGTCGCCCACGTGCCCGCGCACGCCCGGCCCTACTGGAACCGCGCTCCGCTGGTCGTCGTCGGTGGCGACGTGGCCGACGCCCTGGCCGCGACCGGTCCGCCCTCTCGCCCCCGTGTCTTCCTGGCCACCCATACCTCCGAGGATCCTGACACGTGGCGCAAGTGCGTCGCGGTCGGCGCCCAGGGGGTGCTGGAGCTGCCCGCAGCGGAGCGGCAGCTGGTCGACGAGTTCGCCGACGCCGTCGAGCCGCCCGCGAGACCCGGCTCCGTGGTGTGCGTCGCGGGCGGGCGGGGAGGAGCGGGAGCCAGCGTCCTGGCGGGTTCGCTGGCACTGGCCGCGTCCCGGCAGCGTGTCCGCACGCTTCTGGTCGACGCCGATCCGCTCGGCGGAGGCCTGGACCTCCTGCTAGGGCAGGAGGAGTCCGACGGAGCGCGCTGGTCCGACCTGGTCGCCCGTGAGGGCAGGGTCAGCTACACCGCGCTCCAGGCGGCCCTGCCGTCCCTCGCCGGGCTGACGTTGCTCTCCTACGACCGCGGCCAGGCCGACCCGATCCCGGCCGAGGCGATGCGCTCGGTCCTCGAGGCGGGCCGCAGAGGCTTCGACCTGGTGGTCGTCGACCTGCCGCGCCATCTCGACCAGGCCGCGGTGGAGGCGCTCGGCCGAGCCGTCACGACCCTCCTGGTCGTCACCGCCGACGTGCGTGGCGTGCTCGCCGCCGCCCAGGTGCTCGCCGGGTTGCGCGGGCACACGGGTGAGGTGCGGGCCGTCGTGCGCAGCGGGGTCCTGAACGACGACGTGGTGGCGACCTCGCTCGGCATCCCGCGCGGCGGCAGCCTCCCCGACCAGCCTCGTCTCGCCGCCACGCTCGATCGGGGAGACGTTCCCCCGCTCGGCCGCCGCACCTCTCTCGGCCGGTTCTGCGCCGCGTTCCTGCACGAGCTGTTTGGACCGGACGCGTGAAGCGGGCCGAGAGCGCCGTGACGGTCTCGCCGGAGCTGGTGGAGGCGGTCCGCGTACGGCTGGCCCGGACGGGCGTCGAGCCCAGCGCCGCGCACGTCACGGCCGCCCTGCGGGCCGAGCGGGCGGTGCTCGGCGACGCGGAGATCCTGGCGGTGGCCCGGGTCCTGTGCGCCGACCTCATCGGGGCGGGTCCGCTGGAGCCGCTGCTGGCCGAGGCCGAGGTCACGGACGTGCTGGTGAACGGTCCGCGCGAGGTGTGGGTGGACGACGGCGGCGGGCTGCGCCTGACCTCGATCGTCTTCCCGGGCGAAGACGCTCTCCGGCGTCTCGCGCAACGTCTCGCCTCCGCCGCGGGCAGGCGCCTCGACGACGCGTGCCCGTACGTCGACGCCCGCCTCGCCGGAGGCGTCCGGCTCCACGCCGTCCTTCCTCCCGTGGCGCCCAACGGCACCTGCCTCTCCCTGCGGCTCCCGCCCAGACGCACCTTCACCCTCCCCGACCTGGTGGAAGCGGGTGCGATCAGGGCCGACAGCGTCGCCGTCCTGACCGCGGTCATCGAGTCGAGGCTCGCCTTCCTGGTCACGGGTGGCACGGGTACGGGCAAGACGACCCTGCTCTCCGCCCTGCTCTCCCTGGCCCACCCCGGTGAGAGGCTGCTGCTGGTCGAGGACTCCGCGGAGCTGAGGCCGCTTCATCCCCACGTCGTCCGCCTGGAGTCGCGCCCGGCCAACCTTGAGGGCGCGGGTGGTGTCGGCCTGCGCGACCTCGTCCGCCAGGCCCTGCGGATGCGCCCCGACCGGCTTGTCGTCGGAGAGGTCCGAGGGGCCGAGGTGGTTGACCTCCTGAGCGCCTTGAACACGGGACACGAGGGGGGTTGCGGCACGCTGCACGCCAACACCGCGACCGACGTGCCACCCCGCCTGGAGGCGCTGGGATGCGCGGCGGGTCTCAGCCGGGAGGCGGTCCACAGCCAGATCGCCGCAGCCCTGGACGTCGTCATCCACCTGGTCCGCGACCACGCCGACGGCCGTCGCCGGGTCGCCGAGATCTGCCTGATGGTTCGCCGCCCCTCGGGGCTGGTCGAGGCCGAATCGGCCCTCACTTTCACCCCGGACGGCCGGGTGATCCCCGGTCCCGGCCTGCCCGCCCTCGCCTCCAGGGCGCCCGGCGTCCACGCCTCACCGGTTTCCCGGAGTGGGTCTCGCGTCTCGCCCCATCCGCCGCTGTCATGCGAACCACCGGCGGCCCCCCGAGCCGGGGCTCCTTCGCCGGTCACCTTCTCCAGCGGTGGCTTCCCCCGCAGAGGGGGCGCCCCTTACGGCAGCGGCACCCCTCATCAGGGCGTCACCACCTCATTCACCTCATCCACCCCGGCGCCTCCCGACGGCCCGTTTGCGAGCATTCAAGATCCTTCACGTCATCCCGTACGTTCGCGGGAGTCCTCTCCTGGCATCGCGGGTTCAGGGCCGACGATGTCCGCGTCCGGTCCTCACGGGGAGTCCCGGCCGGACGTTCCCGATCGTCCGAGCTCCGACAAACCGGCGTCACGACCGGCGTCACAAGCAACGTCACGACCGATATCGCGGCCGGTGTCACGATCGATGTCACAGCCGGCGTCACGGTTGGCGTCATGATGGCGACCGCCCTGCTTCTCGCCGCTCTGGCGGCGTGGTTGTGGGCGGGAGCCGATCCCGGCACCGCCAGGTTGCGCCGGATGAGACGCCGGAGCCCGGTCACCGCGGGGTCTCTCCGCGAGAGGTTCACCGCCCGGTCGAGACCTTCCAAGCGTGTGGAAGCCTGGCGAGCCGCGTCGATCGAGCTGTGCCAGGGCCTCGCCGCGGAGCTGGCGGCGGGGCGGACGGCGGGTGAGGCGCTGGCGCGGGCCGTGGAGGCCGCGGGATTTCCCGATCCCGTCGCCCTGCGCCCGCTGGTCGCGGCCGCGAGGGACGGAGGCGATGTCCCGGCCGCGCTGCTGGCGGTGGCCCCCGAACACGGAGGCGAGGCCTTCCGAGGGCTGGCCGCCTGCTGGAAGGTGAGCGTGACCGCCGGGGCAGGTCTGGCCGTTCTCGTCGACCGTGTCGCCGGTTCCCTGCGAGAGGCCCAGGCCCATCGTCACGACGTCGCCGCCCAGCTCGCCGGTCCCCGGGCCACGGCCCGGCTGCTTGCGGGGCTGCCCGTTCTCGGCCTGGTGATGGCGGCCGGTCTCGGCATGCGCCCGCTGCACTTCCTGTTCGGCAGCCCGGCGGGTGTCGGCTGCCTGATCGTCGGTCTCGCTCTCGACACCTGCGGGCTGTGGTGGACCCATCGTCTGGTGACTCGTGCCCAGCAGGTGTGATGCCCGCGCGGCCGGGTCCGGGGTTCGGAAGTCCGGGGCTCGGGAGTTCGGGGTCCGAGAATCTGCGGTCCGAGAGTCTGAGGTCTGGGAATCCGACGTCCGAAGTCCGAGAGCTCATGGTTCAGGAGTTCGAGGTCCGAAGGTTCGAGGTCCGAAACCCGAGGTCCGAGAACTCAAGGTTCGAGGGCCCGAAGTCCGAGAGCCCGAGGTTCAAGGGCCCGAGGTTCAAGGGCCCGAGGTCTGAAGGTTCGAGAGCCCGAGATTCGAAGGTCGAGGTCCGGGAAACCGGTGGGAGAGACAGTGATTGTTCTGCTGGCCGTGGTGCTCGCCGGAATCGCCGCTCGGCTGTGGAGCCCCCCAAGGGAACCCGCCGACAGGCTCCGCCGCGTGCGGCGCTCATTCCGTTCGGTCAGGTTCCCGGAGACACCGCAGGAGGTCGAAGCACCCACGTTCTCCCTGTCAGTAGGGGCGGCTCGTGATCCTTCCGCACGTACGGTTCGCGACGCACCACCGCGCGTTGTCCGTGACACGTCCGCGAGCACGGCTCGTGGCACAGCCGAGAGGAGGGCCCGGGGTGCGTTCGGTGGGACGGCTCATGGACCGGAGGGGAGGAGGCGGCCGGGGCGGGGTGAGGTAGCGGTCGCCCTCGCCCCCGGGCTGGCGGCGTTCCTGGCCGTGGGCGGCCTGCCGGGGGTGGTCGCGGGTGTCGCCGGTTTCGGGATCGCGCTGGCGGTCCTGCGGAGGCGGGACCCCCCTGAACTGCGTGCGGAACGTCGAAGGGTGACGGCGGATCTGCCGCTGGCGGCCGATCTCATGGTCGCCTGCCTGCGCGCCGGCCAGCCGATCACCGGAGCCATCGACGTGACGGTGGAGGCGATCGGCGGGCCGCTGGGCGAGAGGCTGGCCTGGGTGAGCGGCCAGCTGAGGCTGGGAGCCGCGCCGGAGAGCGCCTGGCATGCCCTGGCCTCCGAACGCTCGCTCGCCTCTCTGGCACGGGCCATGGGCCGGGCCGCGCTGAGCGGCGCACCGGTGGCCGACGTCCTCAGCAGGCTGTCCGACGACTCCCGCCGTGCCGCTCGCGCCGCGTCGTCGGCGGCCGCCCAGCGGGTCGGGGTCCAGGCCGTCGCTCCCCTGGGGCTGTGTTTCCTGCCGGCCTTCGTCTTTCTGGGAATCATCCCCGTCGTGGCCGGTCTCGCTGGTGAGGTGCTGCTTCCCTGAGTTATCCACAGGGTTTTCCCCGGCAGGGCAGGGTTATCCACAGGAAAACGACGAACCCTGTGGATAGACTTCTGGAAATTTCCCCATCTGGATCCCGAAACGGCTCTCCTTGCTTGAAGGGAGCCGTTTCATGCTTTCCGGCGCCATTCTCTGCTTTCTGGGCTGTGGACAACCAGAGGTCTTCCACAGAATGCCGTTCGGGGCAGTGCGGCCGTGGGCGTATGGAGAACCCTGGCGTGACCGATGCCGGACGGTGGGTCCGGCGGTGATCTCCAGGAGGAGCGGATGGCTCGAACCGGTGCTGTTCACACGAGGCGCGGCTGGTCGCGGTGGTCCCGGTGGCCCCGGTGGTCACGTGCCCGGTGGGCGCTGCTGACCAACGGCGCGCACCGTGACCGGGGCATGTCCACCGCCGAATACGCGGTCGGAACGATAGCCGCCTGTGCTTTCGCCGCCCTTCTTTTCAAGGTGGTGACGAGTTCCGACGTCCAGCAGATGATCACAGCTCTGATCAACCGAGCGCTCACCGTGGCCGGATGACCCTCCCGGCGCCGGTGACCTCCTCGGTGACCTCCTCGGTGGCCTCCTCCCGCCGGTCGAGAGGTTCGGTGACCGCGGAGACGGCTGCCGCGTTACCCGCCCTCATGGTCGTGTTGGCAGCGGGGCTGTGGGCCGTGGCGGTGGTCGGGGCGCGGCTGGAGTGTGTGGACGCCGCGCGGGCCGGGGCCCGGGCCGCCTCGCGTGGCGAACCGCTTGAGCGGGTCCGGGGTGGCGTCCTGTCAGCGGCTCCGGCGGGCGCCGTGGTCGCGGTGACCCGGAGCGCGGAAACGGTGCGAGTGGAGGTGTCCGCCAACGTCAGGCCTCGCTGGGGGGTCTCGCTCCCGGGCGTGACCGTTCACGCGACCGCCGTGTCCGTCACCGAGCCAGGACTGGAACGACAGGTCATGGATTGACAGGCCGGGGAGTGACAGCCATGGGGCGGTAGGTCGTGGAGCGGTAGGCCATGGCTCCTGACCCGGCTCGTGGGAGCTCACCGGCACAACCGCCCCTACCGGACGTGTCTGTGGCGGCGGCGCGAGTCACGTGTCAATCAGAGGATCGGGGAATCACGCCATGGATAAGGGAGAGAGGACGTGTCTACGACAGGGCGAGGGCTTGGTGCGAGGGCGAGGGCGAGGGCGAGGGCTTGGTGCTGGGGTGGGGGTGGGGGCGAGGGAGAGAACTCGCAGCGAGGATCGGCGACGATCTGGACGGTCGGCCTCATGGCACTGGTCTTCGCGGTCGCGACGGCGGTCGTGTTCGCGGGCATGGCCCGGGTCGCCCGCCACCGGGCGCAGAGCGCCGCCGACCTGAGCGCGCTCGCCGCCGCCCGGCTGGCCTTCGCGGACCCCGGCCGAGGTTGCGTGAGGGCCTCCTCGCTCGCCGCGGACAACGAGGCTCGGGTCACTCGCTGTTCTCTCAGCGATGGCGGCATCGCGGACATCGAGGTGACCTTGGAGGTCTCGCTGCCCCTGAAAGGACCGGTGGCGATCACCGCCAGGGCACGTGCGGGCCCCGTGCACATCGCCGACCCCGGCCCGTGACGGCGAGTCGATGAAAGCGGCCGGGATTCTATGAGCTGACTGAAGAGCAGCATGCGCTACTCGGAGATCGGTAAGACCCGGCCGCTGCGTGACGGGAGTCATGAGGAGATCGGCGGAACTCGGCCGCTGCGTGACGGGAGCCATGAGGAGATCGTCGAAATCCCGCCGTCCGCGGTTCGTCTCTTCCGTTTGTCACGTCCGCGGTTCGTCCTGGGAGAGGAGGACGGCAAGAAGTCGAAGGGCTCCGGCCTTGTCGAGGGGTTCGTTGCCGTTGCCGCACTTGGGAGACTGGATGCACGAAGGGCAGCCGCGTTCGCACTCGCAGGAGGCGATGGCCTCGCGGGTGGCCGTGAGCCAGTCGCGGGCGCGGGCGTAGCCACGTTCGGCGAAACCGGCGCCGCCCTCGTGGCCGTCGTAGACGAAGACGGTCAGCAGCCCGGTGTCGGGATGGAGTTCCGTGGAGACACCCCCGATGTCCCAGCGGTCGCAGGTCGCGAAGAGCGGCAGAAGGCCGATGGAGGCGTGCTCGGCCGCGTGCGCGGCACCACCGAGGTCCATGCCCTCCCCGGCCAGGGGGATGATCGCCGAGGCGGGCAGCGTCCACCAGACGGCGCGGGTCCGCAGCGTGCGCGGGGGCAGGTCGAGGGGCTCGTCCCCCATGAGCTCGCCGCTCTGGGTCCGGCGCTTGAGGTAGGCCACCACCTGGCTCGTCACCTCGACCGCGCCGAAGTGGAGTTCTCCCTGCCCGAGGGGGTGCGAGCGAAGGGACTCGATGACCGAGATGTCGGTGACGTCCCTGGCGAAGGTCGTGTAGTCGGGAGTCCCGGCCTCGACCAGCGCGACCCCCGCCTCCAGGTCGAGCTCGGCCACCAGGAACGTCTCTCCCTGGTGCACGTAGACGGCGCCGGTGTGCACGGCCGAGTGGGCCGAGGGCTCGTCCACGGTGCCGAGCAGCCGCCCGGTGGACATCTCGACGACCTGAACGGGTGCGGCGCCCGCGCCCCGGATGTCGGCGAGGTCGGTGGCGCGTCTCCGGCTGGTCCAGAACCAGCCCGCGGCGCGCTCCCTGAGCAGGCCGTCCTCGACCAGGTCCGCGAGCACCTCCTTGGTGGTCGGGCCGAAGATCTCCAGCTCGTCGTGGGTCAGCGGGATCTCGGCCGCCGCCGCGCACAGGTGCGGCCCCAACACGTACGGGTTGCCGGGGTCGAGGACGATCGTCTCCACGGGACGGCCGAACAGGGCTTCCGGATGGTGGACGAGATAGGTGTCCAGGGGGTCGTCCCTGGCGATCAGCACCGCCAGGGCGTCCTGTCCGTCCCGTCCGGCCCTTCCGGCCTGCTGCCAGAGGGAGGCGCGGGTTCCCGGCCATCCCGCGATGAGCACGGCGTCCAGGCCGGAGACGTCGACGCCGAGCTCCAGCGCGTTGGTCGTCGCCAGGCCGAGCAGCTCGCCGGAGCGCAGTGCCCTTTCCAGCCCCCTGCGGTCCTCGGCCAGGTATCCCGCCCGGTAGGCCGCCACCTTGCCGGGCAGGTCCGCGGGCGCCTCCCCGTCGATGACGAGGTCCTGGAGTCTGGCCCGGGTGGTGAGGGCCACGGTCTCGGCGGCCCTGCGGGAGCGGACGAAGGCGAGGGTCCGCACGTCGGACGCGACGAGGTCGGCCAGGAGGTCCGCGCTCTCGGCGGTCGCCGGGCGGCGGACAGGGGCCCCGCCCTCGCCGCGCAGATCGGTCAGGGGTGGTTCCCACAGCGCGAAGGTGGTCGCGCCCCGGGGAGAGGCGTCCGCGGTCACCTCGGCCATCTGGAGGCCTGTCAGGCGCCTCGCGAAGACCCCGGGCTCGCTGGCCGTCGCCGAGGAGAGCAGGAAGGTCGGGCTGGAGCCGTAACGGGCGCAGATCCGGCGCAGGCGGCGCAGGATCTGCGCGACATGGGAGCCGAACACGCCTCGATAGCCGTGGCACTCGTCCACGACGACCATCCGGAGCCGCCGCCAGAAAAGCGACCACTGAGCGTGACGGGGAAGCAGCCCGCGATGGAGCATGTCCGGGTTGGTGAGGACGTAGTTGGCGTGCTTGCGCACCCAGGCCCTCTCCTCGAAGGAGGTGTCGCCGTCGTAGGTGGCGGCCCGGAGCCCGGGAGGGTCGAGCTCGCGCAGCGCGCGGAGCTGGTCGGCGGCCAGCGCCTTGCTGGGCGACAGATAGAGGACCGTGCCGCCGTCGAGCGTCGAGGAGAGCGCCGGGACCAGGTAAGAAAGGGATTTGCCCGACGCGGTCCCTGTGGAAATGATCACGTTTTGGCCACGGTGAACCAGGTCCGCGGCCTCGGCCTGATGCGACCACAGGCCGGAAATACCGTGGTTCGCCCAGCGCGTAACCAGCCGCTGGTCGACCCAGTCCGGCCATCGGGTCTCACCGGCCTGACGTGCGGGAACGCGCTCCACGTGGGTCATGCGCCCATGACGTGCGGGAACGTCGAGGAGGTGGCTGAGAGCGGCGCCCACTCTGAGGGGCGAGGATGAGGGCGTGGTCACTGGTTTCCAGTCTCACATCTGTGGGCAGAGTCGCCGGGAATCGTGATTTCGTATAGACACTGAGCGTACGCATGGTTGAATGCCGCGCGTCGGGGCTTGTCGTCCGGGGGCCACCCGGTCCCAGGAGGGCACGCCCGAATCGGTACTTTCGCAGGCAAGGCGCTGGAGGATCTGTGGATCTGAAGTTGGACCACCATTCCGAGGACCGTCTCACCATCGTTGAGGTCGAGGGTGAGATCGATGTCTACACCGCGCCCAGATTGCGTGAGCTCCTGATCGACCTGGTCAACAAGGGGAATTTCCACCTGCTCGTCAACATGGAGAAGGTTGACTTCCTTGACTCCACGGGCCTTGGTGTCCTGGTCGGCGGGCTCAAGCGAGTTAGGGCGCACGATGGCTCACTGGAGCTTGTCTGCACCCAGGAGCGCATCCTGAAGATTTTCCGGATCACCGGACTGACAAAGGTCTTCGGGATCTACGCCTCGGTCGACGAGGCCAAGGAAGCTCACGGTCGAGACAAGTAGTCGTGGCTACCGTCGAGCTGACGTTCAGCGCTCTCCCCGCGCATGTGCGGACGGCACGCCTGGTCGCCACGGCTATCGCCAGGCGCACCGGCGTGCAGGAGTCGCTGCTGGACGAGGTAAGGCTCGCTGTCGGTGAGGCATGCTCGCGGGCTGTGGAGGCACATCGCCTCCACTGTCCGGGGGAGCCGATCCGGATCGAGCTACGTGATGACTTAGGGCGTTTCGAGGTGACAGTCACCGACTCCGCCCCTAGTGACAGTGACGAGCTGGAGCACGAGCGCGCCCTTCTGGGGTTCGACGATCCGTTCGGACAGCTTCCCGATGACCTGATGGCCGGTTTCGGCATCGCGGTCATCGCTGGGCTGGCCGACGACGTTCAGGTCTACCCGAGCCAGAAGGGCATGTGCATTCGCATGAGCTGGCCGGCGGCGACGAACGGGTTGTCTCCGGTCTGACAGGAAGACTTCGGCGGCCGGGCGTGTCCATGTGGGCAAGCCCGGCTGTTCGTTGGGAGGGGCCTGGGGTCCCGAGGGCGTGATCCGGGCAGGTGGATCCACCCGTGAAGTCCGGATGAGCACGTCGTCCGGCTCTTTCGCGCGAAGGCGCGGCCGGAGTGAATCGTGCCCAGGGGTGAGCCGTGTCCAGGGGTGAGCCGTGCCCAGGGGGGCGTGTCCAGGGGTGGGGCGTGTCCAGGGGTGGGGCGTGCTCAGGGAAGGGTGTGGGGCAGGGAGCGTTCAGGGTGGGGCGCCGGCCCGGGTTCCGCCTGGGGGCGTCTGTGGCGTCCCCTGGGCCCGCCAAGTGGGACGTTCGTGGGGGTGTCCTGATGTCCCCCAAGGGTGTCTGTGACGTTCCCGAAGGGCGGCCCGCAGGTCCGCCGGGGAAAGGGCACGTGTGGCGCCCGTCAAGGGGCCGTGTCGCCCGTTCCACCAGGGCCCCGAGGGGCGTCTGTGACGTCCGGCTGAGGGTTCCGGCGTCACGCGTACAAGATCGGTTGTTCGGTCGTGAAGAGCCAGGGGCGGGCAGCCGCTCCGCCGGAGGGGCGTTTCCGGTGTTCACGTGAACGTGCCCGGTCGTCCGGCCGAGGAAATCCTAATTTCGGTCCAAACTTAATTTGGACCTTTCTTGTCTGAAATTAGGGGGAAATGGGAATGGGTGGGACAGGTGTGACGGGTGAAATGACCTCATAAGCAGGCCGGTCGCCTGAGGGTGTCAGCCGTGTCGTCAAATGGGCGGGGGCAGAGGCTTCATATCCGCGTCATCGCTGCGTAGACTCCCGGAACCGGCCAAGGTTTATCCTTCGGAGCGGCCCGCACGCGAGCCGCCCTCCGTGGGGGTCTGCAACTGGAAGCGGCACTGCCAACCATCCCGGACGTGCGCCGCTTCAGCCGCCTAATCCCATCGCAGCGCACTCCGGGCAGGACGTGTTCCCGTCTTGCCAAGGAGAGTCGGATGTCTGTGCTCCATCTCGCCGCTGCAGAGCCAGCGGTGTCCCTGAGTGGTCACCACTTCACCATCGTCATAGTGGTCGCCGTCGTCGCCCTGCTCGCACTCGCCGTCGCCGGCACATTGGTGCGAGAGGTGCTGGCCGCCGACCAAGGTACCGAACGTATGCAGAACATCGCGAGAGCGGTCCAGGAAGGGGCTTCCGCATACCTTACGCGGCAGTTCCGGACGCTCGCGTTGTTCGTCATCCTGATCCCGTTCCTGCTGTATCTCCTTCCTGCCGAGACGACCAGCGTAAGAATCGGCAGATCGGCTTTCTTCGTCGTCGGCGCGCTGTTCTCCGCGCTGACCGGATTCATCGGCATGTGGCTGGCGGTGCGCGGAAACGTCCGCGTCGCCGCCGCGGCCCGCGCCTCCGGCGAGAAGGTCGCCATGCGGATCGCCTTCCGCACCGGCGGCGTGGCCGGAATGATCACCGTTGGCCTCGGCCTCCTCGGCGCGGCCGTGGTGGTGATCACCTACGGGGGCGACGCCCCGGCCGTGCTGGAGGGCTTCGGCTTCGGCGCCGCGCTGCTCGCCATGTTCATGCGAGTCGGCGGAGGCATCTTCACCAAGGCCGCCGACGTCGGCGCCGACCTGGTCGGCAAGGTCGAGCAGGGCATCCCCGAGGACGATCCGCGCAACGCCGCCACCATCGCCGACAACGTCGGCGACAACGTGGGTGACTGCGCCGGCATGGCCGCCGACCTGTTCGAGTCCTACGCGGTCATGCTCGTCGCCAGCCTGATCCTGGGCAAGGTGGCCTTCGGCGTCGAGGGACTGGTGTTCCCGCTGATCGTGCCCATGATCGGTGTGATCACGGCGATCATCGGCATCTTCGTCACCGCCCCGCGCGCCGGTGACCGCAACGCGATGGCCGCGATCAACCGGGGTTTCTTCATCTCGGCGGCCATCTCGGCGGTCCTCGTCGCCGGCGCGGCCTACTACTACCTGCCGGCCACCTTCTCCGGCCTGACCGGGGTGAGCCCGGAGATCGCCGCGGTCACCTCCGACCCGCGCCTGATCGCGATCGGGGCGGTGCTCATCGGCCTGGTGCTGGCGAGCGCCATCCAGATCCTCACCGGCTACTTCACCGAGACGAACCGGCGCCCGGTGCAGGACATCGGCGAGAGCTCCCGCACGGGTCCCGCCACGGTCATCCTGTCCGGCATCAGCGTCGGCCTGGAGTCGGCGGTCTACTCCGCGCTGATCATCGGAGCGGCCGTCTACGGGGCCTTCCTGCTGGGCTTCGGCAACGTCACCATCGCCCTGTTCGCCGTGGCGCTGGCGGGCACCGGCCTGCTCACCACGGTCGGCGTGATCGTGTCGATGGACACCTTCGGCCCGGTCTCCGACAACGCCCAGGGCATCGCCGAGATGTCCGGCGACGTCGAGGGCGAGGGCGCACAGGTCCTCACCTCCCTGGACGCCGTCGGCAACACCACCAAGGCGATCACCAAGGGCATCGCGATCGCCACGGCCGTGCTCGCCGCGACCGCGCTGTTCGGCGCGTTCCGTACGGCGGTCGAGACCGAGCTGGCCGGCGCGACGGCGAGCGTGAAACAGGCGCTGGGCTCGTTCAGCTCGTTCAGCCTGAGCGTCGACTCCCCGAACGTGCTGGTCGGCCTGATCATCGGCGCCGCGGTGGTGTTCATGTTCTCCGGTCTGGCGATCATGGCGGTCGGCCGCGCGGCGGGCCGGGTGGTCTTCGAGGTGCGCGAGCAGTTCCGTACCAAGCCGGGGATCATGGCGGGGACGGAGCTGCCCGACTACGGCAGGGTCGTCGACATCTGCACCCGCGACTCGCTGCGGGAGCTGGCCACGCCCGGCCTGCTGGCCGTGCTGACCCCGATCGGCGTCGGTTTCGCCCTCGGGTACGCCCCGCTCGGCGCGTTCCTGGCCGGTGCCATCGCGTGCGGCACGCTCATGGCGGTGTTCCTGGCCAACTCCGGTGGTGCCTGGGACAACGCCAAGAAGCTGGTCGAGGACGGCCACCACGGCGGCAAGGGCTCGCCGGCCCACGAGGCCACGATCATCGGTGACACCGTCGGCGACCCGTTCAAGGACACCGCCGGACCGGCGATCAACCCGCTCCTCAAGGTGATGAACCTCGTGGCGCTGCTGATCGCCCCGGCCGTGGTGACCTACGCCGACAACCCCGTGCTGCGCGTCGGCATCACGGTGCTGGCGGTGGGCATCGTCGTCGCCGCGGTCGTCGTCTCCAAGCGTCGTTCGGCGAGCATCGCCCCGACGGAGGAGAGCAACTCCGACCGCGAGCCGGAGCCGGTCTCCAGCTGAGAAACGTTTGACGAAGGGGTGCACGGGCCGCGTGCACCCCTTCGGCGTGTGCGGACCACCTCGATGGGAAACTGGCCGGTATGGAACAGCAGCCCTCCGGAGGCAAGACACTCGTCCTCATCCTGTTGGCGATGGCCGCGGTGTTCGCGGTGATCGTGGGTCTGGCCATGTGGGCGTCGCGATGACGGCGCGCACGCTCGTCGTCCTGCGCCACGCCAAGGCCGCTCACACCTCCGGCCTGGCCGACCGCGAGCGGCCCCTCACCGAGGTCGGCGAGCGCGACGCCCTCAAGGTCGGCGCTGCCCTCGCGGGCATGGGCCTCACCCCCGACCTGGTGCTCTGCTCGCCGTCGGTACGGACGCGGCGGACCGCGGACCTGGCGCTCCCCGGCGCGGACATCATCATCGAACCGGCCATATACGAGGCCTATCCCGACGAGCTGCTCACGCTGATCCGGCGGAGCGACCCGGAGGTCGGCACGCTGGTCCTGGTCGGTCACAACCCCGGGGTCCAGGAGCTGGTCGCGCAGCTCACCGCCGACGGCGACGGCGGGTTCCCGCCGGGCGCGTTCGCCGTCATCGAGGTCGACGGCGAGTGGTCCGGCCTCGACACCGGTCGCGGGATCGCCCACTGGAACCCCAAGAGGCACTGAGACCCGGCACGGTCCCGGAGGGGCCGGAGGGGCCGGAGGGGCCGGAGGGGCCGGGGTCGGAAGGGCCGGAAGGGCTGGAAGGGCCGGAAGGGAAAGCGGCACGAAGGGGGCGATCTAGGGACGCATGCGAGGGCTCATCGGCGCGCTGCGCGCCGACTTCCGGCTCTCCGGCCGTCCGGCCTGGGGCTACGGCCTGCTGTGCGCGCTGGTCATCTGCCTCCCCCTGACGTTCGGCGTCCTCCTCGGCCACCTCCGGGAGGGCGCCTCGGTCGCCCTGGGCGGCTACCTCACGCTCTTCGGCGACGCCCCGGGACAGCCGTACGGTGATCGCGTCCGCAGGTTGCTCGTCGCCACGGCCACGGTCACGGTCGGTGCCGGTCTCGGGACGCTCGTCCAGCCCGGTCCCCGGCCGGTCGCCGTCGTGGTGGTCGGCCTGGTCGCGGCGGCGAGCGTCTACTGGCCGGCGCTGGGCATTTCCGCGGTGCTCTCCGTGACCCTGGCGTACTTCGCGCTCCCCGGCATGAGCGTGCCGCTCCACCTGGCGACCACCGCCGCCGGTGGCCTGCTGGCCGTGCTGCTGGTCGTGGCGGTCTGGCCGGTACGGCGCCTCCGGCCGCTGCGCAGGGCCGTGGAGGAGGCCGGTACGGCGCTGGCCGACCTCCTGGCGGCCGGGGGGAGGGCGCCGCTCGCGGACGAGAGCTGGGAGCCGCTGCGTCGCCGGGCCGCCACCGCGCTGAAGAACCTGGACGTGGCGCTCTCCCTCTACCGGATCTCCGTGCGGGACGACCGGTCGCCGGAGCGGCTGCCGGACACGCTGACCCGCGTCTTCCAGCAGACGGTCGCGCTGCGCGTGCTGCGCGCGGCGGCCGTGGAGGCCATGGAGACCGTACGGGCCGGGGAGACCGCGGGAAGGGGGCTCGGGACGGAGTGGGCCCGGGAGCTGGACGAGGCGGTCGGGGTGCTGGCCCGCGCGCTGCGGGAGGCGGTGCTGCTCGGCGGTTCGTCGCGGATCCCGGAGGCGCTGGCCGCCATCGGGCGGTTCGCCGACCGGGTGGACGAGATCCGCGGAACCGCCCGCGCGGGCGGCGCGCCGCTGCCCGCGGCCGTGCTGCTGGGGCAGATCCGCCGGGACGTGGACCGGATCGCGATGGCGGTGCGCTCGGTGGCCCGGCAGGCCGCCGAGAGCGTCGCGGTGGGCCCCCGCCTGCCGAGGTTCGTACGCCCCCGCAGGCCGGCGGTCTCGGCCGGGCACCACCCGATCCGGGTGGGGCTGGCGGTGGTCACGGCCATGACGCTGATGGCGCTGGTCCACGAGCACTACGCGAAGTGGTTCGTGGTGACCGTGACGGTGAGCCTCCGCCCCGCCTACCGCGACACGGTGGAGCGGGTGCTGCTGAGGGTGCTGGGCACGGCCGTGGGCGCGCTGGCCGCCGCGGTGGTGCTGGCGGTCGCGCCGGGGCATCTGTACCTGACGCTCTTCATCTCCGTCTGCGCGGCGCTGGGCTTCGCGCTGCGCGGGTCCGGCTACGGGTACTGGGCGATCTTCTCCACGCCGCTCTCGCTGACGCTGTCCGACTTCTCCCTGCCGCTCGACTGGGGCGCGGCGGTGGCCCGGGTGGGGCTCACGGTCGCGGGCGGCGCGCTGGCGCTGCTCTTCGCCCGGCTGCTGTGGCCCAGGGGGCACCGGGCCCGGCTGACCACCGGGATCGGGGAGATGCTCGACAGCCACGCCGCACTGGTGCGGTCGCTGGTCGATCGTGACCCCGCCCAGGTGAGCGCTCGGGGCTTCGCCGCGGCCGACGCCGAGGGACGGCTCGCCGACTCCCTGGACCTGCTGGACAGGGAACCCGGCGGCAGCGCGCCGCCGCGGCTCAGGGAGTCGCTGACGGCGGCCAGGCGGCTGCGGGACAACGGGTTCGCGCTGCTGGCGGTGCCGCCGCCCGAGGAGGGGGCGGGGCCCACGGTGACGATCCTCGACCTCGTCGCCGACCGGCTGGAGAAGGTCGCCGAGGCGGTCAGGACGGAGGAGGCCGGGGTGCCGCCCGACGATCTCGACGCGGTGCTCGACGAGATCGGCTCGCACGTGGACACGCTGGCCGCCCGCCGCCTGGACGAGCTCGCCGAACTGGCCGGGCCGGACGATCCGCACGGGGACGCGGCCGACAGGATGACCGGTCTGCGACGGCGCATCAGGCACGCCGCCGCCGCGCAGCCCGCCCTGCGGGGACTGGGCGCCGAGGCCGTACGCCTGGCCGCTCTCACGACCCCGAGAAGCCGGTAGCCCACCGCTCCGGGGAGCCGGTGGCCCGTCGTCGCGCGGTGCCGGGCGGTGCCGGGCGGTTCCCCGCCTCCAGGTGCCGGTGGCCGCGATCGTCGGTGAGGCCGGTACGGTCACCGTTCGGCGGTGGTGACACCGTCCTCGGCGTCGGCGTCCTCCACCTCGGCGCGGGGAATGCCGAGCAGGTAGAGGATCGAGTCGAGGTAGGGCACGTTGACCGCGGTGTCGGCGGCCCGGCGGACCACCGGCTTGGCGTTGAACGCGATGCCCAGACCGGCCGCCGCGATCATGTCCAGGTCGTTGGCGCCGTCGCCGATGGCCACGGTCTGGCTGATCGGGATTCCCGCCTGGCGGGCGAAGCGCTCCAGCGCCCGCGCCTTGCCCGGCCGGTCGACGATCTCGCCGACCACCCGCCCGGTCAGCACGCCGTCGACGACCTCCAGGGTGTTGGCCGCGGAGTAGTCGATCCCGAGGTCGTCCACGAGGGCGTCGGTGAGCTGCGTGAACCCGCCGCTGACGATCGCGAACCGGTAGTCGAGCCGCTTGAGCGTCCGTACCAGCGTCCGGGCGCCGGGAGTCAGGACGAGCTCCTTGCGCACCTTCTCGAAGACCTCCTCCGAGAGGCCCTTGAGCAGCGCGACCCGGCGGCGCAGCGACTCGGCGAAGTCGAGCTCGCCGCGCATCGCCTCCTCGGTGACCCTGGCGACCTCCTCCAGGCAGCCGGCGTGCGCCGCCAGCAGCTCGATCACCTCGGCCTGGATGAGCGTCGAGTCGACGTCCATCACGATCAGCCGCTTGGCCCTGCGGTGCAGGCCGGTCCGCTGCACGGCCACGTCGACCTGCTGGGTGTGCGCCTCGACGGCGAGCTCGGTCCTGAGGGTGTCGGGGTCGGCGCCGGAGAGGGACAGCTCGATGCAGGTCACCGGGTAACTGGACAGGCGCTCGATCCGGTCGATGTTGGCACCGGCCGCGGCGATCCGCCCCGCGATGCCCGCCATGGCGGCGGGCTGCAGCGGCGCGCCGAGCACGGTGACGTTGAGCCGCCCCCTGCGCCGCTTCTCCTTCGGGTCGGAGCCGGTGGACAGCTCCACCTGCAGCCCGAGATCCTCCGCGGTCCGCTCGACGGCGGTCCACAGGGCGCCGAGGGTGCCGCCGGTGCCGGTCGGCGTGTCGCCCGCGTACGAGACGAGGACGCCGAGGGTGAGCCGGCCGCGGATGACGACCTGCTCCACGTCGGCGACGATGACGGGGAAGCCGGCCAGGACCGAGAAGAGGCGTGAGGTCACGCCCGGTCGGTCGGGGCCGTTCAACGTGATCAGAAGCGTGCGCTGGTTCATCGGTTCCTACGGTACTTGGCTCCGGATTGGACCGTGAATGTGGTTCATCATCCGGACGCCTGGAGTTCGCGGGGCCCTCGGGTCCCATGTCATCTGTGACTGTCTTCATGAACTCATGACGACCCTTCCCATGGAGCCGCGCCTTGCCCGCTACAGCGTCGGGCTGGCCGCTACCGCCGTCGAGATGCGCGAGGCCCAGCGCCTGCGCCACCGGGTCTTCGCCGAGGAGATGGGCGCCAGGCTGGACAGTCCCATCACCGGCCTGGACGTCGATCCGCTCGACGCCTACTGCGATCACCTCCTGGTCAGGTGCGACGACACGGACGAGGTCGTCGGCACCTACCGGCTGCTCGCCCCCCGCAGGGCCGATCGCCTCTACGCCGACTCCGAGTTCGACCTCGGCGCGCTGGCCGGCATCCGGGGGGACATGGTGGAGGCCGGCAGGGCCTGCGTGCACCCGGGCCACCGGGGCGGCGCGGTGCTCGGGCTGATGTGGGCGGGAATCGCCCGCTACATGGCGGACGGGGGGTACGGCTGGCTGGCCGGGTGCTGCTCGGTGCCGGTGGCCGAGGCCGCCGGGATCATGGAGCGGGTGCCGCTCTCCCCGCCGGGCTACCGCGTCACGCCGTTACACCCCTGGCGGGAGGGTCCGGCCTCCTCCGTACTGTCACAGCCGGTCTCCTCCGTACCGTCGCAGCGGGAGGAGGCCTCCGCCGCGGCCACGAGGCCGGGGCGGGCGCTGCCGCCACTGCTGCGCGGGTACATGCGGCTGGGCGCCTGGGTCTGCGGGCCGCCCGCCCACGACCTCGACTTCGACACGGCCGACTTCTTCGTACTGCTCTCGATGAACGAGGCGGACCCCCGTTACCTGCGCCACTTCCTGGGAGCCGTGTCGTGAACCCGTGGATGCCGGTGGCGCCGTGCAGGCCCGTCCTCTGTCTCCTCCCGCCGGGATCGCGGGCCGCCGGGCCGCGCAGGGCGCTGCGGCTGGCGGCGATCGCGCTGGTGGTCCTGGCGGGGGCGGTGCTCGCGCTCGCGGCCCGGGGGCTCGGCACGACGGGCAGGCTCCGGCTGACGAGTGCCTGGTCCCGGCTGGTGCTGCGGGCCGTGGGCGTACGGGTCGAGGTGCGGCAGGGTTTCGCGTTCATGGCCGGTTCCGTCTCCGGGCCCCGTCCGGTCGCCGCCGGGCCGTCCGGGGCGGCTCCGCTGGTCGTGGCCAACCACGTGTCGTGGCTGGACCCGCTCGTCATGGCGGCGGTGCTGCCGTGCCGCCTGCTGGCCAAGCAGGAGGTACGGATGTGGCCGGT
Organism: Streptosporangium sp. NPDC002721; assembly: GCF_042888905.1. Lineage (NCBI taxonomy): Bacteria > Bacillati > Actinomycetota > Actinomycetes > Streptosporangiales > Streptosporangiaceae > Streptosporangium > Streptosporangium sp. NPDC002721. Next base: position 257,710 of record NZ_JBIAQI010000013.1, read on the forward strand.
GATCGGCCGGCTGGCGGCGGGCGCGGGCGCGCTGTTCATCGACAGGGACCGGCTCTCCGTGCTGCCCGAGGCCGTCGGCGGGGTGGCCGCCGCGCTCGCCGGCGGCCACCCGGTGGCGGCCTTCCCCGAGGGGACGACGTGGTGCGGGCGCGGCATGGGCTCCTTCAGACCCGCCGTGTTCCAGGCGGCCCTGGACGCCGGGGCCCCGGTCAGGCCGGTGGCGATCAGGTACCTGGAGGGGGAGGGCGTCCCGGCCACCGGGCCCGCCTTCGTCGGCGACGACCCCCTGCTGGCCTCGCTCCGCCGCGTGGTGGCCGTCCGGAGACTCACGGTGGAGGTGACGATGCTGCCCGCCGTGTGGGGACGCGACCGCAGGGAACTGGCCTGGGCCGCCGAGTCGTCCGTCGCCTCGGTCCTGGTCGCCGGGGCCGCGCACGGCCTTCCCGTCGCCGCCTGACGGGGGCGGGTGGCCCGCCGTCAGGCCGGGAGCTTCCGGGAGGGCCGGTACGCCGCGTCGGGCAGGGCCGTGCCGTCGGCGGGGTCGGGCTCCGGACGCGGGGAGGACGGGGGCTCAGGCCGAGCCCAGATAGGTGATGACGGCCGCCACCCGGCGGTGGGTGTCGGGGCTGTTCTCCAGGGCCAGCTTCATGAAGATCGAGTTGACGTGCTTCTCGATGGCCGAGACCGACAGGTGCAGGGCGCGGGCGATGCCTCCGTTGGACAGGCCGTGCGCCATCTCCCTGAGCACGTCCAGCTCCCTGGGCGTCAGGTCCGCGGGAGGAGGACCGCCGCGCACCTCCCGCTTGGCCAGCAGGCCCTCCACCACCTTGGGGTCGATCACCGATCCGCCCCCGGCCACCGACCTGATCGCGCCGAGCAGCTCGTCGATGTCACCGACCCGGTCCTTGAGCAGGTACGCACGGCCCTCGGTGCCGTCCCTGAACAGGTCCAGGGCGAACATCGCGTCGGAGAACTGGGAGAGCACCACGACGCCGATGTCCCGCGAGGCGGCGCGGATGCGGTGCGCCGCGTCGATCCCCTCCATCCCCGGCCGGACGAGATCGGCCGAGCCGGGCATCCGGATGTCGGTGACCACCACGTCGGGACGCAGCCGCCCGGCGGCGTCGAGCAGCTCGTCCGCGGTGCCCACGGCGGCCACCACCTCGATCTCACCGGAGGTCTCCAGGAGCCTGCGAGTGCCCTCGCGTACCAGGTAGTGGTCCTCGGCCAGGACGATCCTCAGTTCAGCCATGAATCGCGCACAGTCCGAAACTCGCCATGGGGAGATCCTGCCCGGTACGCGGGCGTCCCGCATATGAGGTTGCCCGCACTTTCGCCGGGGACCGGGTCCGTGAGGGACGGCCGTCCCGCGAGAGGTGATGCCGTCGGGCGGATGCGAGTACCGATGCGAGCACGAATGCGAGCATGGATGCGGCTCCGGAGCGCGAAGGGCTCGAAGCGGGAGACCGTCCGAGGTGGGAAGGCTTCCGGACCTGGAAGGCTCGAAGCGGGGAGACCGTCCGAGACGGGAAGGTTTCCGGAGCCGGAGGGCTCGAGGCGGGAAAAGAGGAGGCCCCGGCCTGTGGCAGGCCGGGGCCCCTCGAAACCCTCGAAAACGCGAAGTCAGCGCACGATGCTGGTCTTGACCTTCTTCACGAAGAACCAGCTCTTGAGGCCCATGCGCTCCAGCTCGTCCCTGGACAGGTTCTCGGCGCCGGTCGGTACGTCGTAGCTGTCGACGCCGAGGACGGCCTGCGCGGTCCGGCCCGACTTCTTGCCGAGCTTCACCGTGATCGCGATGGCCTCGTAGTCGTCGACCTCGATGATGTCGGGGCTCCAGCACCAGAACCCGTCCTCGTAGTGGTCGCACACGGTGCCCTTGGGAGCGGCGACCTTGACGACCTTGGAGCCCTTGGGCAGCAGGCCGCCCGTGTAGAAGTAGTCGGCCTGGTGGGGGCCCTCGTTGACGGCCTTGATCTTGTAGGTGATCTTCCCGCCCGTCCTGACCTTCTTCGGCGCGGAGACGGTGACCGCGAAGGTGGAGTACGGCTCCGCCTTGACGGTTACCGCCGGTGCCTGCGCCGAGGCGGCCGAGGAGGGGGCGGCGAGGAGCATGCTGCCGGCCAGCGGGGTGACCAGGGCAAAGGCAACGATCTTGGAGATCGGGTGGCGCATCAAACGTCTCCCAGCTGAGGAGTCAGGGGGACGCGTGGAACGTCCCATAAAGTCCGCAGCGTTTTATCACATATGAAGATGTAAAGAGAAATTATATTTTGCTGTGTGATTTGAACGGAACGGCTGGGTGCGGCGCCGTTCCGGACGGACGGGCCCGGTCCCCGCCTGTCCGGCGCGGGCCGGGCCGTCGCCGCCGGGGAATTTCCCCGGCGTTGTGAATATCCATTGCTTTCGGTAATCGTTCCTGGTCAGAAGGCGATATGTGAAACGCGTGACTAGCGGAGGACCCGCGTCTTCACCCGCACATACTTGACGTCGGTGCCGACGTCGATGCCGTGGATGTCGAGGGTGCTCAGCCCGCCCGACGGGACGTCGATCGAGGCCGAACCGAAATCGGCGGTCGCGGTGCCCCGGACGCTGTTCCTCAGCCAGACCCTGACCTTGAGGGTGGCCGTCCTGCCGGGGTTCAGGGTGTCGAGCAGGCAGCCCACCTCACGCCCCGAGACCTCGCAGTACGAGCCGGAGGGCTTGCCGATGATGCGGACCTTGGACACCTGCGAGGGAAGGTACCCGCCGACGTAGGCGATGTCGGTGTACCACTTGCCGACATTCTTGACCCTGAGCGTGTAGACGTAGGAGTCGCCCGCCCAGGCCCTGCGCGGGTAGGAGACGGTCGTTCTCAGCGGCGCGAGGGGCTGGTCCGCGATTCCCTGCGACGCGGTGATCCGGGGAGCCGCGGCGTTCGCGGTCCCGGGGGTGAGCAGCATGCCTCCCGCCAGGGCGATGGCGGCGAAGGCGGTCAGGTGCCGGCGCATTTCTTTACTCCAGTCGGAATTCGGTGATTCCCGTTGTCTGCCGCGCTCAGCATGCGGGGCCCGACTTGGAAAACCCTTGTGACTGACTGGCCGACCGGCTAACCGGTGATCAGGTGGACGTCACCGAATTCATGCCAGAGGTAGCCCTCTTCGAGCGCCTTCGCGTACGACCGCGAGAGCAGGTCGCGGCCGGCGATCGCCGACAGCATCAGCAGGTGGCTGGAGCGCGGCTCGTGCAGCCCGGTGAGCAGGCCGTCCACCGCCCGTACCCCGGCCTCGGGGGTGACGATGTGCGAGGTCCAGCCGTCCGCGGCCCGGACCCGGCCGGTGGCCAGCGCGGCCGTCTCCAGCGCCCGGACCACGGTCGTGCCGACCGCGATCACCCGGCCGCCGGTCTCGCGCGCGAGCTCCACCTGCCGCGCGGTGGCCTCGGGCACCTCGAACCGCTCCGGGTAGGGAGGCTCGTCCTTCTCGGGGGACGCCACCCCCGTGTGCAGGGTGATCGGCGCGATCCCGACCCCGCGCGACACCAGGGAGGTCACCAGCCCGGTGGTGAACGGCCGCCCCGCGCTGGGCATCTCCGCGCTGCCAGGCCGGACCCCGAAGACGGTCTGGTAGTCGGCCAGCGGCCAGTCCCTGTCGACGTACGAGTAGCGGATCGGCACGCCGTACCGGCGCAGGTAGCCCGTGACCTCGCGGTCCAGGCTCGCCCGCCACAGGCGGGGTGTCTCGCGTCCCAGCAGCCGCAGCGTCGCCCCGCCCGGCAGCGGCAGCCACTCCCCGTCCACGCCGCCCCCGTAGGGCTCGGCGGCCGTCTCCGCGCTCTCGGGGCTGCCGGGAACCCGGCGCCGCCGGAGCTCGACCAGCCACGTCCCGTCCTCCCGCTCGGTGGAGAAGTGCACCGCGAGCCGGTCGAGCCGGACGGCGGCGGGGAGCGTGCCGGAGTTGTTGACCACCAGCAGGTCGCCGGGACCGAGCAGGCCGGGGAGCTCGGCGAACGCGTGGTGCCCCACCTCCCCGGTGCTCCGGTCCGAGACCAGCAGGCGTACCCCGTCGCGGGCCAGTCCCCGGGCCTCCGGCGGCTCGTGCGCCTCCAGCTCGTACGGGAGCACGAAGTCCGCCGCCATGGCGTCCGCCACGAGCCCGCCCGCGCCCCCGCCCTGCCCGTTCACGCCCCCTCCTCGCCCGCTCATTCGTGCCTCACCCGGCCGCTGTCCGGGCGGTCGGCGATCAGCCGCCGCAGGGTGGGGACGACGGTCTCCGGGCCCGGGGCCCGCGCCGCCTCCCCGGCGCCGACCGCGTCGGCGAGCATGGCGGTGGACATCTCACCCGGATCGACCCACCAGACCGCGACGTCCGGCTCCTCGACGGACAGCACGTGGGAGAGCTGCTCCAGGGCCGCCTTGGTCGCGCCGTACCCGCCCCAGCCCTCGTAGGCCTCCACCGCCGCGTCGGAGGAGATGTTCACGATCGCGCCGCGCCGCTCCCTGAGCCCGCGGAGGTTCGCCTGGATCAGTGCCAGCGGGGCCAGCACGTTGGTGCGGAACAGCTCCTCAAGCGTGTCGGCCGGGTATCCGGCCAGCGGCGGCAGCGGGACCGTGCCCAGCCCCGACGCGTTGTTGACCAGCAGGTCCAGCCCGCCGTGTTCCCGTACGGCCAGCGTCAGCCGGTCCCGGTGGGCGGGGTCGGCGACGTCTCCGGCCAGGGCGACGGCGCCCAGCTCGTCCGCGGCGGATCGCAGCGCGTCCTCGCCCCGCGCGGTGAGGACGAGCCGCCAGCCGTCGGCGGCGAGGGAGCGGGCCAGTGCCAGGCCGAGGCCGCGGGAGGCGCCGGTGATGAGTGCGGTCTTCGTCATGCCTCGACGCTAGGAGTCGCGCGCCCGCCGCACATCGGCCGCCGGACCCGGCCCGGGGTGGGCTGATGGGCCTAGGACCGATGGCGTACGCGGCCGATGCCCGCCGCCGCCTAGAGTCGGTCCGTGAGCCCTGGGAGCGAGGAGAGCGAGGACCGGGACGCCGTGCTGCACGCGGTGAGCTCCGCCGTCCTCGCGGTGACCAGGCACCTGTCGGTCCGGGAGGTGCTCCAGGTCATCGTGCGGTCGGCGCGGCGGCTGCTGGACGCCCGCTACGCCGCGCTGGGCGTGCCCGACGACCAGGGGGCGTTCGCCGAGTTCGTCGCCGAGGGCATCTCCGACGAGCAGTGGGACGCGATCGGGCCGATGCCCCGCCAGCACGGCATGCTCGGCGCCATGCTGCGCGAGGGCGCGCCGGTCCGGCTGCCCGACATCCGCAAGGACCCCAGGTTCGAGTACTGGCCGCGCGCCCATCCGGTGCTCAAGGACTTCCTCGGGGTGCCGATACTCGACGGGGACGAGGTGCTCGGCATCATCTTCCTGTCCAACAAACGGGCCCCCGGCGGCTTCACCGAGGCCGACCAGCGGCTGCTCACCATGTTCGCCGCGCACGCCGCGATCGCCCTCACCAACGCCCGCCTGTACGAGCGGGGCCGGGAGCTCACGCTGATCGAGGAGCGCACCCGGATGGCGAGGGAACTGCACGACGCGGTGACCCAGAAGCTGTTCTCGCTGCGCCTCACCGCCCAGGCCGCGGCGTCGCTGGTCATCGGTGATCCCGTACGGGCGCTGCGGGAGCTCGACCGGGTGGAGCGGCTGGCGGGAGAGGCGCTGGCCGAGCTGCGCGCGGTGATCGTGGAGCTCCGTCCGGCCGAGCTCGACCGGCACGGCCTGGCCGAGACGCTCCGCAAGCACGTCCGGCTGCTCGACCGGCTCCATCCGGCCGCGTTCTCGTTCGAGGAAGCCCCGGTGTGCGAGCTCGGGCCGGAGATCGAGGTGGCTGTCCTGCGGGTGGCCCAGGAGGCGCTGCACAACGCCTCCAGGCACTCGGCGGCACGCGCCGTCGAGGTCCGGCTGGGCTGCGAGGACGGGCGCGTGTTCCTTGAGGTGAGCGACGACGGGGCCGGGTTCGACGTGACCGCGGCGGCGGGACGGGGGCTGGGCATCGCCTCGATGGGCGACAGGGCGGAGTCCGTCGGCGGGAGCGTCCGGGTGAGGTCGGAGCCCGGACGGGGCACACTCGTCCGGATGGAGGTGCCCGGATGATCCGCGATACGGGGTGCCCGGATGATCCGCGGTGCTGGAAAGGGGATCGCGTGATCCGTGGGCCGGAGGAGCGGGCGTGGGGCCCGCCGTCGGCGGTCCGGGCGGAGGCGCCCGGATGATCCGCGTTCTGATCGCCGACGACCACCCGATCGTCCGGCAGGGGCTTCGTACCTTCCTGGAACTGCAGGAGGACCTCGACGTGGTCGGTGAGGCCGCCGACGGCGCCGAGGCGGTCGCCCTGGTCGGGTCGCTCGCCCCCGACGTGCTGCTGCTCGACCTGAGGATGCCGGTCCTCGACGGGCTCGGCGCGCTGCTCCTGCTGGGGGAGCGAGGGTTGTCGCCGAGGGTGCTCGTGCTGACCTCGGTCAGCGACAGGGGCGACGTGGCCCCGGCGATGCGGGCGGGCGCGGCGGGCTTCCTCTACAAGGACGTCGAACCGGCCGCGCTCGTGCAGGCGATCCGGGCGGTGCACGGCGGCCAGGTGCTGCTCGCCCCCGAGGCCGCCGAGGCGATGCTGTCGGGTCCCGGGCCCGTCCCCGCCATGCGGGAGGGTGGGCGGGCGGGAGGTCCCGAGGGCAGGCCGGTGGCGGCGCTGACCGACCGGGAGCGCGAGGTGCTCGCGCTGATCGCGTCGGGCCGTTCCAACAGGGAGATCGCCAGGCAGCTCGCGGTGGCGGAGAAGACGGTGAAGACCCACGTCTCCAACGTGCTGATGAAACTGGGCGTGCAGGACAGGACCCAGGCCGCCCTCTACGCGGTGCGGAACGGCCTGGCCTGACGGCGCCCGGACCTCTGGAGCGCCTGGCCTGACGGCGCGTCCGGTCAGGTGGTGCCTGACCGGGGGCGCCCGGCCTGACAGGAGCCAGGTCTGATACGCCCGGCCCGACGGGTCCGTGACAGGGCTGTACGCGGCCGTGACAGGGCCGTGACAGGGCCGTGACGGGACCTGACGGGTCCGGTCGGGTGCCGTCAGGTCCGGGTCTGGGACCTCTACGGCGTCAGGTGTCCTTCTTCTCCTCGCGCCGGTCCGGCGGCGGGGGCGGAGGCGGCGGAGGCAGTGGGGGTGGCGGGTTGTAGCCTCCCCCTCCGCCCTGGGATTTGGGTTTGGGCGGCGGGGGGTGGACGATCTTCGTTTTGACCGTCTTGAGGTAGTACCAGTTGGGGAAGGCCAGCCGCTTCCACTCCGAGCGGCTGAGGTCTCCGCCTCCGGTCGGGACGTTCCAGGTGTCGGCGCCGAGCCTGGCGACCGCGGTGCCCCTGGTCCGCTTCTTGAGCTTGACCCAGATGCGTACCGTCTCGGATTCGCCCTTATCGAGAATCCACGGCGTCACGCACCAGAAGCCGTCCTTGTAGAAGTCACAATCGGTGCCTTTGGGGCCTTTGTAGTAAACAGTGTCGTTAATGCCTTTCGGCAGGACTGTGCCGCCGACGTAGAAGTAGTCGGCCTTGCTCGGCCCCCGGTTGGTGACCTTGACCTCGTACATGAACTCGCGGCCGTTCCTGACCCGTTTCGGTGCCTTCACCGAGACCTTGAAGGCCGACCAGGGCCTGTCCTGCCGGGCTCCGGAAGGAGCGGCGGCCGGGGCGCCCGCCGGGGCGGCGGACAGAGGCGGCGACGGCGCGTTCGCGGCGGCGGCCGAGGCGGTGGGGACGATCGCGAGCGGAGCGATGAGGCTGAGACCTAGAAGCGTGCCGAAGCTTCGGCGCATGGGCGTCTCCGCACGGGCTAAGGGTGATCGTGGTCACCATTTGTTTCGTGAATTATGACGTAAGCGGGACTCGTCGGAATAGTGAATGATCTACCTGAACATTCGTAGTTTGCGTATCTTTGGTTACTCGGGGACACCAGCGGCTCACGGCTGGACAACGGGGAGGCTCACGTGCCGGACACGAACCCGCTGCGCAGGGAGGACCCCGAGTCACTGGGCGACTACCGGCTGCTCGGCCGTCTCGGCGAGGGCGCGCAGGGCGTGGTCTACGCGGGACGAGGGCCCGACGGGGTGATGGTCGCGATCAAGCTGCTCCACCCCCGGCTGAGCGACACCGGCATGGACGGCGACAGGTTCCTCCGTGAGGTCTCCGCCGCCCGCCGGGTGGCGCCGTTCTGCACGGCCCAGGTGCTGGGCGCCCACATGGACGGCGACCGCCCCTACATCGTGAGCGAGCTGGTCGAGGGCGTGTCCCTGCAGCGGGTCGTGCAGTCCGAGGGGCCCAGGCGCGGCAACGTGCTCCACCGGCTCGCGGTCGGCACCGTGACCGCGCTGGCCGCCATCCACCGGGCGGGCATCGTGCACCGCGACTTCAAGCCCAGCAACGTGCTGCTCGGCCCCGACGGACCCCGCGTGATCGACTTCGGCATCGCCAGGGCCCTGGACTCGGCGATGACCGTGACGAGCGGCGTGGTCGGCACCCCCGCCTACATGTCGCCGGAACAGGTCTCCGGGCATCGTGTCGAACCCTCGTCCGACATGTTCAGCTGGGCGCTGACGATGACGTTCGCCGCGACCGGCCGGCCCGCGTTCGGCCAGGACAGCGTGCCCGCGGTCATCTACAGGGTGATGAACGAGGACCCGGACCTGTCCGCGCTCCCCGACACGCTGCGGCCGATCGTCGCCTCCTGCCTCAGCAAGCGGGCCGGGGAGAGGCCCGGCGCCTCGGAGGTGCTGTTCGCGCTCCTGGAGACCCAGTCCGACGAGGCCCCCGCCGTGGCGCCCGTGTCCCCGCCCCCCGCCGACGGACGGCCCCCCACCGAGAGACCACCCGCCGAGAGGCCCCTCGTCGCCGAGCGGCATCCCGCCGCTGAACGGCTACCCGATGAGCCGTCACCTGCCGACAAACGTCCAGCCGCCGACGAGCGGCCACCCGCGCCCGAGACGGTGTGGGTGCGACCCTCGGGAGAGGATCCCAGGGGTGGAAGGCCCGATGCCGCCTCCGGCCGTACGCCGGGCGGCCGGGCGGGCGTTCCCGGAGACCGTTCCGGCGGCGTCCCGGGCGGAGGGGCCGGTGCCGTCCCCGATGCCTCCCGGAGGCGCTCAGGTGCCCCGGGTGGCCCTCCGCCCGTCGTCAACCCCTTCGCCTCCCCCGCCGGTCCCGCGCGCTACCCCGGCAACCTGACGCCCGTGGGCCGGCGGCCCGCTCCGTCTCCCGCGCCGCCCGAGGGGGCCTCCCCCCCACCGCCACCGCGCCGTCCGGACCTCTTCGCCGACGCGGGCCCCGAGGTGCCCGGCGAGCGCGGGGCGCGGCGCAGGCGTGCCGTCCTCGTGACAGCGGTGCTCTCGGGGGCACTGACCCTGGCCGCCGCCGCGCTGGTGGCGGTGCCGAACCTGCGGGACGACGCCGCGACCTCCGACACCCCCGCGGCCACACGGGGCGCCCTGGCCGGTGACGGTACGGGGGCGCCGTCCACGGTTCCCGCCACGCCGTCCCCGGCGACCGCCTCCCAGGTTCCCCCCACGGGGGTCACGCAGGCTCCCACCGCCGCCACGCGGGCCATGACCCCCGTGCCCACGGCGAACCCCACGACCGCCCCCACCTCCGGGCCGCCCGAGCCGCCCAGACCGCCGGCCACGACGGTGACCTTCGCCGGCCAGGACGGCAAGGCGCTCAAGGGGCACACCAAGGCCGTCCAGTCACTCGCCGGGATCAAGATCGGGAAGAGGCCCACGGTGGTCTCGGGGAGCCAGGACGGCTCGCTCGGGCTCTGGGACCCGGCCAAACACAAGAGGCTCCATCGGCTCCGCGGCCACCGGGGCGAGGTCTACGCGGTCGCCACCGTCACCTTCGGCGGCAGGCCGTACGCGGTGACGGGCGGCTACGACCACTCCGTCCGCCTGTGGAACCTGAAGTCCCGCAAGAGCAGGGCCCTGGGCCACCACCCCATCGCGGTCTTCGCCGCCGCGGCCGGGACCGTGAACGGCTCGCCGCTGGCCGTCACCGGGGACGGCGACGGCACGCTCTACTTCTGGAACCTCAAGAGCCGCAGGCTGCTCAAGACCATCTCCGCGCACCGCGACGACGTCAACTGGCTCGCCTTCGGCAAGATCGGCAAGAGGTCCGTCGTCGTGTCCGCCAGCGCCGACAAGACGCTGGGCATCTGGGACCTCGTCACCAGGAAGCGGTACGGCAAGGTCTACAGGGCGCACGGCAAGCAGGTCTTCTCGGTGGCCTTCGGCAAGCTGGGCGACCGCACCGTGATCGCCTCGGGCGGCAAGGACAAGAAGATCAGGATCTGGGACCCCAAGACGTCCAAGACCATCGGCAAGCCGCTCGGGGGGCACGGCGGCAACGTCTACTCCCTGGCGTTCGGCGAGGTCGACGGCGAGACCGTGCTCGTGTCGGGCAGCACGGACGGGACCGTCCGGCTCTGGGACCCGGCCGAGGGCAAGCCCCTCGGCAAGCCGGTCAGGGCCCACAAGGGCGGGGTCTACTCGGTGGGCGTCATGACCGTCGGCGACCGTACCCTGGCCGTCTCGGCGGGCAGGGACCGCGCCCTCAAGCTCTGGAAGCTGACCTCCGTCCGATAGCCCGGACCGTCGAGACCGTCGAGACCGTCAGACCAGCTCGGTGATGGCGTGGTGGGCGACCACCCGGGCCCGGCGCACCGCGCGGTCGAGCTCGCGCAGGGCCTCACCGCGTACGGCGATCTGGCCCGAGGTGAGCCCGCGGTCGTCGGCGACCCGGAGGACCGCGGCGAGGCGGGCGGCCAGGGCGGCGACCCGGTGCGCCCTGGCGGGGTAGCCGGGGGCCAGGCCGTCGTCTACGATCTCCATCCGCCGATGTCCCTGGGCCGGGCCCTCCACGCCGAGCAGGGCGTCGGTGGCCACGCGCATGGCTCGGGTCAGCTCGTGCTCGGCCTCGGCGAGGGAGGGCAGGTCGGGGGCGGTGGCACGGGCCTCCAGCACGGTCCAGCGGACCCCGGCGTACGATGACCCGCGGCGGTCGTTTGCCGGGATCAGGCCGACGCATCTGCCGGGGAGCACGGCTGTCGCCGCCTGCCCGGCCTCGATGGCCGCGGAGTTGAAGGGGGGCGGTCCGGTGAGCCCGAGTGGGTCGCCCGCGACGGGGAGGGCCAGCCGAAGCGACTTCATGCCCTCGATCCGCAGGTCGGCGAGGAATCCGCGGAGGGGGAGGTCGCCGGTCTCACCGGCGACGAGTTGGGGGCCTGCCTGTCGTTCCACGCGGTCGGCGGCCTCGTCGAGGCCGACCTGTCCGGCGAGCCAGGCATTGCCCCAGCAGACCAGGGTGGCCGAGATGGGTGAATCAGGATGCACCGATCCACGATATGCGCTTGTCCTGCAATAGGTTTTGTTCCAGCGATTCACAAGGAGGCATAAGGGATGGGCGGTCAAGTGCTTCGGCTACAGGACGTCACCGTCCGCAGGGACGGGGCGGCCCTGCTGCGGGAGATCGACTGGACCGTTCACGAGGACGAGCGGTGGGTCGTCATCGGTCCCAACGGCGCGGGAAAGACGACGTTGCTGCAGGTGGTCGGGGCGATGCTGTTCCCCACCGAGGGCATCGTCGAGATCCTGGGCGAGCGGCTCGGCCAGAGTGACGTCTTCGAGCTCCGGCCCCGCATCGGGCTCGCGAGCGCCGCGCTGGCGGAGAAGGTGCCGCCGGAGGAGAAGGTCATCGACCTGGTGCTCACGGCCTCGTACGCCATCCTCGGCCGCTGGACGGAGGAGTACGACTCCCACGACGTCACGCGCGCCGTCGAGCTGATCGACCAGCTCGGCTGCGCCCACCTGATCCGGCGCCGGTTCAACACGCTGTCCGAGGGGGAGCGCAAGCGGGTCCAGATCGCCCGCGCGCTCATGCCGAACCCGGAGTTGCTGCTGCTGGACGAGCCCGCCGCCGGCCTGGACCTGGGCGGGCGCGAGGACCTGGTCCGCCGCCTGGCGACGTTCGCGCACGACCCGAACGCGCCGACCATGGTGCTGGTCACCCACCACGTGGAGGAGGTGCCCAGCGGGTTCACCCACGCGCTGCTGCTGCGGCACGGCTCCGTGGTGGCCCAGGGCCCGATCGACCAGGTGATGACCGCGGAGAACCTGTCGCGCACCTTCAGCGTCCCGCTCACCCTGGATCGGGGGCGTGACGGCCGCTGGTACGCACGGGCGCACCAGCTCTGAGGACGGACGGTTTTGAGAGCGCGCCGGCTTTGAGGGCGCGCTGGTCTTAGGGATGCGCCGGTCCTGAGGGCGCACCGGCTCCGAGGGCGGACCGGTGGGTCCGAACGGCCGCCGGTTCCGAGACGATCTTAAAGCGATTCCAGGGTGATCCCAGGGCGGTTCCAAGACTGTTTCGGCCGTTCAAAGGCCGGTGAGGGGAAAAGCAAATATCCTGCCGGGTCAAGAGTTCCACGTGACTCGACCGCCCGGGATGGCTCATGGAATCGCTTGTCGCCGCTCTCGTCGTCACGGTCGTGGCGGTTTTCGCCGTCTACCGGACGATTCGTGTCGTGCCGCAGGCCACGGCGGGCGTCGTGGAGCGGTTCGGGCGCTACCACAGGACACTCGCCCCCGGGCTGAACCTCGTGGTGCCGTTCATCGACCGGATCAAGGACACGGTCGACCTTCGCGAGCAGGTCGTCGCCTTCCCGCCGCAGGCGGTCGTCACCTCCGACAACCTCGTCGTCTCCGTCGACACGGCAGTCTCCTTCCAGGTGGTCGACGCCCGTGCGGCGACCTATGAGATCGCCAACTTCCTGATCGCCGTCGAGCGGCTCACCGTGACCACGCTGCGCGACGTGATCGGCGGGATGAGCGTGGAACACGCGCTGGCCTCCCGCGAGGAGATCGGGACCGAGCTGCGCGAGGCGCTCGACGCCGTCACGGGCGCGTGGGGCCTCCGCGTCGGCCGGGTCGAGCTCACGGCGATCGATCCGCCCGTCTCCGTCCAGGAGTCCATGGAGAGGTACGCCCGCGCCGAGCGCGACAGGCGGGCCGCGGTGCTGGCGGCCGAGGGGCAGAAGCAGGCGGCCGTCCTCGCGGCCGAGGGGCAGCGGCAGGCGGCCGTGCTGAGGGCGCGCGGCGAGGCGGAGGCCACGGTGCTCAAGGCGCGGGCCGACGCCGAGGCCAGGGCGACGCGGGCCAGGGGGGAGGCCGACGCGATCGGCCTGCTCTTCCGGGCCGTCCACGAGGGCGGGCCAGGCTCGGAGCCTCTCGCCTACGAGTACCTGCGGGCACTCCGCGAGATCGCCAAGGGGGGCGAGGGCGGGCCGCCGGTCGTCTCGCCGGACCTGAGACAGGCTCTCGAAAACCTGGCGGACCTTCTCCCGGCGAAACCGGCGAAACCGGTGAAGCCGGTGAAGGACGAGCCCTCGGACACGGACAGGTCGTCGGCCGGGGAGGAGCCCCCGGCCACGGACAGGATCAGGGCGAGGCACGAGTTCCCCGACAAGGACGGGTCCCGCTGAAGGACGGGTTCCCGGCCACGGGCGGGTCCCCGGTGAAGCCGGTGAAGGACGGGTTCCCGGCCATGAGCGGATCTCCGGTGAAGCCGGTGAAGGACGGGTTCCCGGCCATGAGCGGATCTCCGGTGAAGACGGAGAAGGACGACTCCTCGGACACGGACAGGCCCCCGGTCAGGGCCGGCCCCCATCAAGAACGTCAAAAACGTCAAGGATGCCACGAATGTCATGAACGTGAAGGACGTGAAGGACGTGAAAGACCCCCCGCCACCGGATAACCGCCGCTCTCCTCCTAACATCCGGTGAGTGCCGTGCACCTGTCATGGGCGCGAGCCTTACCAGTGAGGGGAAGTGCATGACACCGTGGGAGGCGGTCGCGATCTTCGTGGCCGGCATCGGGGCCGGGGGCATCAACGCCGTCGTCGGTTCCGGGTCTCTGATCACGTTCCCGACGATGGTCGCGCTGGGCATGCCGCCGGTCGTCGCCAACGTCTCCAACACCGTCGGCCTGGTCCCCGGGTCGCTGACCGGCGCGTTCGGCTACCGGGTGGAGCTGAGGGGGCAGCTCCGGCGGCTGGTCAGGCTGGGGATCCCCGCGGTGGTCGGCGCGGTGGCCGGTGGGGTGCTCCTGCTCTACCTTCCCCCGGAGACGTTCGACATCGTCGTGCCCATCCTGATCGGCGTGGCGTGCGTGCTGGTGGTGATCCAGCCGAGGCTCAACAAATGGCTGGGCGCCCGGAGGGAGCATCCCCACCCGCACGGCGGCCCCTGGCTCCTGGCCGGCGTGTTCGCCTGCGGAATCTACGGCGGCTACTTCGGCGCGGCCCAGGGCGTGCTGCTCATCGGTCTGATGGGCACCCTCCTCGACGACGGCCTGCAGCGGCTCAACGCGGCCAAGAACGTGCTCGCGCTGCTGGTCAACGCGGCCGCCGCGCTGCTGTTCATCGCGATCGCGGAGGTCGACTGGCTGGCGGCCCTGATGGTGGCGCTGGGCGCCGCGATCGGCGGCTTCTTCGGCGCGAAGATCGGCAGGAGACTGCCCGCCCCGGTGCTGCGCTGGCTCATCGTCTGCATCGGGATAGTGGCGATAGTCAAACTGGTGTACGGGTGAACCTGCCCCTTACCGGGTACCTATACAGGTATGAAAGGTGACAAAGTCGAGGTTGTCATCGACGCAGGAGACAGTTCCCGTACCTACGAGGTCAGCGCCACCAGAGCGGGGCGTCGCGTTGAGGTGGCGAACGCCCGAGGCGGCGTCGTCGAGGTGAGCGAGGTCACCCGGAGCGGAACGGCCGTGCGCACCGCCCGCTTCATGTCCAGCCGTATTCTCGCTCTGGTCGAACACCCCGCCGACGGCAAGCCGGCATAGACCGGCCGGCGGCGGGCCGGTTCTCGTCACGCCCGGGTGGGACGCACTGTCACGCCTGGGCGGGGCGCAGGGGCCGTACCGCGCCATGCCCGAGGAGACACCGTACGAGGCCCAAGGATTCCCGCCGAGAGCCGCGGAGATCCGCGGAAGAAGGCGTCAAAGGCGTCAGAGACTTCAAAGGCCCACTGAAAGCCGTGGAAACCCCCACCGGGAGGCTCCCCACGGCATCAGGCTCACATCTGCGCGGGCCGGACCTGGAGCACCCCGTCGCGGCGGACCCGGGTCTCGAAGGACGGCTGGGGAGCGGTGGCCGGACCGTGCACGACGGCCCCGTCGGAGAGCCTGAAGGTGCTCCCGTGCCACGGGCAGACCACGCAGGCGGTCCCCTCCTCCGAGATCAGGCGTCCCTGGTGGAGCGGGCCCGCCAGATGGGCACACTGGTCGGCGAGCACCGTGACCCCCGAGCCGACGCGCAGCACGAACAGGTCGATGTAGCCGAGCCGCCGCGTCACCGGCCGCCCGTCGGGCAGGTCGCCGAGCTCGCACAGGTCGTGCCAGCCCAGCGGGACCAGATGGGCGACGGACTCGGCGTGGTTCGCCCCGGCCGCCTGCCGGTAGGCCAGGTGGCCGCCGAGGTAGCCGCCCAC
Source organism: Streptosporangium sp. NPDC002721 (assembly GCF_042888905.1). NCBI lineage: Bacteria > Bacillati > Actinomycetota > Actinomycetes > Streptosporangiales > Streptosporangiaceae > Streptosporangium > Streptosporangium sp. NPDC002721. The sequence continues at coordinate 273,245 of NZ_JBIAQI010000013.1, forward strand.
GCTCACGGCGCCCAGCCCGGCGAACGACAGCATCCGCCCGGCCCGCTCACGCCCGGCCAGCCGGAGCACCAGCGAGCCGGTGTAGAGCCCCAGGGCGGTCAGGTTGGCGATCGCGTGCACGAACCCCACCCGCTGCTGCTCGCGGTGGAGCGCGGACCAGTCGGTGACGCCCGCCGCCATCGCGGGCATCGCGACGGCGAGCCCGCCGGCGACCAGCACGCGCGAGGCCCGCGGGTCGTGGCGGGTCACGTCCAGCACCGCCGTCGCCGCCCAGAGCCCCAGGCTGAGGTTGGCGAGCGGCGGATGGAGCGGTTTGCCGGTCGGCACCCCGTGCAGCAGGTCCCGTAGCGGCCCGGGACCGATCCGCTGACGTACGGCCTTGGCGAGTATGCGGATCGGCCTGTCGGCCCGGGGTGAGCGCTCGATCCGGTCGGTGAGTTCGACTCCGGGCACCAGACGTTTGAAGGGCCGACGCCCTGTTTTGACGGTTTCCTTCACCATCGCCCCCTTCTCAACCCATAGGGACCTACCCGAGAACGGTGTTATGCACGCGCCAAATGCCCCCGGCTGACGGACAGGGCGATGATTTCGGTGGCGTAGGCGCCCAGTGTCGCCGATCCCTCCTCGATGATCTTCACTTTTTCCAGCACCTGCTCGGCGGTCACCTTGTACAGCGACCAGGTGCCGCCCTCGTTGTGGTGGTTCGCCATGATGGGCGCGATCCGGTCGAGGGCCTTGGCGAACCTGGCCTCCGGCGTCCTGCGTTCCTCGAACTCGTCCCAGAGCTCGCGCAACCGCTCGGCCTGGTCGCAGGGGAGCAGCCCGAAGATCCGGTCGGCGGCCCTGCGCTCGATGGCGGGCTGGGCCTCGACGGCCGAGGCGTCGTAGATGAACGTGTCTCCCGCGTCGATCTCGACGATGTCGTGGACGAGCAGCATCGCGACGACCCTGTCGAGATCGGTGCCGGGTGGTGCGTGTTCGGCCAGGACCATCGCCAGCATGCCCACGTACCAGGAGTGCTCGGCGTCGTTCTCCCGCCGCGACCCGTCCATGAGGGTGTTGCGGCGGACGATGCGTCTGAGCTTGTCGATCTCCATGGCGAAGGTGAGCTGAGCGTGCAGACGGTCCAGTGCTGGAGGGGTGGTCACGCGCGCAAGCCTAATGCGCGTCGATCCCGCTTTTCCGAGCGATCATGGGATCACGCCCGGCCGAGGGTGACCGGAACCCCGTTGAACACGGCGTTTCCCGAGGGCGCGTCCACGACGGAATCGTCTGTCAGCGTGTTCGCGTTCACCCCCGCGTGCTTGGCGGCCACCGGCTGCGAGGTGCCCGAGTGCCCCCACCCGTGGGGCAGGCTCACCACCCCCGGCATGATCGTGTCGGTCGGCTCCAGCGGCACGACCAGCTCGCCCGCGGCCGAGCGCACCACGGCGCGCTCGCCCAGCCCGAGCCTGCTCACGTCGTCCGGGTTGATCTGCAGGGTGCACCGGTTGGTCCCGCCGACCAGCGGTTCCACGTTGTGCAGCCAGCTGTTGTTGGACCGCAGGTGCCGCCGTCCGATCAGCACGATCTCCGCGGGCGGGACGGCGAGCCGCCCGCGCAGCCGCGCGGCGTCCTCGACCAGCCGCGCCGGCGCCAGCTCCACCCGCCCCGAGGCCGTACGGATGATCTCCCCCAGCCGGGGCTCCAGCGGGCCCAGGTCGATGCCGTGCGGGTTCGCCAGCAGGGTGGCCAGGGAGAGCCCGTACGGGCCGAGCCTGAGCATGGCGTCCAGCCGCCTCTCGGCTCCGCTGGAGCCGTCCAGGGACGCGCGCAGCTCGGCCGGGTCCACGCCCTCCACCGGGGAGCCGGGCGTCTCGACGGCCCTGCGGAGCGTCCGGTCGAGGATCAGCTCGTCGAGCGCGGCCGGATCGGCGTCCGCGCCCTGTCCGGAGGCGATCATCGTCAGCCGCGCCATGATCTCGGCCTCCGAGGGGCGCCCCGGCTCCAGCGGCAGGATCGGCGGGGAGAACCTCGCGTAGTTGCGGACCGCGAAGGCCAGCAGCGACAGGTCGTAGTGCGGCGACTGCGTCACGCGCGGCGGCGGCAGGATGACGTTCGCGTGCCGGGTGGTCTCGTTCAGGTACGGGTCCACGCAGACCATGAACTCCAGGTCGCGGAAGGCCCGGTCCAGCCGGGGCCCGCCCGGCGCCGACAGCACCGGGTTGCCGGCCACCGTGACCAGCCCCCTGACCTGCCCCTCACCCGGCGTCTCGATCTCGTCGGCGAGGGTGGCCACCGGGATCTCGCCGTTCGCCTCCGGCAGCCCCCGGACGCGGCTGTGCCAGCGTCCCGTGGTGTACGGCTTGCTCCGGCGGCCGTTCTCCACGGCGGGCTTCGCGAACATGACCCCGCCGGGACGGTCGAAGTTGCCGGTCAGGACGTTGACGACGTCGACCAGCCACTGCGCGACGGTGCCGAACTCGGCGGTGCAGGTGCCGATGCGGGCGTAGACGGCGGCCGTCGGGGCCGCGGCCAGCTCGCGCGCCAGCCGTACGATCTCCCCGGCGGGCACCCCGCACATCGGGGCCACCACCTCGGGGGCGAAGTCCTCCGCCAGCCGCCGCACCTCCTCCAGCCCGTTGACCTCGACGCCGATCGAGGTGAGGTCCTCGGCGAGGAGGGTGTGGACGATGCCGAACAGCAGGTAGGCGTCCGTACCCGGCCGGACGAACAGGTGCTCGTCGGCGAGGGCGGCGGTACGGGTGCGGCGCGGGTCGACGACCACGAGCTTGCCGCCGCGCCCGCGCAGCGCCTTGAGGCGGCCGGGGAAGTCGGGGGCGGTGCAGAGCGAGCCGTTGGACTCCAGCGGGTTGGCGCCGAGCATCAGCAGGTAGTCGGTGCGGTCCAGGTCGGGCACCGCGATGGCCAGCGGGTCACCGAGCATCAGGCCGCAGGAGACGTGCTTGGGCATCTGGTCGGCGGTGCTCGCGGAGAAGACGTTGCGGGTGCCGAGGGCGCGGATCAGCGCCCCGCCGTACAGGGCGCCGACCATGGAGTGGGCGTTCGGGTTGCCGAGGTAGACGGCGAGCGACTGGCGGCCGTGAGCGTCGATCACGCCCGCGAGGCCCTCCGCGACGGTGCGGAACGCCTCGTCCCAGGACGCCTCGCGCCACTCGCCGCCCGTCCGGATCATCGGGACGCGCAGCCGGTCCGGGTCCTCGTCGAGGTGTCCCAGGGTGGCGCCCTTGGGACAGATGAACCCCTTGGAGAAGGGGTCGTCCGGGTCACCCTTGACCGAGGTGACGTGCCCGGTGTCGTCGAGGGTGAGCCGGAGGCCGCAGACGGCCTCGCAGAGGGGGCAGGTCCGGTGCGCTGTTCTCATCGGCACTCCTGAGTTCGGCGAGTGGACTCATCATGGCCGTCGTCAGGGTCATGGGGAAGCCCCGGAGCGCGATCTCCGGGACCTCCCGCCGCGCGTCCCTCCGGATTCACGCGGCCTGTCGCCGCCGTTCGGGAAGCCCGCCGGACTCGGGGAACTCACGGGGCTCGGGAAACCCGCCAGGTTCGGGGAACTCACCGGCCTCGGGCAACTCAAGCTCGGGAAGCTCTCCTGACAGGGGGAGCGGGGCGGCGAACCTCCCCGCCGGGCGCGTGCCGGTGATCCCCTCCTCCGTCTCCACGGGCCGGTCCTCCGTCTCCACGGGCCGGTCGGCTCGCAGGCTCACCCAGCTCGTCCGCCCGTAGAGCCGGTCGAGACCCACCGGCGGGCCGGTGGCCTCGTCCCGCCTGACGATCTCGACGGTGAGCAGGTTCGCCCATTCGCCGTGCCGGGAGACCACGGCGTCGCGGGCGCAGCACGCCGCCGCGATCCCGGCGGAGAAGGCGTCGAAGTCCTCGGCGCAGGTCCCGGCCCTGGCGAGGACGAGCGCCTTCTCCCCGGCCGCGGAGGGGGTGATCCACAGGATCAGCGGCAACCGGCCCGAGCGGGTGTGTATCCCGGCCTCCTCGCACGCCCTCCGGATGCGGTGCCGGGAGAACAGGCACCACGCGTGTGCCGTCACCCATCTCCTCCAGAAGCCGGAGGCGACGAGGACACCGGCGGTGCAGGCCAGAACGAGAAACGGCCACCGGTCGCCCTCTCCGAGCGAGAGGACCACGGTGACCAGGAGGAACGAGACGGTGGTGAGCAGGATCGTCTCCGTTCGCCAGCGCCACAGCCGGACGAGGAGACCCGCCCCGCCGGGAGGCCGGCCGCCGTAGCCGCAGTGACGGCCGTGGCGGAGGTCACGCCGCGACGTCACCACCCACCCCCTCGTCGCGGACCGGCGCCAGGGCGAGCGCGGGAGCGGCGGTCCGCTCGGCCTTGAGGAGGTCGAACCGGGGGTCGCGGTAGTGCCTGGTCCCGAACCCGGTCCTGGTCACGGTCCAGCCGAGCCGGTAGGCCCATTCGTCCTGGTCCATATAGAGCTCTCGGTCGGTCACATAGATCAGATCGAGGATGAAGGTCTTGATTCCATGAGTTCTGTTGGTACGGTGGAAGGACATAGGAGACTCCTTTCGTGGCTTTGACGCGGAGTTCTTGTGCCAACCGGGTCGGTGGCCGCCGGCCCGGTGTTTTTTGCGCCGGACAAAGGCGCTCTCTTTGATGCGTGCGACGCTGGGCCGTCGCCGGCCGATTTACGTGCTCCCCCTGCTGGCCTCCCCGCGTCAACTCCGTTTCGTCGAAGACGGCACCGTTGCCGGACAACCGCGTGCCCGCCCCGCACCACGTGGCTCATGAAGGCACTCGAAGACGCCCTTCCGGATGATCACCGGCGGGCCCCCCGATCTTTCGAGAACCTTCCTGTTCTGATAGTCGCTCAGCATAGATTTGGCTGCAAGACTTGCCGTAAGGAAAAAGGCAATAATGTTCCACACATGCACTGCAAGCATCTGTGTAATTTGCACTATCATTCGTCAGGTCCCTGTTGAGGCCGTGACGCACGCCCATCCGTCATGGTGAGGAGGTCGTGATGCCGCAACGTGGCAGTCCAGCACTCCGTCGGCGTCGGCTGGGTCTGGAGTTACGCAGGCTTCGCGAAGGACTTCACCTGACCGGTGACGAGGTGTCCGAGCGCCTGCGGTGGTCGACCGCCAAGGTCAGCCGGATCGAGACCGCCAAGACGCTGGCCAGCGAGGTCGACGTCGAGGTTCTCGCCGACCTCTACGAGGTCGACGAGTCCCTGCGGGAGGTTCTCGTCACGCTGCGGCGCGACGCCGCTCGGAAGGGGTGGTGGGAGAGATATCGCGGTTCCGTGCCCGATGACTACATCACGCTCATCGGGATGGAGGCGGAGGCCACCGTGGCGCGAAACTGGGAACCCCAGATCGTGCCCGGCCTTCTCCAGACGGAGGGTTACGTCCTGGGCGTTCACAACGCGAACCAGGAGTCCAGCCTGCTTCCACCGAGCTGGATCCAGGACCGGGTCGAGATACGGCTGGCGCGGCAGCGCACGCTGCTGCACGAGGCCGATCCGCTGACCCATGTGAGCGTGTTGCACGAATCCGTGCTGAAGAACCAGTACGGCGACGACCCTCGCGTCATGCGGGACCAGCTCGTGCACCTGATCGAGGTCTCGGAGCTGGAGCACGTGGATATGAGAGTTCTTCCCCAGGACGTTCCGCCGCCGGTGTCCACCGGGGCGTTCCTGCACCTGACGTTTCCCGATTTCCAGGACGTCGTCTACGAGGAGCTTCTTCCCGGAGGACGATTTGTCGAGGACGTGGAAATGGTCTACCAGTACGAGCGCGCCTTTGGTTACCTGATGGAACGGGCCCTCGACGAGACGGCATCACAGGAGATCATCAAAAAAACAATCAAGTACTGGGACAGGTAGCGAGACATTGTTCCCGCCGCCTGTTCCGTTATTTCCGGGAAGAATAATGAGCGCGAACAATCACAACGATGTGATCTGGAAGAAGAGCGCCCTGAGCGCCGCCAGCGGCAACTGTGTCGAGGTGGCGAGGTTGGGCGAGGAGCGGGTCGGGGTGCGTGACAGCAAGGACCGCTCCGGTCCCGTTCTCACCTTCGCTTCCGGTGCGTGGGACTCCTTCGTCGGGGGGGTGAAGGAAGGGGAGTTCGACATCTAGCGGGAAGCGGCCCCGGCACTCACGCAAGAGAACAAGAGCCGCCCCGCAGTGGTTAACGCGTTTTCATCGCTTCCGCCCCACCGGATGGATTGGGCCCACCGGTTGAGCAGGGAAGAATCATCGCACACCGGAAGAGCGGTCAGGATACGGTGTTCTATCCGGCCATGCTTAATACCTTGCAAGTTCTTCGTCACGCCTTCATCCTTAAGGTGCCTTATGGTCCCCCGTGGGAGAAGGGGTGAGTTGTGTCTGATATTGACCTGTCCAGAGTGGTATGGCGGAAAAGTCGGCAGAGCGGAACCAACGGTAACTGTGTCGAGGTGGCTCACCTGCCCGGACGGGGATTCGCGGTCAGGGACAGCAAGGACAGGGGCGGAGCGGTGCTGGTCTTCGGCCGGCCGGGGTGGACCGCGTTCGTCGCGGCGGTGAAGGGCGAAGCCCTCGACCTCTGAGCGGCCGTCCTTCCAGGACCGGGGGCTTGCCCGACGACGGGACAGCCCCCTTTCGTGTGTCCAGGCACTGTCCGGAGACTGTCCGGAGACTGTTCGGGGACGACCGGGGACGCCGAAAAAACCGGGAAAAACCGGGGAAAACCGGTGAAAGCCGCAGGACAGCCGTACGGCCCGCACCTCCGAGGAGACGCGAGCCGTACGAGGAGAAGAAGGTGTGATTACCCGGCGGCGACGCCGAGGCCCTGGGCGACGCCCTGGCCGAGGTCCTTGTGGACGTTCGTCCAGTACTCGACGACGCGCTTCTTCATCTCGGCGGTGACCTCCGGGGCGGAGGCGTGGCCGACGACGTTGCTCACCAGGTGGGAGCGGTCGGTGTCGGACAGCACGTTCTCCCACAGCGCGCGGGGCTGGACGAAGTCGTCGTCCTCGCGGTGCAGGGTGTAGGCGGAACGGAGGATCTCACCGGTCACCTGGTAGTGCTCGCCCTCGTACAGCGCCGGGTCGGCCACCGGGCCGCCGACGCTGTTGGGGGCGTAGACGGGGTCGCCCGGGTTGTCGAAGCGCATCTGGCCGTCCTTGTTGTAACTGTGGACGGGAGCCTTCGGCGCGTTGATCGGCAGCTGCTGGTAGTTGACGCCGATGCGGTAGCGGTGGGCGTCCGGGTAGGAGAACAGCCGGCCCTGGAGCATCTTGTCCGGGGACGGGCCGATGCCCGGCACCAGGTTGGACGGCTCGAAGCTCGACTGCTCGACCTCGGCGAAGTAGTTCGCCGGGTTGCGGTTCAGCGTGAACCTGCCGATCGTGATCTCGGGGTAGTCGGAGTGCGGCCACACCTTGGTCAGGTCGAACGGGTTGAACCGGTAGTCGGCGGCGGCCTCGAACGGCATGACCTGGACGTTCACCGTCCAGGACGGGTGGTCGCCGCTCGCGATCGCGGTGTGCAGGTCGCGGATGTGGAAGTCGGCGTCCTGCGCGATGACCGCGCCGGCCTCGGCGTCGGTGAAGTTCTTCACGCCCTGGTCGGTCTTGAAGTGGTACTTGACCCAGAACTTCTCGCCGGCGGCGTTGTACCAGAGGAAGGTGTGCGAGCCGAAGCCGTGCATGTGGCGCCAGGACGCCGGGGTGCCGCGGTCGGTCATCAGGAACGTCACCTGGTGGGCGCTCTCCGGCGAGAGCGTCCAGAAGTCCCACTGCATGTTGTGGTCGCGCAGGTTGGTGTCGGCGCGGCGCTTCTGGCTGTGGATGAAGTCGGAGAACTTCTGCGGGTCGCGGATGAAGAAGATGGGCGTGTTGTTGCCGACGAGGTCGTAGTTGCCCTCCTCGGTGTAGAACTTCAGCGCGAAGCCGCGCGGGTCGCGCTGGGTGTCGGGGCTGCCGAGCTCGCCCGCGACCGAGGAGAAGCGGATGAAGAGCGGGGTCTCCTTGCCCTTGGCGAACAGGCCCGCCTTGGTGAACTGGCTGACGTCCTCGGTGATCCGGAGGATGCCGTGCGCGCCGCCGCCCTTGGCGTGGACGACCCGCTCGGGCACGCGCTCCCGGTTGAAGTGGGCCATCTTCTGGATCAGGTAGTGGTCCTGCAGCAGCAGGGGCCCGTTCGGGCCCACCGACAGGGAGTGCTCGTCGCTCGGCGCGGCGATTCCCGCGTCGGTGGTGGTGGTGATGGGCCTGGTGCTCATAGCGGGTCCTCCGGGGGTTCTCTTCGTCGAGTGTCTTCGGAACGACAGCCGGGGCACGTACCCCAAAAGATCACGTCCGCCTCGTCGATCAGGTATCCGGCGTCGGAGACCGGGTCGAGGCAGGGCGCGTGGCCGACGGCGCAGTCGACGTCGGTGACCTTCCCGCACCGGCGGCAGACGAGGTGGTGGTGGTTGTCACCGATCCGCGTCTCGTACCGGGCGGGACTGCCCGCGGGTTCCAGCCGCCGGAGGAGCCCGGCCCCGTGCAACGCGTGCAACGAGTCGTAGACGGCCTGCAGGGAGACCTGGCCGACGCGGCTCCGCACACCGTGATGGACGGCGTCCACGTCGAGGTGGTCGCCCTCCCGCACGGTCCGCATGATCGCCAGCCGGGCCGCGGTCACCCGCAGACCCGCCTGCCGGAGCCGGTCCTCGTCCTCCATGACCACACCGTACGACCTAAAGCTGAATGATTCAAGTTAACGACTTTCTCCAGTCTTAATGAAACAAATCTGGTGGGGCGAGTTGTGACACAGGCGGTGGGGGAGATGGCATCCTCGAATACCGATGGACACGTACACAGCTCGCCGCCTCGCCCTGGCCGCCGCGATCACCGCCTCAGCCGTGCTCCTCGCGGCCTGCTCCGCCGCCGAGTCGGCCGCCCCCGAATCGACCCCCGACATCGTGGAGAGGCCCACCGAACCGGCCGAGGCCACCCCCACGCCGGAGCGCAGGCCGTACACCATCTCCTTCGGCGGTGACGTGCACTTCGAGGGCGTGCTGCGCACCCGGCTGAACGCCGACCCGAAGACCGCGCTCGGCCCGATCGCCAGGGTGCTCAAGCGCTCCGACCTGGCGATGGTCAACCTGGAGACCGCGATCACCACCGGCGGCACCCCCGCCCCCGGCAAGCAGTACACCTTCCGTGCCCCGGCGGCGGCGCTCACCGCGCTGAAGGCGTCCGGGGTGGACGTCGCCTCGCTGGCGAACAACCACGGCATGGACTACATGCAGAGCGGGCTGAAGGACTCCCTCGCCGCCATCAAACGTTCCAAGTTCCCCGTCGTGGGCGTGGGCAGGAACGAGGCCGAGGCGTACAAGCCCTGGCGGACGACCGTGAACGGCAACCGCGTCGCCATCATCGGCGCGACCCAGGTGCTGGACGCGGAGTTCGTCCAGGCGTGGACGGCCTCCGGTGACCAGGGCGGTCTCGCCTCGGCCAAGGACGAGGCGCGGCTGATCCAGGAGGTGCGCAGGGCGCGCAAGAACTCCGACACCGTCATCGTCCACCTGCACTGGGGCACCGAGCTGCAGAAGTGTCCCAACGAGGCGCAGCGCGGCCTGGCGCCCAAGCTGGTCGCGGCCGGGGCGGACGTCGTCGTCGGCGGCCACGCGCACATCCTGCTCGGCGCCGGATACCTGAAGAACAGCTACGTCAGCTACGGCCTGGGCAACTTCGTCTTCTACAACTGGGGCCCCGACACCGGCAGGACCGGCGTGCTCACCCTGACGATCAACGGCCGCAAGGTGCTCAAGGACCAGTGGACCCCGGCCACCATCCAGGGCGGGGTGCCGATCCCGCTCACCGGCACCGGGCGGCAGCAGGCCATCACGGGCTGGAAGGCGCTGCGCGGCTGCACCGGCCTGGCCGCCAGGCCCGGCCAGTCGGGATAGTTCCGGAAGAGCGTGGGCGGGAGGCAGTGATGCGGTGGGTGGAGTCCGGCGACGTCCGGCTGGCGCTGTTCGAGCAGGGCGACCCCGCGTCCCCGACCGTCGTGCTCGTGCACGGCTACCCCGACACCCACCGGGTCTGGGACGAGGTCGCCGCGCTGCTGGAGGACCGCTTCCACGTGGTCCGCTACGACGTCCGGGGCGCCGGGCTCTCCGACGCCCCGCGCACCACCGAGGGCTACGGCTACGACCACCTGGCCGCCGACCTGACCGCGGTCCTTGACGCGGTGGGCAAGCCCGGGGTGCACCTCGTGGGACACGACTGGGGTTCCATCCAGGGCTGGAGGTTGATCGGCAGGCCGGGCATCGAGGAGCGGATCCTCTCCTTCACCTCCGTCGGCGGCCCGCACCTGGAGAAGGCCGCGCATTTCGTACGGCACGGCGGGCGGCGCGAGGTCGCCGGGCAGCTCCTGCGGTCCTGGTACATCGGCGCCTTCCAGGTGCCCGTCGTCCCCGAGCTCGTGCTGCGCGCCGTGCTGCCGCGCTTGATGCGCCGGTCGGTGGGCGCGCCGGCGCGGCCGGGACACCCGGCGGAGACCCTCGTCAGGGACGGCCTGAACGGTCTCGGCCTCTACCGTGCCAACATGCTGACCGGCCGCGGCGCGTCGCCCACCGCACCTGCGCCCGCGTCCGTGCCCGGGCCCCCATTCGGGACTACGCCCGCGTCCGTGTCCGGGCCCGCGTCCGGGACTACGCCCGCGTCCGTGTCCGGGCCCGCGTCCGGGACTGCGCCCGCGTCCGGGACTGCGCCCGCGTCCGGGACTGCGCCCGCGTCCGGGACTGCGCCCGCGTCCGGGACTACGCCCGCGTCCGTGTCCGGGCCCGCACCTGAAACCGCGTCCGCACCTAAAACCGGGTCCGAGACTGGGTCCGCGCCGCGAATGCCCGTCCAGCTGGTCGAGGCCACCGAGGATCCGTTCGTCTCCCCCGCCCTGCTCGCCTCGGCGCACCGCTGGGCGCCCCGGCTGTGGCACCGCCGCGTCCCCGCGGGCCACTGGGTGCAGCGCAGCCACCCCGGTGTGCTCGCCCGCATGATCGCCGAGTTCGCCGAGCACGTCGAGGGAGCGCCGCCCTCTGCGGAGCTGCGCAGGGACCGGCCCGGTGAGCGCGGGCCCTTCGACGGACGGCTGGTGGTGGTCACCGGCGCGGGCGGCGGGATCGGCCGGGCCACCGCCCGTGCCTTCGCCGCGCACGGCGCCGAGGTGGTCTGCGCGGACATCGACCTCGACGCCGCGCGCCGCACCGCGGAGGGCATCACCCTCACCGCGGAGAGGGGCGCACGGAGCGGGGGCGCGGCGCACGCCCACCGGGTGGACGTCGCGGACGCCGAGGGGATGGAGGAGTTCGCCCGGCTGGTCAGGGACCGGTACGGCGTGCCCGACATCGTGGTCAACAACGCGGGGATCGCGGTGGCGGGCCCGTTCCTGGACCACACGGTCGACGACTGGCGGCGGACCCTGGACGTGAACCTGTGGGGTGTCATCCACGGCTGCCGCCTGTTCGCCGCCCAGATGGCCGAGCGCGGCCAGGGCGGTCACATCGTGAACGTGGCCTCGCTCGCCGCCTTCCTCCCCAACAGGCTGCTGCCCGCGTACTCGACGTCGAAGGCGGCCGTGAAGATGCTCGGCGACTGCCTGCGCGCCGAGCTCGCCGGACAGGGGATCGGGGTCTCCACGATCTGCCCCGGGTTCGTCTCCACCGCGATCGCGCGGAACGCCACCTACGTCGGGGACCTCGCCGAGGTCGCGGGGGAGCCCGCGGGCAGGGCGCTGGCCGCGCGCGGGTACCCACCCGAGCGGGTGGCCGCGCACATCCTGCGCGCCGTTCACCGCGACCTGCCCGTCGTCGCGGTGAACGCGGAGGGCAAGATCGGTTACGCCCTCTCGCGGGTCTCCCCGGCGCTCACCCGCCGCCTGGCCGGGCTCGTCCGGCTCACCGGGGGATCACCGGGGGTGGAGAAATCTCGCGATTGACGAATAAGCGCTGACCCCGGCCTGTCAGAGGGGCAAGATGGTGGGGTGTCCACCATCTCCTGCGAGGAGCCGGGTGAGGCTCCACTACGCCGTCAACCCACCCAACGACGAAGCGCGCGACGTGTCGAGCGGATGCTCGACGCGTGTGCCGACCTGCTGGACGAGATCGGTTACGACGCGCTCTCCACCACGAGGATCGCCGAGCGCGCGGGGGTCGCGATCGGTTCGGTCTACCAGTTCTTCCCCGACAAGCGTGCCCTCACCCAGGCGGTGACCCGGCGCCACGTGGAGGGGTTCGTCTCCCGGATCGGCAGGCGCTTCCTGCTCGAGGACTACGCGGGCTGGTGGGACGCGGTCGACGCGATCATCGACGAGTACGTGGAGATGCACCGGACCGTGCCGGGGTTCCGGTCCCTGCACTTCGGCGACGTCGTCGACCTCAACCTGCTCGACCCCGGGTCCGAGAACAACACGGTGATCGCCGGACGGCTGCGCGGCCTTCTGCTGCAGGAGTACGGGCTGGCCGACAGCGAGGAGTTCGACCTGGCCATCCTCGTCGCGGTGGAGGCCGGTGACGCCGTCCTCAAGCTGGCCTTCCGGCGCGATCCGAACGGCGCCCCGGAGATCGTGGCCGAGGCCAAGCGCCTGATCCGCGGCTACCTGAACCGCCAGTTCGCCCGCGTCTCGGCCTGAGAGACGCGGCCGGGGGACCGGTTGTCAGTTCGCCCGTGTCCTGACCTGGGGAGGGCCGAAGTCCGCGCGCGTCTCGGTCTTCGCCCCTGTCTCGGTCAGGGGAGGACCGGCGGGAAGATCCTGGACGCGGGAAGCGTCGATGTCCTCCGGAGCGCTCCCGGTGCCGGTCGCGTCCGGCAGGGTGAACGTGTGCTCCTCCCGAGCCTCGCCCTCCCCATGCGGCCTGCCCCGGCGTTCGAGCTGGGACCACCGCTCCACGGGGGCGGCGTCGCCGGTCGTCCCGGCTTCGAGGGGCCCCTGCGCCGTCAGCCCCTGCACTCCGGGCTCCGGCGCGTCCTGCCATGACGGTCTCGGGCCTCCCACGTCCGGTCCCCAGGTGTCCGGTCCTCGCGCGTCCCATCGCCGGGTGTTCTGGCCGTGGGCGACGTGCCGCTCGACGTGCCTTCGCGCGTGCGGTCGCCTCTCGCGCGCCCGTTCCGCGCTCGCCACCGGCACCGGCACGACCGTCGCGGGGTCGGACGACCGGGTCCCCTGCCCGTCGCGGGACCTCGCGGAGGGGTCGCAGGCCTCGCGGCCGGACGAGATGATCGGCTGGAGCCGCCGGTCCCGGGAGGTTCGCTCCAGCTTCCTGATCCGGGCGGCGAGCCTCTCGGCGCGGATCCGGCTCTCCAGGGTGAGCAGCTCCCGGTGGGCCTGCCCGATCGCCTCCATCTTGACCGACAGGTATCCGGCGGACCCCGGAACGATCACCGAGAAGGACAGGAGGAGCATCAACGTGAACGATGTCTGCCTGGACATGCCCATCGCGGCTCCTCCCCGTGACACCCTCCTCTAGCAGGACTCGTCGCTCATATGCCCGTTTTGCTGAGGAAAAACGCGTAGCGTAACCGTAGGTTTGCCCAAGGTAAGGTGGCCAATACCTGCCGTTGGCCGTACGCGGTCGAGCGTCGCTCGGTACTCTCGCGATGTGGCGCATGTGACACGTGAGCAACTTGATCGATTGCTTGAGCAGGCACTTCTGGCCGACGATCACGAAGACCTGGCCCGGCGACTAGAAGCCCTGGTCGAGGCGTACGCGTCCGGCGACATATCACGGGCGGCGATCCTCGTGCTCGCCGCCGAGGAGTGGCGGCAGGCCGGGCAACCCGCCCGGGCTCTCGACTGCTTCCAGCGGGCGATGGACGACGGCGGCGAGGTGAGCGTCGACCCCCGGGCCGGGATCGCCGACACCCTCTTCGAGCTCGAACGGCCGGACGAGGCGAGGGAGGTGATCGCGGCGATCCGCGCCGCCGGTGACGTCACCGCGGTCACCGGCCTCATGGTCGCCGAGACCCTCGTCGCCTACGGTGACCTCGGGGAGGCCCATCAGTGGGCCACCGAGGGGGCGCACCGGGCGGTGGCGGGCAGCGGCGAGCACATCGCCCTGCTCAGGACCCGCTACCGGATCCGCGTCGACCTCGGGCTTCCCGAGGACGAGCTCGACGCCCTCCTGGACGCCTCGCACTGACGGCACCCCGCCGCCCCGCGTACGCGGCAGGGGCCCCGAAGGCCGCGCTCCGGGCGTCGAGGGCCACCCCGCCGCCTCGCGTACGCGACAGGGGAGGGCCGTGCCCCGTGAGGCACGGCCCTCCCCTGTGACGGCTCCACGGTGGGGCCGGCCCCCCGCCCCCCCCCCCCCCCCTTCCCCCCCCCCCCCCCCTCGTGGAAAGAACGAAGAGGGGGGAGACCGACCGGAGGTGACGCCAAGAGGAGGGGGGGGGGGGGCGC